>VGRE01000323.1 GCA_016875435.1 Deltaproteobacteria bacterium | reverse complement strand
TGCCCTGCATCCCGCCCATCTGGCTGCCCTGCATCCCGCCCATCTGGCCGCCCTGCATCCCGCCCATCTGGCCGCCCTGCATCCCGCCCATCTGGCCGCCCTGCCCGGTGGTCCGGGCGCCGGTGGTGCCGCTGGCCATGGCGCCCTGCTGCATGCCGCCTTGCTGCATGCCACCCTGCTGCATGCCACCCTGCTGCATGCCACCCTGCTGCATGCCGCCTTGCTGCATGGCGCCTTGCTGCATGCCACCGCCGGTGCCCGTGGTGCCGCGAGCCATCGCCAGACCGGCGGCCCCCGACGCCGCCTGCGAGCCGCCGGCGTGGGCCCCCATGCCCGCTCCGCCCTTGGCGGTGGCGCCTCCAGGCGTCAGCATGCTGGAGGAGAGGCCAGTATTGGACACGTTGTCGCCAACGGGACCACCAACGCTCCCGAGGAAGTCGGCGATCGACCAGCCTTCCAGCAGCGCGAACCACTGGGCCGAGGGGATGCTGGCCTTCAACTCGATCAGGGTGCGGAACTTCCGCTCCTGGAACTGCACGAGTCGCTCCGAGGTCTGGTCGATGGCCTCGCTCACGCGCGCCGTGGTGGTCGCGTCGTTCGCGTCGATCAGGTCGACGGCGCGCTTGAGCGCGCTGATCGACCCATCAACCGCCACGCCATCGGCGGCGAGCGAGTAGCGAGCACGCAAGAGCACGGGCGCCAGCGCGGCGGCGGCGGCCTCGCTCAGCTCGCTCCCCGACTTCTTGCTCGCTGCGCCCTGCTGCGGCGACTTCGAGGTGGGCGGCGATCGAACGCCCTGAGAGAGCTTGCGGGCGTAGGCCTCGAAAGGCGCCACGATACCGAGATCGAGGGTGTCCATCGCCTGGAGCCGGGACACGCCCGACGCCCCCGCCGCGCCGAGGAACTCGCGCACGAAGGTGCCCTCGTTGGCCAGCGCCTGCCGCTCCAGGGTGGCGAGCTGGACCAGGATCTCGTTGGTCAGCGGCGTGTCGCCGCCCTCCACCAGCGCCGCGGCGAGATGGTACTGGGCGGACTGGATGTCGATGCCCTCCTGCGTCCGGGCCAGCGAGCGCTGCTCGGCGCGAGTCACGAGGTCGTCGACGACCTCGTCGGCCACGATCCCGTCGAGCTGGTCGGCTCCCTCGATCCACGCGTCGCTCGAACCCGACTTGACGGTGCTGGCCGGGAGCGTCTGCGCCGCCGCGCCGCTGCTCTCCGATGTCGCTGAGGCCGGCGTGGCCTCGATGGGCTTGGCCGGCTCTTCCTTGTTGCAGGCCGCAATGGCAAGCAGCAGAACCGAGGTCGAAAGGATCATGGCGACTCCAACACGAGGGTTACGAGATGGCGATGAGCTGGCGTGCAGCGGAACCCGCGTGGCCTAGCATCTTCCCCGGCCCGCAGCCGCCTCCGCCCCTGGAGGCTTGCAACAAAAGGTCTCAAGCGTGGTTGCTGCTGCTGTTTGTCATCGCCCTGCTCCCGCTGCCGTCGCAGGCCCAGGGCATCGACGGGCGTGTGCTCCTCGCCTTTCACGCTTGCGACGTCCAGCCCTGCGAGAGCCCCACTCGACACGAGGTGTACCTTGCACAATCTCGATCCGGCCAGCGGTTCGAGATCGTCCCTGGCTGGACCCCGTACCCCGGCTCGGTCCCGGAGGTGGTCCGCCGAGGCGAGCAAGTCTACGTCTTCACCACCCGCCAGGTCCGACGCGCCTCCGTTCACGCGTCCACCTGGCCCTCGCCGGTGCCCCTCGTCGTGCACGACGAGGCCGGCACGGTCGTGCAGGGGGTCGATCCAAGCGCCATCGTTGTGGACGGGCAACTCTGGCTCTACCTGCTCGAGGGCGCCCCGGGACAAGACCCCGCGCGCTGCCCCCGGGACACCACCACCTGCGAGCGTCGCATACTGCTGGCGCGCGAGGACCCCGGCAGCGACGGGTCTAGCTTCACGCTGGACCCCCAGCCGACGTTGTCGGTGACCGTCGACCCCTCGTGGCCAACGGCGTCCGACCCCGAGGTGCTCGCGGCGCCCGGCGGGGGCTTCGTCCTGCTCCTGTCCCGCGGCATGGCGGTGGAGTCGTTCGTCTCCAGCCGGCCCGACGGCCCGTGGCAGCGCAGCGGCATCATCGTGGAACAGGGCATCGGCGGCGTTCCGAGCGCTGTTGCCTGGCGACGACGTTTCCTCACCTACGTCGCATCCCGCGTCGAGGGCGTCGCCGCCATCCGGCGCGCCGTGGTTGCCTCGCTGACGTCGCCGATTCCCCGCTCGCGCTTCCACACGATTTACCCGGGCATCTGGGGCCGGGTGCTGGTGTCGAGCCCGTCGATCGCGCTCAACGAGCCCGGCCCGCCGTCGACGGCAGCCGCCACGGCGGGGCCTTGACTGCCGGCGGGGCGTCCACCGCTGCCAGGTCCCAGATCCCCCACCCCTCGCCGGCCGCCGACGCGGGGCCCGCCAGCGTGGTCATCAGCGCCCGGCTCGCGGGTCCGAGTCCCCGGATCTCGGCCGCGTGGTGCGCATCGACGACCACCCACCAGCGCAACCCGCGGGCCACCAGCGCGTCGAGGGCGGCCGGGTCGTGACGGAACTCGTTGAGGCGCGTGGGGTCGCCAGGCTCGTCGCGGCCCCGCTCGAAGCGTAGCCACTCGCCCAGGAAGGGGTCGCTGGACAGGGCCTCCAGCCAGCCTGCCGGTCGCCGGGCGGGCGACCAGGCGCGCGGGGCGTCGAGCAGGGCGTGGTGGTGTACGCTCGACCAGAGCAGCCCGTGGTCGAAGCGTCGCAGCTCGGGAGAGAGCGGGAGCACGGCGGCGGCGCCATCACCGAGCTCCGACAGCGCGCGGGCCCACGCCGGAGGGCTGGCCTCGACCGTCGCCCCGCCCGCCGAGGGCGCCGGGAACCAGGCTGGGCCGCGGAGCGCCGCCTCGCCGAGGAGCAGCCCACCGGCGATGGCGCCTGCGATCCTCCGCCCCGAGCTCCACCGGGCAACCAGGAGGAGCGCGGCCCCCACGGCACCCAGCCCAAATCGCCACGGCGCCTCGAAGGCGGCCAGCCCGGGCAGTTCCAGCCAGGCCGCCAGGGGGAGGTGGCTCCCCTCGCCCACCCCTGCCGGGCCCACGAGGCGCGGTCCCAGCGAGCACACCCAGGCCATGCCCGCGAGGGTGGCCAGCGCCCGGTCGACGGCGTCGCCGCGCCAGGCTTGCCACCCGGCGAGCGCGACCAGCAGCAGGGGAACGGGTCCGCTGGGCGCCAGGAACCAGTGGGGAGGGAGCGACCCGGCCACGACCGCCGACTCCACCGGCACTGCGCCGGCGCCGGGCCAGGCGGCGAGTGCGTGCCCGAGCACGACGGCGACAGCGAGGGCCGGCAGGTAGCGCGGCCCCGCCGACCGCGCGAAGGCCATGCCGGTGAGGGCGGCCAGGCCCATCCACACCGGGTCGCCGAGGCCGGCCACCGCCGTCAACCCAGCAGCCGTCGCGAGCCCAAGAACACTCGTGCCCGTCCGCGCGCGATACCAGACGACGAACGCCAGCAGCCAGAGCCACGCGCTCGCCGCCCCCGGGCCCACGCCGGCGCTGGCTGCCGCGACGGAGAGCGCGAGCGCAACCACCCCCGCGAGGGTCCCGGCCACGCCCGAGGCTCCGAGCACGGTCGCCGCCCACGCCATCGCCGCCGCGTTGGCGATCGCCACGGCGGCCAGCACCGCGTGCAGGTCGAGCCCCGAGCGCGCCAGCAGCACGTCGAGCGGAGAGACATGAGTGGCCACTCCGCAGGCACCAACCGGCCAGGCCAGCCGGTCGGAGCAGGGCGCCGCGGCATCCCACCACCAGCGGCGCAAAATCTCGACCTCGAGACCATCTACGGGGCTGCCGGGCGGTAGCGCCTGCCGGGCCGCCTCGATCTGCTCGGGCCATGTCATCGCGCGGCGACCTATCCCCGGCGTCGCCCGGCCGACGCTGCCATCGCTTTCGGAATAGTCCCCGCTGGTGAGCGACGGCGGCGCGCCAGTCCCCGGCGGCTTGCGCCGGCACCTCCTGGCGATGCTGGTCGCGGGCGCGCTGCTGCGCGGCGCCGTGGCGCTGGCCGCGGGGGTCGACCTCCCCGCCGGGGGCGACGCGCAGTACTGGGGCGTCCGCGCGCTGGAGATCGGCCGCGGCGACTGGTCGGGCACGCACCCGCCGGTCTACCCGGCGCTGGCGGCGCTCCTGGCGGGGACCACCGGCATCGAGGTGGGCACGG
>VGRE01000322.1 GCA_016875435.1 Deltaproteobacteria bacterium | reverse complement strand
TGACATTCCCGACTCGCCGGGCAACGCGCCAGAGAGGCTGGCCCGCGCCGTGGCGAGGTTCGGCGCGACCATCGACCTGCCACGCGGCGAGACGCGCCGGGACCGCTCGCCGCTGGAGACGCTGGCCGAGGTGGCGCCCGGCAAGCCGGTCGTCGTGGTGGAGACATGAGTCCCGCCGAGTTGATCGCCGCCGCTATGGCCGATCCATCGGTGCTGTGGGCGATTCGCACGGCCGAGGTGTTGCTCGCCGGGCCGTGGAAGCGCGGCGACACGGTGTCGCGTCGCGAGCCGCTGTCGGAGGAGGACGGCATGTATGCCGCGAGGGTCAGTCACAGGGTCGTCACGCGGGGTCATCGCTGGTGCGAGGACGGCTGCGCGAGGCCTGGTTCGGGCAACTTCTGCATGCAGTGCGGGACGCCGCTTCTCTACGAGCCCGCGGCCAGGGCGTGGAAAGTAGACGTGCATTACTCGGCGACGCGCAACATGCCGCGCAACTACAGCGGCGTGGTGCTGCCGAGTTTCGACTCTCGCGAGGAAGCCGAGGCCTGGTGTGACGCCGCGCTGCACGCGGCCGGGTGGCTACTCGTGCCGGAGGTGTTGCCATGAGCGATGGTTTCGTCACGTTCATGCTTGGGCTCGTCCTCGGTTGCGCGGTCGCGTGGCTCGTCGCTACCTGGGACGACGCCGAGAAGGAAAGCGCCCGCGACGCCATGTGTTTCGACATTTACACCACGATGGTAGCGAGCGCCGACGAGGGGTGCCTGTGCCAGGGCGGCGATGGGCTCGTCGCCATCGAGCGGAAGGGGGGTGGGCAGTGAACGGCAGGCCGGTCAAGCGCTACCTCGCCGGTTGACGCCACCCCCTCGCGCGGTGTAGTTTCGACTCGCCGGTCACTTTCCGGCGAGGAGCACCCGTGCCCGAGGAACAAGAACTTGTCGAGGTCGAGGAAGTCGAGCCGGTGATGCCGCCCCCGGGTGGCCTCGTCGAGGTCGAGGAAGTCGAGCCGGTGATGCCGCCCCCGGGTGGCTACGCGGTCAAGGCGGTCAACGAGTTGATCGACGCGCTGTCGATGGCGATGAAGGCCGTCGCCAAGGCGCTCGGGCAGGAGGCGGCTGACCTGCCGCCGGTCCCGAAGGAGGTCATCAAGGCCGGGAAGGTCGAGCAGCCGATCCCGCCCGACATCATCAAGGCGGTGGCCGACATCCTCGCCATGGCGGCGGCGGTTGGCGGCAGCCAGGAGGGGCGGTACGACCTCGACGTCGAGTCGCTGCTCTCGGACGATGCCGGGCTCGGCAAGCTCGCCATCGCGCTCGAGCTCCTGGCGAAGGACAAGACCCTGCTCGCCAAGATCAAGGACGTGCTCGTCCAGGGCGGCGGCAAGGCACCTCCACCGGCCGCCGCGAAGCCTCCTCCCGCGCCCGCGCCGCCCCCGGCCGCCGAGCCCACCGCGGAAGAAGAAATGTCGATGTCGGCGTACATGTAGGCGTTTCACGCAGGCGCGCAAAAAATATCGCGCCGAACATACCGACCGGCCAGTTTTTTTGATACTGTGAGGCGGCATGGAAAACGAGGAAACCACAACCCCCGAGGCCGAGGTCGCACCAGCGGCCGAGCCAGCCGCGACTGAGCCAGCGCAACCCGCAGCCGAGGCGCCTGCCGCCGAGGCTGACCAAGCGCCCGAGGGCGATTCTCACGCGCGGTTCGCTGCGCTGGTCGAGGACGTGTTCAAGGACGACGCGGAAAAGGGGCACGACAGCAAGGTGCTGGCCGCCTCGCTGACGCGCGAGCAACTGGAGACGATGCCGCCCCAGTCGCGCGCCGCGATCCGCGCGCTTGCTGGCTTCCTCAAGCCGCGCATGGACGCGCTGGAGGCCGAGAAGGCCGCCTGGGCGGAGAAGCGGGAGGCCGAGCAAAGGAAGCTCGACGAGGGCGTGGCGGAACTGCGGCGCCGCAACATCGCCTTGCAGAAGATGGTGAACTTCGAGTCGGCGCGCAAGGCCGCGTCGGCGCCGGAGCCGAGGATCGACCCGACCACGCCGGAGGGCCTGCGCCAGCTCGCGGCCCACGAGGCGCGGAAGGCGGCGGCGACCGGGGTGCTGGACATCTTCAAGGATGTCGAGGCGACGCGGGCCCAGGCCGAGCGCGACGCCTTCGAGGACGAGCTGCGCGGCAAGTACCCCGACCTGCGCGACCCCACGACCGAGCAGGCGTTTCTTGCTTTCCTCAAGAAGGAGAACGAGGGCGTGGCCAAGGGTCAACCCTGGCGCGTTGACGCTCGCACCGGTGCCCGGCTGTTCTTCGCCGAGCGCGCCGCCGCCGAGAACAAGCGCAAGGCCGACGACGCGCGTGCCGCCGACGTGGCCGACCGTGCTGCCTCGCAGCGCGCGATGAACCGCGCCACCTCGGGTGGCGGCGGGCGGCGCGACGAGGGCATCCCCGACGAGGTGTACCAGTCTGGGACCGTCACGCAGTACCTTGCCTCTCTTTCCCCTGCCGAGAGGGCGCGCGTGCGCGCCTTCGAGCACCGCCGACTGGCCAACTGATCCGGAGCGACATTCATGCCTACCGCGACCATCACCCCCTCAATCGACGTCGAAGCACTCACCCTCATCGGCATCAAGGCCGCGAAGGAGACGCGCGACGCGCTCAAGGTCGCGCCGGGCGTGCTGGCCGGGTTCGAGGGCGCCCTCGGCAAGACCCCGAAGCGCTGGGAGGACGGCAGCGACCGCTGGACGAACGACATCCAGGTGGTCGAGCACACCGCCGCGACCAACTTCCAGACCGGGTTCGAGAGCTACGACGAGAGCGCGCTGGCCGTGAGCCGCCAGATCGCCTTCGGCCTCGCTATCAGCGGCGTGGCCGCGAAGATGGGCGAGCGCCAGTTCCGCATCTACAAGGGCCCGCGCCTGGAGGAGCAGGTCAAGAAGCTCTCCACCAACTGCGTCGGCATCCTCCACCGTGGCTGGTGCAAGCGCCTCGTGGCCGCGACCGGCACCGGCTTCGCTGACTTCGCGACCTTCAACGGGTTCGACAGCACCGCCGGGTTCTTCGAGTCGGCGGCCAAGGCCTCGCAGACCAACACGGTCGGTGGCTTCAACAAGGGCACCTGGGCCGCCACCGCGCCCGGCGCCACCAACGCCGTCGCCGACCTGAGCAACGCCTTCGGCACCAACTTCAACAACGTCTACGCGATGCTGTCGCAGATCGAGCGGGTCAAGCCCGTGTCGATGGGCAAGAAGTTCGGCCTGATGAGCGAGAGCTTCCGCAACAACTACAAGCGCTACATGCAGGCCTACGAGCGCTGGGGCGCCAAGGACGAGATCGACGGCGGCAAGGTCGTCGAGGTGTTCCAGGGCATCAAGTTCTACCTCGACACCTTCATGCCCGACTCCGGTGCGACGACCGCGACCAACGTGATCAGCGCCTACGTCATCGACGCCGAGGACTGCTTCCCGGTCTGGGCGCCTGCCACCCGCGTCGGCCCGATGGAGATGCCTGACGGCTTCTTCGGCGCGGGCGAGTGGCGGCCCGTCAACGGCCTCCAGAACGTGCTGGCGATGCCCTTCGCCTGCTCCGGCAACGTGCCCATCGCGCTGTTCGGCTCCAGCGGCGTCGTTCGCCGCGGCAACACCTACTAGACTGAGGATTCCAACATGGTCAACGCTTTCAAGCAGGACAACTACGCTGGCGTCGGCGACTACGGCTTTGAGATGAAGCGCCTGTGGTGTACCGAGGCGGTCACGGCGGCCGACGCGATCTCGTGGTATCCATCCGACACCACCAATCAGGCATCCCTTGCCGGTTTCAGCTTCCGGCGCGCCATCAGCTCGAACGCGGATGCCGTGCAGGGCATCTGCGGGATTGCCATGGAAACCACCACGGCGGCTGGCTTTGTCAACGTGCAGATCGCGGGCAAGTACGCATCGGCAAACGTGGACAGCGGTGCCGCGGTTGTCATCGGCGATGCCCTTCAAGTCGGCGGCACCGCCGGGCGACTGGTGGAAAAGACCAACGACGCGACTCTTCGCGCTGCGGCGATCTGCCTCTCGACGCCCTCGGGCAACACGGCTGACGTGGTGCTGCTCAAGCACCCGATGTTCGGCTAGTTCTCCCTCCTCCCGGCGCCGGTCGGCGCGGCGGCTGGCGCTGGTTTCCTCCTTCCTTGCCCGTCGGCCCCGCGTTGACCGGCGCTTCTGCGCCTGCGAAAGGGAGGTATCTTGAGCTTCGGCAACACCCGC
>VGRE01000321.1 GCA_016875435.1 Deltaproteobacteria bacterium | reverse complement strand
ACGAGCTCGCGCCCGGGGTGGACAAGCTGCTCAACCTCGTGGAGGGCCACTACGGCTGGGGCCTCGACCCGGTGGTGTACTTCCGCTTCAACCGGGCGCAGGACGTCGGCACGCTGTCGGTGCTCAACAGCAAGGCGACGATTCGCTTCGCGAGCATCGACGAGGGCGCGGAGGACTACGGCGAGCTCGACGCCTTCCAGTTCTACACCCGCACCAGCCGCGGCCGGTACATCTGCCCCAACTGGGTGGCGGTCACCACCTACGAGGGCTACCCACTGCGCCCCAACCAGACCTACGCGGTGTGGCTGACGAAGGGCATCGAGAGCAAGTCGGGCGAGGAGGTCTTCCGCGACGAGGACTTCAAGGTGCTGATGCAAGACGAGCGGCCCGACGACGCGACGGACGCGGTGGCCTACGACATGTTCGCCCCCTTTCGCGACTACGTCGACACCGCCGGCCTCACCCGCGGCGAGATCGTGGCGGCCACGGTGTTTTCCACCGGCGACCCCCTCGCCTGGGTGTACTACTTCCGCGAGGTGGTGATGAGCGAGAGCACCACCGTGCGGGTCGACGAGATCGCTACTTGCGCCGACTCTCCCTGCGGTCGGAGTTGCGGCGGCGGCACCGCCGCCGAGTACCACGCCCTCGTGTCGATCCCCGGCTTCACCGACGGCGGCGGCGTGCAGTACAGCTCGAGCTACCGTCCCGAGGTGCGTGGCACCATGCAGGCCTGCGCCGTGGTCACCTACCCCTCGGGCGAGGCGCCCGCTTCCGGCTGGCCGGTCGCCGTCCTCCAGGGCGACCACGGGGGCACCGCGCAGGACTACGTCGGCGGGCTCGCCGACCAGCTCGCCCGCCAGGGCGTGGCCACCATCGCCCTCGACCTGCCCCAGAACGGCGAGCGCGCCACCAGCGACGATCCCGCCGCGGCCTGGTTCGCCACCGACTCGCCCAACGCCTGGCGGGGCAACATGCTCCAGGCCTACGCCGACCTCTTCTCGCTCGCGCGCCTCGCGCTCGAGAGCCCCGAACTCGGCTTCGATCCCGACGAGCTGTGGTTCATCGGCGAGGGCGCCGGCGCCGACGCCGGCGTGCCCTTCCTCGCGCTCTCGAAAGAAACGCGCGGCGGCGTGCTCGGCAACCCCGCCGGCCGCCTCGGGCACCAGTTCACCCAGCGCACGGCGCCGGCGGACGTCGCCCACGCGCTCCAGAAAAGCTTCGCCGACAGCAACCTCAACCGCTGGCACCCGGTGGTGAACTTCCTCCAGCTCTGGATGGGGCCGGTCGACCCGGCGCTCAGCGCCGAGGCGATGCTGCGCGAGCCGGAGAGCACGCCGAAGCACGTGCTCGTCGTCCACGGCGTCGACGACGACCAGGTGCCGGCGGAGAGCCTGCACGCGGTGCTGCGCGCGGCCTCGATCCCCAGCGCCGGCGACACGCTCGACGACTACGGCCAGGCCACGCTCGACCTGCCGGTGCACGAGAACGTCACCACCGACGACGGACGCCGGACCGCCGCCAGCGTGCAGGTGAACGACGGCCACCACGCCCTCTCGGGCAAGGCCCTCGACACCGTCGTGGGTTTCGTGGAGAGCGGCGCCGAGGGCGGCTCACCCACCATCGAGTGAGGACATCAGCACCAGGATGGTGCCCCGCTCAGGAAGCCGGGCCGCGTCGAGCATCGTGACGTCGGCGGCCAGGACGATGCCGTCGCCATCCGGGTCGCAGCCATATCTGAGCACCGTTATCGGTCGCGACACCTCTGAAAACGACCACGAGCCTCGCTGAGCTTGCACGCGGCCGAGCACCTCGCCCTTGGCGTCCTGGAGCTCCACCCAGGTGGCGCCCGCACAGGTACCCACCACGCCACCACTGGGGGCCACGCCCTGGGCCCCCGCCTCGGGCGTCACCGCCTCGCGCGCGTCGATCGGGGCCTGCACGCGCGGGCGCTCGGGCGCCGGCGCAACGGCGGCGCAGGCGAGAAGCGCCGGCCCGGCGAGGACGATCAGGCTCGCTCCACCCGGCATGACAACCCCGACATCGCCGGGCAGCCCGACAGCGGGTCCAGGCGGTCGGTCGGCACCAGCGCGAGCGCGTCGACGGCGTAGCCGGCCGGGAGGTCGACGACATCGTCGCGGAGCGTGTCGTCGAGGTGGACGATGGCCTCGACCATACCCGCCACGGTCGCGACACAAACACGCTCGCCCTCGGCGAAGCCAGCCGAGGGGTGGAGGGTGACGCCCGGGTCGCCCCGGCGGTCGAAGGGGCGAGTGGCCGCGTCACGCGCGGCGGAGGCCAGGAGCCACTTGTCGCCCCCGCTTGCCGCCGGGGGACAGAGGCCGCGCAGCGCCTCGGCGATCTCGGAGGGAAGCAGCTCGATCTTGCCGCTGGGCGTCGTCACCCGCCAGGTGGCGCGGTCGACCTCGCCACCCCACCAGCTCCCCGACGACTTCAGCGTCGGCAGGTCGACGGTGTCGCTGTGGGCGAGGAGCCGCTCCTCCCAGGGCGCCAGGTCGGTCGCGGCCAGGTAGGCGCCGAGGGCGCGGAGGTGCGCGCCGTGAACGCCGCCGCGGATGGTGGGTCCGACGGCGCGGAAGAGCGCGGCGAGGATGTCGGCCTCCGACCGGGCCTCGCCCGGCGGCGGCACCAGCGCCGGCGTGCACGCGGTGGAGCGGTAGGGGAGGATGCTCGTGTCGTGCAGGTGGAGGTCCTCGCGCTCCCAGGGGTGGGTAGACGGCAACACGTAGTGCGCCATCGCGGTCGTCTCGTGGTCGGCGATGTCGATGGCAACCAGCAGATCGAGGCCGGAGAGCGCGGCGCGCAGGCGCTCGCCGCCTGGAAGCTCTCGCGCGGGGTTGCCGTGGACGCTCAGGAGCGCCCGCACTTGCCCGTCACCCGGCACGCCGATCTCGTCGGCGAGCAGCGCGCCCGGGGCCTGCAAGCACAGCAAGGGGAAGTCACCCACGCGCGTCCGCGGCGCCTTTGCCGTGGGCAACTGGCTCACGACCGCGTGGATGTCGAGCACGCCCTTGTTCTCGTACAGGCCGCCGGGGCGCAGCAAGTTCGCCGTGATCGCGTGGAGCACGATGATCGCCCACGCCGTGAGCGTGCCATGCTCGCTCTGCAAGGCCTGCGGCGAGCGGTGAGCCACCGCCATCGCCGCGCGGCTGAACTTCAGCGCCACGCCGGCGATCTCGTCGCCGTTGACGCCGCAGATCTCGCCGACACGCTCGGTGGTCCAGGGCGCCACGGCCGCCACCAGCTCGGGGTAGCCCCGGCAGAAGTCGCGCACGTACTGCGACTCGTGCCAGTTGTTCTTGCAGATCTGGTCGATCATCCCGAGCAGCATGAACAGCTCGGTCCCCGGGCGGATGCGCAGGTGCACGTCGGCGGCGGCGGCGATGGGCGTGCGCCGCGGATCGGCCGCAATCACCTTGGTGCCCTTGGTCTTGCGCGAGAAGGTCAGGTCGGCCGCCCAGTTGCGACCGGCCTGCATCGGCCCCCAGCCCTGCGCCTCCTGGTTGGCGCCGAGCAACAACACGTAGTGAGCCCGCCCGATGTCGCCCTGGAGGGAGGCCGGATGGCCAAGCACCAGCTCACTCGCCCGCAACCACGGGCCGCCCACCTGCGAGAGCGGCGAGAACAGGTTGGGCGTGCCGAGGCCCAGCGAGAAGGCCAGCGTGCGCGCGAGGCCCCGGCTGTGGGTGCCCACCGGGGCCCCGGCGTAGGTGGCGATGGCGCGGGCGCCAGACTGCTTGCGGATGTCCTTCAGTCGCGTCGCGATCTCGCTAATCGCCGTGTCCCAGTCGATCTCTTCCCAGGTGCTGCCGGTGCGACGGCGGGGGCGGTGAAGACGCCGCGGGTCCGCCGCGGCGCCGGCGCTGCCGGTGCAGATGCCACAGTCCCCATGGCGCCCCATCGCGTCGTCGCCGTTCGGGACGAGCGCCTCCACGCGCCCGCCACCGACGGTGGCCACCAGCGCAGCCATGCACTCGCCAGACCGGCACCAGGTGCTCAGCTTCTCCGACATCTACGATCCTCTCTCGGGGCGCGCCGGACCTAACGTGCCATCCCGGGGATGACGGCCCGCAGGAGCCGCGCCGTGTGAGGCAGGTGACGCGACCACGCGAGCAGGGCCTCCGCCGCCGCTCGGGTGCGGAGCTGCGGGACGATGCGCGCCACGATCGCGTCGGGCTCGGGGCCCCAGGCCGCCGCGAGGTGGGCCACGGCGGAGGACGCGGCGTCGGCCCCCAGGGCCAGCGCAG
>VGRE01000320.1 GCA_016875435.1 Deltaproteobacteria bacterium | reverse complement strand
CGATTCTCGGCGAGCGCCCTCACCGCGAGCTTCTGGGCCACTTGCTCGATGGTGCTGGGGCTGGGCAAGGCCGTGGCCGGGTCGACGTCCACCCCGGCGCCGCGGAGCGCCGAGTGCGTGTCGCGCGCCAGCGACACCAGGCGCCGGAAGGCGTCGTCGTCGCTCGCCAGCGGCAACACGCGCGCCCCCCGGCGCGCCGCCTCCTCGGCCACTAGCTCGATGAAGGCCCGGCGCCCCGAGCCCGCCTCGCCCGCCACCCAGAGGGCGCTGCCGGGCGTGGTCTGGGCGAGAAAGCGCTGGGCGGCAGCAAATGCCCGGTCGCGACCGAGAAAGGGCGCGGAGCCGACGCCGCGCCGCTGGCCGCCATCCGCCGCGAAGGCAGCGAGTTGGTCGGCCACGCGCCGCGCGTCGGCGGGACGATCAGCGGGGAGCTTGGCGAGCAGGCGCAACACCAGGTGCGACAGCTCGCTCGATAGCGAGGGCACCAGCACCTGGGGGTCGGGCGGGCGCTGTTCGAGGTGCAGCCGCGCGAGCTCGTGAGGATTATCAGCCTCGAAGGGTCGTCTCCCGCAGAGCATGCGGAACAGGAGCACGCCCAGGGAGTAGAGGTCGCTACGGGCATCGACGGCGCCACCGGTGAGCTGCTCCGGCGAGGCGTAGGCGAAAGTGCCCACGAACTCGCCAAGCTGGGTGATGGGCTCCCAGGCGTCGAGGAGCCGCGCGGTGCCAAAGTCCAGGAGCTTCACCGTGCTATTCGGCATCACGAGGACGTTGCTCGACTTCAGGTCGCGGTGCACGATGCCGCGCGCGTGCAAGTGGCCCAGGGCCACGGCCACGTGCATCGCGATCCGCGTCGCCTCCGCGGTGCGCGCGGGCTCCCCGGGACGGCCCATGGCCTTGGCCCGCACCTGCGCCGCCACGCCGTCGAGCAGCTCCATCAGCACGTAGGCCTGGCCCTCGGGGGTGGAGCCGTAGCGAAACACCCTCACGATGTTCGGGTGGTCGATGCGCGCCAGCGCCCGGTACTCCTGCACCAGCCGTGCCTGGCTGGCCCCGGGCTGGGTCAGCAGCTTGACCGCGAAGCTCTCCCCCGACTCCGGGTCGGCCACCGCGTAGACCGTGGCCATGCCGCCGCGCGCGAGCGTGCGAAGCACGCGCCAGTTGCCGATGTGCTCCGGCATCTCACGTTCCGCTTCCACGGCGCTAGCATAAACCACGTGCACCTCCCCCCGGATGCCGTGCGACTCCACCACCTCGCGGTCCTTGGTCCCGATCCCGCCACACTCGCTGCCTTCTACGCTGCGATGCTCGGCCTACCCGAGTTGCGGCGGGCTCACGACGACAGCGGGATTCGCGCCATCTGGCTCGACGCCGACGGTGTGATTCTCATGTTCGAGCGGGGGCCCCGGGGACAGAACGGCGTGATCGTGTTTGCGTCGCGACCGTGCACGGCCGGCGAGTGGCGCGCGCGCCTGGGCCCCTACTACGACGGCCGCAGCGACTACACGCTCTACGGTCGCGACCCCGACGGCAATCGCTTCGGTGTCAGCAGCTTTCCCGATCCCATCGGCACGGAGGGTTGAAGCGGGCGAGCGTGTTAGTCGCCGCACCCCTGGAGTCCAGATGTCGCTGCTAATTACCTTGTTCGCCGCTTGTTCGCAGGAAGGGGCGGAACCCGAGATCCTCGCGGCGCCCGGTCCCGCGCCGGCGGCGCTGGTGGCCCCGGCCTGGGCGGCCGAGGGCATGGACGTGGTGGCCTACTGGCAGGGTGGGCAGCTCTCCTACGACGACGTCACCGGGCCGATGAAGCCGCAGCTCAACCAGATGCTCGCCGAGTACATGATGGGGCGCTACGACGCCGAGTACCAGGCCGCGCAGTCGGCGATGGACGAGCATATTCTCGAGGCCGAGGCCAGGGCGCAGAAGCTGGGTGCCGTGGAAGAACTGCTCAAGAAAGAGGTGAGCGACAAGGTGGCGAAGGCCACCGAGGCCGAGATCGACGAGGCCTACCAGATGTTGCAGCGCAAGCTGCGCGGGCAGCCGAAGGAAGAGGCGCGTCCCACGCTCGAGGCCGCCGTGGGCCAGAAGAAGGCCGGCGAGCGCTACAGCGCCTACATCGCGGAGCTTCGCGGCAAGTACAAGGCCACGGTGCAGCTGCCCTTCCCCGACGTGCCGCGCCTCGACGTGTCGGTCGACGACGACCCCTCGGTGGGCCCGGCCGACGCGCCCATCACCATCATCCAGTTCGCCGAGTACCAGTGCCCCTATTGCGGCAAGGCGCGCGAGTCGCTCGACCGCGTGGAGAAGGAGTACGCCGGCAAGGTGCGACTCGTCTTCCGCGACTTCCCGCTCGACTTCCACCCCCGCGCCGTGCCTGCCGCCGTGGCGGCGAACTGCGCGGGCAAGCAGGAGAAGTACTGGCCGGTACACGACGCGATCATGAAAGACCAGCAGTCACTCGCCGAGGCCGACTTGCTCGCCATCGCCAAGGCGGCCGGGCTCGACATCGCGAGCTGGGAGGAGTGCCGGAAAGACCCGGCGATGGAGGCTGAGGTCCAGAAAGACCTCGACGACGGCCGCAAGGTCGGCGTGTCGGGCACGCCCGCCTTCTTCATCAACGGCATCTTCATCAGCGGGGCCCAGCCCTTCGAGAAATTCAAGGCCATCATCGACGCGGAGCTCAAGAGGAAGGGATGATCGACAGCGCCCAGATCGCGGCGGCGATCGAGGCCGCCGACAGCCTCGCCACGCTCGAGGAGGCGCGGGTGCGCCTGCTCGGCAAGAAGGGCGAGATCTCGGGCTTGATGAAGGAGATCGGCGCCCTGACCCCGGCCGACCGCGCCGCTTTTGGGCAGAAGGTCAACGCGCTGAGAGACGAGGCCCAGTCGCGACTCGATTCGCGCAAGGCGATGCTGGAGGCTCGCGCCGAGGCGGAGCGCCTCGCTGCCGGCTGGATCGACGTCACCGCGCCGAGTCCCACCTCGCGAGACATCGGGCGCTTCCACCCCATCACCTTGCTCCTGGAAGAGGTAATCGACCACTTCACCGGCCTCGGCTTCTCGGTGGCCAGCGGCCCGGAGATCGAAGACGAGTTCCACAACTTCGACGCGCTCAACATCCCGAAGGACCACCCCGCTCGCGACGTGTGGGACACCTTCTACACCACCGAGCGCGAGATCCCGCGCACGCACACCTCCAGCGTGCAGATCCGAACCTTGATGTCGCAGAAGCCGCCCCTGCGCATCATCGCGCCCGGGCGCGTGTTTCGCAACGAGACCATCGACGCCACGCACCACGCGAGCTTCAACCAGGTGGAAGGGCTCCTCGTCGACAAGCACGTGTCGGTGGCCCACCTCAAGCACACCCTCGAGACGCTGGTCGCGAAGATCATGGGACGGCCCGTCCCCGTGCGCTTCCGCCCCGCGTTCTACCCCTTCGTGGAGCCTGGGCTCGACCTCGACGCGCAGTGCGTGTTCTGCGAGGGCCGGGGCTGCTCGGTGTGCAAGCACCAGGGCTGGATCGAGCTCATCCCCGGCGGGCTGGTACACCCGCGGGTGTTCGAGTTCTGCGGCCTCGATCCGCACGAGTGGCAGGGCTTCGCCTTCGGGATGGGCTTCGACCGCATGGTGATGATGCGGTACGGGATCGACGACATCCGGCGCTTGTACGACGGGAAGTTGCAGTTGGTCAGGCAGTTCTAGGCGGCGAAGGCTCGACCCTGGATGAAGTCGGGCCTACTCCGACCACGGCTTCTCGAAGTCGAGACCGCTGGGGGCCGGGAAAGAACATGACCTCGGCCCGCGTCGCGCGCCTCGACATCGTGAGACGCCTTGCTCGGCGCAGCCTACGACCCGGCCACCGGCTTGCAAGACGTCTTGCTACGGATGTCGCGACCAGATGCGTCACGAGTCGGCGTCCGGCGGCAGCGGGATAGCTCGCGCCCGGTGCTTCCCCTCCTCCTCGCCCTCGCCTGTAGCAACGGCGCGCCTCCGCCCAAGTCGGCGAGCCTGCCGGTGGTGGTGGGCGAGGTGAGCCAGGGCCCGGCCACCATCCGGGTGACGCTCGACGGCGAGGTGCTCGACGCCGAGGAGGCCGAGGTGGGGGCCGAGGTGGCCGGCACGGTGCTGGCCGTCCCCGCGCGCGTGGGACAGTCCGTGTCGAAGGGCGACGAGGTCATCCTGCTCGATCCCCGCCCGTTCCGCATCGCGCTGGAGCAGGCCGATGCCCTCCGGATGGCCGCCGAGGCCGACGTGGCCGTGCGCAGCGCCGCGCTCGACCGCGCCAGGGCCAGCCAGCTCCGGGT
>VGRE01000319.1 GCA_016875435.1 Deltaproteobacteria bacterium | reverse complement strand
GGCCTTGGGGGCGGCCTTGGGGGCGGCCTTGGGGGCGGCCTTGGGGGCGGCCTTGGGGGCGGCCTTGGGGGCGGCCTTGGGGGCGGCCTTGGCCTTCGCGGCCACCTCCCGGGGGGCGCGGTCGTTCTGGTGGGGCTTCACGCCGCGGGCCTCGCGCTCGCGGGCCACGTCTTCACGGGAAACCTCGGCCATGGCTGCGATCTCGGAGTCCGGCACGGTGCCGAGCATGTCGGTGTAGAGGGCGAGTCCAGGCGCGGCCGCCTTTTTCGCGGGGGCCGCCTTTTTCGCGGGGGCCGCCTTTTTCGCGGGGGCCGCCTTCTTCGCGGGGGCCGCCTTCTTCGCGGGGGCCTCGCCCACCTTGAACTTGAAGCCCTGGTACGCACCGATCCCGTGTTCGCGGCGGTAGGCGCCCACCTGCGTGCGGGTGAGGCCGACCTCGGCGGCGATGATGTCGTCGGACACGGTGCCCAGGCGCGCGCGCAGCGGCGCGAGCTTGGCGGCCACGGTCGCCGCGACGCTCTGGGCCGCGGCCGGGGCCGCCACGGGGGCAGCCTCGACCTTGGCCGGCCGGACGACGCGACGGCGCTGGCCCGCGTCCTTGGCCGCGGGAGCGGCCGCCTTCCCGGTGCGCGGCGGCGGTAAGCGGCGGAACGAGTCGATACCGTTGGCCTTGCGGAAGGCCTTGACCTCGGCGACGTCGACGCCGGCGCGTTCGGCGACCTCCTGGTCGGGAGCCTTGCCCACCTCGGACCGGATGGCCTCGAGGCGCTGGGCGGGGGTGGCAGGAGCGGGAGGAGACTTGCGAGGACGAGCCATGAGTGAATCCGGTGCGGCGCCCTGCTAGCGCGTCCGCGCAGATTGGCAACACCGGCGGCGCGAGATTTCTATGGCTCGTCCGGACTCTCGTCGCAAGGCGGCCGAGGCCACGTGCGCCGGACTAGCCCAGTGCGACCGCCACGAAGAACAGGAGCGACACGTAGCCATTGAGATCGAAGAAGGCCTTGTCGATCTTGGAGAGGTCGTCCGGCCGGACGAGGTAGTGCTCGTAGGCGAGCACCAGGGTGATCGCCGCCCAGCCCAGCCAGTACGGCCATCCGAGCGGGGCGAGCTGGGGGAGCGCCGCGAGCAGGACCACGGTGCCGAGGTGCAGGCCGCCGCTCACCCAGAGGGCGCCCACGCGCCCCAGCGCGGCGGGGATGCTGTGGAGCGAACGGCCGCGGTCGAAGTCCTCGTCTTGCAACGAGTAGAGGATGTCGAATCCGGACACCCAGGTGGCCACCGCGCCGGCGAGCAACAGCGCCACGACGCTCACCTCGCCGGTGACCGCCATCCACGCCGCCACCGGGGCCAGTCCGAGCGCGACCCCCAGCCAGAGGTGGACCAGCGAGGTGAAGCGCTTGGCATAGGAGTAGCCAAGCACCACGCCGAGGGCCACGGGACTGAGGTAGCCGCACAGCGGGTGGAGCGCGAAGCTCGCCGCTACGAAGACCAACGAACTCAGGCCAATGAAGGCCCGCGCCGCGCTGACGCTCACGGCGCCCGTTGGGATCTCGCGGCTCGCGGTGCGAGGGTTGGCGGCGTCGAAGTGACGGTCGACCAGCCGGTTGAAGCCCATGGCTGCCGATCGTGCCGCCACCATGCAGATCACGACGAGCGCCCACGCCTGCCAGCCCACGGGCGCCGTTCTCGACGCGATGAGGGCGCTCGCCAGCGCGAAGGGCATCGCGAAGATGGAGTGGGAGAACTTGATCATCCGCCCGTACGCCAGCAGCGCGTTCATGACAGCCACCGGCGCGGCCAGGAGGTGCCGTCGAATAGGGTCTCGAGGTCGGCCACGTCGAACTCCAGTCGGGAGGGGAGCGCGAGGTACAGGAACTCCCGCGGCACGCGCGTGAGGCAGTCGAGCCAGTACGACAATCGGATCTGCGGGAAGGCCCGCCGCAGCACGGCCACCTCGGCCAGGAGATCGAGATCGGGCGAGGAGGCGAGCGAGTCGGTGCCGATCATTACCGGCACCTTCCGCGCGATCATCGCCGGCACGTCGGGGAGTCGCCCGGTGATGTGCAGGTTGGACCGGGGGCAGATCACGATGGCGGCCCCCCGATCCGCGATGAGGTCGATGTCGACCTCCCGCGACAACGTGCAGTGCACCAGAATGCTCCTCGGCGTGAGCAGTCGCGCCATGTCGAGCAACTCGACCGGCCGGAAGCCCGTCACCCGGTAGCCCGCGAGGTCGCGACCGAGCTCGCGGTGGTAGTCGGCCCACGCGCCCTCGCCCCGGGTCGTGAAGTCGGTCTCGGCGGCGTCCTCGTCGATGTGAATCGACCAGTGGCGGCCCTCCTCCTCCGCTCTCGCCTCGCAGGCATGCAGTCGCCGGATGCCGGTGGAGTAGAGCGCGTGTGGCGTGGCCCGGGGCGGGACCGGTTCGCGCTCGAAGAGCCCGAGGACCTCGTGGAGATAGTAGCCGGGGAGCGGCCCTCGGAAGCCATTGTTGGAGACGTCGATCACCGCTGCCGTGCCGAGGCGGTGGGCCTCGTCGTGGTTCCGGTCGAAGGCCTCGCGCGACGCCGGCAGGCCCGCGCGCAGGGCCCGGACCCAGGCCACGAGCCCCTCGCCGGGCGGCGTGTCCTGCCGCGGGAGCTCGAGGTGAGTGTGGGCGTTGACGAAGCTTGGGACAACCACGCTAGGGCCCCTCCGCCACGCGCTCCGGCAGAAAGCCAGCTGCGCGGACGTGATGTTCCACGTCGCCGAGCTGCGCCTCGCCCTCCAGCCACAGCTCGTCCACCCCGGCGGCGAGGGCGGCCTGCGCCACGCCGAGGGCGTGGTCGTCGGCCTCCAGTGGAATGGACAGGGCCAGCGCCTGTCCCGGTTGATCCAGGCGCGCCCGCGCCACGGCGCGCAGGAAGGTGCTGGCGCCCGCCCCCGGCGGGAAGCGGGTAGGCGCCACCAGCGGCGCGTGGCCCTGGGCGAGGCGGAGTCGCACGACCCCCGGGGCCGCGGTGCGGGCCGCGAAGGCCTGCGACAACAGCGGGTGCAGCCGCGGGGCCTGGGCGCGCGCGGCGGGCCTGTACAGCGACAGGTGGCCGTGCCCGAGCAGGCCGGCGTCCTGTGCGATGGCGACAAAGCGGCGCAGGCCCATGATCGCGCGGTCGTCGAGCTGGTAGCGGATGTGCTCGGTGAGGTAGGTCCGGTCGGCGGCCGGCGCGGTGGCCCGCTCGGGCAGGCCCTTCTCGGCCGCGCGCCGCAGCCCCTCGATGGCGGCCGGCTCGAGGTCGGGGCGACCGGCCCACACGGCGAACACGAAGGGCAGTCCCGTGTAGTCGCGCCAGGCCCGGCCGAGGTCGATCACCGTCGAGAGGCGCGCAGGCAGGTTGCGCGCCGCGTCGCCGATCACCACGGCCCCGGTGCTGCCCTGCGCGTGGAAGGCGCCCGTCCCCGGGTCGACGGGACGCATGGCCAGGTCGGGGCGGCCGAGCGGCCCCCGGAGCAGGATCTGCGCGAGCACCACCGAGGTGCGGCTCTCGCCGTCGAGCGCCACCTCGGTCCACTCGGCCAGCGGGCGCTCGCCCACGAGGAAGACGCTCTTGACGTCGCCATCGCAGCCGATGGCAAGGCCAGGCACGATGCGCAGGTCGACGTTGCCGTCGCATAGCGACGCGATGGGAACCAGCCCCACGTCCACCTCGCCGCGGGCGAGCAGCCTCGCCGCCACGCTGGGCACGCAAGGAATCACGTCGAACAGGGCGGGATCGAGGTGCCGCGTGAGCGGCCATGCGTTGGTGTAGCCCACGCAAGCAACGCGGATCATCTAGGCCTCCGCCACGACGTTGTAGAGCGTGTCGCGCTCCACCGGCACGCGCCCGGCCTCGCGGATGAGCGCGATGATGTCCCTGCGGCCCAGCTCCTGGGGCGTGTGGGCTCCGGCCATGTGGTAGATGCGCTCCTCGCGGACGGTGCCGTCGATGTCGTCGACCCCGAAGTCGAGCGAGAGCTGGGCCAGCGGTAGGCCCAGCATCACCCAGTAGGCCTTGACGTGGTCGATGTTGTCGAGCATCAATCGCGACACGGCGTAGGTGCGCAGCGTGTCGGCCGCCGTGGGCTCGCGGAGCTTGCGCAGGCGATTGTTCTCGTGGTGGAAACGCAGGGGGATGAAGGTCTGGAAGCCGCCGGTCTCGTCCTGGAGCGTCCGCAATCGAATCATGTGATCTACCCGTTCCTCCACCGTCTCGATGCTGCCGAACAGCATGGTGCAGTTGGAGCGCAGCCCGAGGCGGTGCGCCACGCGATGCACCTCGAGCCAACCCTCCGCGTCCACCTTGTCGTCGCAGAGTTTCTTTCGCGC
>VGRE01000318.1 GCA_016875435.1 Deltaproteobacteria bacterium | reverse complement strand
GGCGCCGGTGGGCGCTCTGGCTCCAACACCTGGACGAACAGCGACATCCGGGAGGTGGGCTCCGGGCGCGTCGCGATGCGCCAGGCCTTGAAGTCCGCGATCAAGCGGACCTTTGACGACACGTCCGCCCCCGAGTTCGAGGGCCCGCGCACCCCCCCCAGCGACACCGCGTTCGCGCAGCGCGTCACCACTCCGCCGGGGCAGAAGCCGCTGGTGGAAGACACTCGGCCGGCGAGCCGACACAGCCTGCCGCCCGATCCGCCGCCACCCCGCGCCGTGCGGGACGCGACCCTCCCGCCAGTCCACACGCCGGCCCTCCAGTCGGCGGTGCCGGACACCACACGACGGGCTCCCGCCCCGCCCACCGCCGCCCACCTGGACGATCCCAACTGGACGCTCTCCGAGTTTCGCGGCAACAGCTACCTCGACGTTTGCTGGAACAGCGTCGACGCCTTCGCCCTCGACGCCTACGGCCAGATGCTCGCCTGCACGCTCACCCTCCGCACCAGCGACAGGCCACTGCCCTTCCAGGCACCGATCCTGATGGTGCTGCGCCACGGCACGATGGTGGTGCAATGCGAGGCGACCGTGCTCGAGCACGGTCCCGATCACGCGATCTACCGACTCAAACTCGACCCGGGGCAAATCTCCGAGATCCGGCGTAGCGCCGAGACGAGCTCGGTGATCAGCGGCGCCATGGACCACGCGAAGCGGCGCTAGCCCGACACTTCGCAGATCCCTCCCGAGTGGACGACCGCCGCACGAGCGCGAGCGCGCGACGTTCGCTATCGGGCGCCGGTGGCCCGCCTTGAACCCGCAGAACGGCGGACTAGGGGACCGCGAAGCTGCGCAGCAGCCGACGCAAGTCGGGTTGAGGGCCGATAGGGACCGAGCCGGACTGCGGGCTGCCCGTGGCCACCAGCGCCGCCCGAAGTTCCAACGGCGACAAGGGCGCCCCGCGCGTGGCGATGGACACGCTCTGCGCCACCGCGCACATCGCCGCCACCAAGGCGCCCGCGCCGCTGGTGCCGCCAAACACCGCGGTGTATGCCTGACGCTCGTCGCCGCCGGGAAAGTACAGGTCGGTGTACGGCGAGCCCCCAGCGCTCACGATGTCGGTGAACCAGGCCTGCACGTGTACGCCCTCGCCGTAGTCGCTCCCGGCCCAGGCCCGCGGCTCGCCGTAGGTGGGCGGGAAGCCGCCGCCCACGAGGATCGCCCCGGTGTCGATGTCGAAGGCACCCTCGTAGGCGGGGTGGTCCAGATCGACGGCGCCGTTGGCCGACGGCACCACCACCGCGACGCCCGCCGCCGTGGCCTCGGCAATCGCCGCGCGTGCGCCCTCGTCCCACGTGGCGGGCAGGAACTCCTCGCCCGGCCCGTACACCTGTTGCTCGACGAGGATCACGTCGCCTGCCGACAGTACCGATGCCGCCTCGTAGATCGCGCGCGCCAGGTCGTACTCTAGGGCGCCGTCCACGTCGAAGTCGGGATGCACCACCAGCGCCGTGGCCCCGGCCGCCCCACCGGTCACGCCGTAGTCGTTGGCCACCCCCGAGGTGACGCCGAGCACGCCGCTGCCGTGGAAGGCGTACACGTCCTCGGGCTCCCCGGCGAGCGCCTCGCCCACCGCGAGATCCTCGTGCTCGCGCCCCCAGGCGTACTCGATATCGACGAGCGTGACGTTGGCGCCGTCGCCGCCGGGGTACTCGAGCGCCTCGTCGAAGCCCAGGCCGTCGGGAAAGTTCCACCACCACAGCTGCTCGAAGAGCGGGGTGACCGGCGGAATGTCGCCCGGGGGCGGCGCGGGACGGAGCGCCAGCACCGCCGAGTCGACCAGTCCACTGGTGAGCAGGCGACGGCCTAGCTCCCCGGTGCCGTCAAGCACCCAGTGTCGCGACAACGCGCCGGTTGCCCCGGGAAACCGTGGACGCGCTCCGGGCGGCGGCGAGCTAGCCACGACGTGCAGGCGGTCGGGATCGCGGTCGACGCCGGCCACCAGCGCCGCCTCCTCGCCGGGCGACAGGGTCACCGTTCCGCCCACCAGCGACCGGCCGCGAACAGGTAGCGGTGGGGCGGGTCGACGCGGTCGGTGGAGGGGTGCTCGGGATCGCCAGGGAGCAAGACGTAGAGCGTGCCGCTGTCGTCCTGCAGGAACTGCGGACAAATTGGCGGTGTGTGTCGCGACGCAGCCATGATTTCATCGACGCTCGGGTAGAGCTCCAGCTCCATCAGGGTGCGCACCGTGGGCGGCGAGAGCGGCAGTTCGCCACGAGCCGACCGCGCGAGCGCCTCGCTGGGCGAGAACCACGCGCCGGCCACGGCCTCCTGCTGGTCGATCACCGGCTCCTGTCCAGCGGGCAGTCGCGACACGAAGAACCACGTGTCGTAGCGGCGCGGTTCGACCTCGGGCGTGATCCAGTGCGCCCAGGGCCGCATCGTCCCCAGCGGCAAGATGCCGTCGCGACAGAGGTCGATGGCCGCCTCCTCGCGCAGCTCGCGCGCTGCCGCCGTCCAGAAGGCCACCTCGATCCCGCCAGGATCGCCCGCCCAGGGCGCGTGCCGGTCGGCGTCGTCGACCCGCCCTCCCGGGAAAACCCAGGCCGAGGCCATGAAACCCACGGTGCGGCTTCGCTCCATCAGCCAAGCCTCCGGGCCCGCCTCGCCCTGGCGCAGCAGGATCACGGTGGCGGCCGGGCGGGTAGGCGCGACGGCAGCCGGCACGGGAAACGGGAATGTGGGCATGCGCCGTGGAGCCTAGCTCACCCTGGACCTGCCACGACACCGGCAACGTGGCCGCCCGACTCTCCAAAGGCTATACTTTGACACGTCAAGAGGTACGCTCATGTTCCTCCTCCTTTCTGTCACCCGCGCGCTCGCCTGGCCGGCCGACGACAGCATCTGGGCCACGCTCACGCTCGGCGGCGCCGAGTTCGAGGACGTCTACGACGACCACGATCGGCTCGGCGTGGGCCTCCCCGACGGCATCGACTGCGTGGGCGACCTCGCCGTGTACGCCGCGCCCGCCCTGTACTGGTGGACCAACGGCGACGACATCTTCCTGCGCGTGCGCGTGGACGACTCGCCCTGGATCACCGAGGACGAGGAACTGCACCCGGCCTCGTGGAATTTCCTCCTCGAGACCGACGGCGATCCCACCACCTACGAGTACCTCGCCGCCGTCACCGGCCCCGCCACCACCGTGCAGCTCTGGCACAACGACGCCGGCCTCACGGGCGCCGACGCCACGCCGACGGTCTACCTCGACAGCTGGCTCAACACCGTCCCCGAGGAGTACGCACGCAGCAACCCTGCCAGTTCCGCGATCCACACCCTCGAAGACTGGTTCGTCGACGTGCGCGTGCCGGTGGAGGCCCTGCCCACCGCCGAGTTCATCGGCGACACCTTCCGGGTCGCGTTCGTCAGCGGTTACGGCGGCGCGGCCGGCGGTGAAATCGACCTGTGCGGCACCGACGACGGCGCGGCCCTCGGCGACCTGGAGAGCGCCTGGAGCGACGAGATCGGCATCGACCGCGACGACGATGGGCTGACCGACCTCGACGAGGAAAATCGCGGCACCGCCATCGACGACGCCGACAGCGACGACGACGGGCTGTCCGACGGCGAGGAGGTCGACACCTACGGCACCGAGCCGCTCGACTGCGACACCGATGGCGACGGGCTCGCCGACGGGCTGGAAGCCGGGCGGACGGAGGCGGGCGACGACACCGACACCTCGGCAGGCTGTTTCGAGGCCGACGGCGACCCGGCCACCATCACCGACCCCGCCGTCGCCGACACCGACGGGGGCGGGATGCCTGATGGCGCCGAGGATCGCGATGGCGACGGCGCCATCGACGACTGGGAAACCAACCCGAACGACCCCACCGACGACGTCGATGCCGATGGCGACGGCATCGCCGACTCCATCGAGGACGAGTGCGACGGTAGTGGCGACGACAACGACCGCGACGGCGACGGCGTGCCCGACGCCGAGGAGGGCCTCGACGACAGCGACGGCGACGGCATCCCCGACTTCTGCGAAGAAGACGACGACGGCGACGGCATCCCGACCGTGGACGAGGGCACCGCCGACAGCGACGGCGACGGCACCCCCGACAACGAGGACACCGACAGCGACGACGACGGCACCCCCGACTCGCCGAGCGACACCGGCGACAGCGACTGCGACGGCATCGCCGACTACCAGGACACCGACGACACCGATGGTGACTGCGCCGATGCCGACGCCGACGGCGTGACCAACGCCGACGAGCGCGCCTGCGGCTCCGACCCCGAGAACCCCGACACCGACGGCGACGGGCTCTCCGACTACGAGGACTCCTGCGAC
>VGRE01000317.1 GCA_016875435.1 Deltaproteobacteria bacterium | reverse complement strand
ATTTCGCCCGCGACACCTCGGCGATTCGGATGGGTCCCGCGCCGCGAGTCGAGGCGATCCCCAGCGCCAGCTTCCTCCCCCGCGAACCCGAGACCTGGGAAGAAGCGGGCCTCGAGATTGCCCTCGTCGAGCAGATCGTGCTGCGACTACTGCGACATCCCGACGGCCGCAAGATCCCCGCGCCCTTCGACCCGCTCCTCGCGTTCTCCACGAACATCGACCCGGCCACGCTGGTGGACGAGGCCTTCCTCCACCGCGTTCCCTGCAAGGCGAAGGAACCCGACCCCACGCGCGACGAGTTCGCGCAAGTGGTCACGCGGCTGGCCTCCGCGATGAACGTGGGGCTGCCCCCCGGCTCGGTGTCCTACCTTCTCGATCGCCACTACCGCAGCCGTCCCATGCGTTTCTGCCATGCCCGCGATCTGGTGCAGCAACTGGTCGACCACGCGAAGCACATGCAGACCGAGGCGCTCGCCACCCCCGAGGCCTGGGACCGGGCGGTGGCCAACTACTTCGGGGTCACGTCGTCCACATGAACCGGCAGGTTCCGGTGCTCGTGGTGGGAGGGTTTCTCGGGAGTGGGAAAACCACGCTCGTGCGCCGCCTCCTCGCCGACGCGCAGGCTCGCGGCGTGCGCATGGCGGTGATCTCCAACGAGTTTGGCGAGCTCGGCATCGATGCCGCGCTCATCGGCGCCGGTGGCACCCGCATGGTGGAGCTGGCCGGCGGCTGCGTGTGCTGCTCGCTCTCCGACGCCCTGGTCGACACCCTGGAAGACCTGCGCGCCACGGCCGACCCCGACCGCATCGTCATCGAGTGCAGCGGCCTGGCGCTGCCCTTCGACACCCAGCTCCACCTCTACCGCCCGCCCGTGAGAGACTGGGTGGGCGACGAGGCCTGCGTGGTGGTGGTGGATGCCGAGCGCTGGGACGAGCCGGACGCCCTGTTCGAGGAGCAGGTGCAGAGCGCCGACCTCGTGCTCCTGAGCAAGCTCGACCTGGTCGACGCTCCGACGCGACAGAAAGCGTATGAACGAATCCAGAAGCTCGTTCCTGACGTGACGATCATCGAAGTGATACATGGTGATGTATCAGTTGACCTGCTCTACCCCGCGGGGCCGCGCGCGGCGCGCGAGGCCAGCGACGACCACGCACACGACCACGCGCACCACCACGCCGACTGGACCTCCGCCGAGCTTCGGGCCCCCGAGGGACTCGACGAGCCCGCGATGCTCGGCTGGCTCGAGGCCCACCGCGGCGTGCGTACCAAGGGATTCGTGCGCGTGGGGGGCGCGATCAGGGTGGTCCAGGGCGTGGGGCGCCGCATCGACCTCGCCGAGCCCGGCGACCTGCCGGTCGAGCCCTCGCTCGTGGGGCGGGTGGTGGTGATCCGGAGGCCGGGCGCGTGAGCGGGCCGGTGGAGGCGACGCTCGGCGTGGCGCCGACGCTGAACTTCGCGCTGGAACAGGCGGGCGTGCCCCTGGTGACCAGCTTCCGGCTGCGAAACCTCGGTACCGAGCCGCTGGTGGGGCTGGTGCTGGAGGCCGCGCTGGAGCCCGACCTCGGCGACCCCAGCGTGGTGCCCCTCGACCCCGTGCCGCCGGGCGAGGACCTCGAGCTCGCGGCCATCGAGATCACGCTTCCTCCCGGCAAGCTGCGCTCGGTCGGCGAGGCCGAGCACGCCGAGCTGTGCTGGGCCGTCCGCCGCGGCACCGAGGTGCTGGCGCAGGGCGAGTCGCCGGTGGAGGTGCTCGCCTTCAACGAGTGGCCCGGCCTGCGCGCGCCCCCTGCCCTGCTGGCGAGCTTCGTGCTGCCGAATCACCCCGTCGTGTCGCAGCTCTTGCGTGCCGCTCGCGACCGGCTCTCCGAGGCCCACGGCGATGCCGCCATCGCGGGCTACCAGGCGCGCTCGCCGCGCCGGGTCGTGCAGCAACTCGAAGCCTTGATCGCAGCGATCCGCGGCCTGGGCCTGAGCTACGTCGGGGTGCCGGCGAGCTTCGAGGCGGTGGGACAGAAAGTGCGGCTTCCCGACATGATCCTCGCCGACGGCATGGGGAACTGTCTCGACATCAGCCTCCTGGTCGCCGCCTGCCTCGAGCAGATGGGCCTCGCGCCGCTCCTGGTGCTGGTGAAGGGGCACGCGTTTGTGGCCCTCTGGCTGGTGGACGAGCGCTTCCCGGAGGGGGTGGTGGGCGATGCCGCGCGCCTGCGCACCCTCGTCCAGCTCGGGCAGCTCCTCGCCTTCGACAGCTCGAGCCTGGTGCACAGCGACCGCCCCGCGCTCGAGGCCTGCGTGGCCCTGGGCCGCGACTACCTCGCGCGCGACGCCGACTTCGTGGCGGCCGTCGACGTGCGCGTGGTGCGCATGGACCGCTTCCGTCCCCTGCCGCTGCGGGTGACCGTTCCCAGCGAGGCGGCGCCGGGCGCGTCGACCGAGGCGGCGCGGCAACTGCTGAGCGCGGCCATGGCCGAGCCGGAGCCTGCGACCGAGGCGGCGCCGGCCGCCCCGGCCGAAACCGTGGTCACCCGCTTCAAGCGCTGGCGCGACCGCCTGCTCGACCTGTCGCTCAACAATCGCCTCCTGAACTACCGCCCCGGCGCCCGCACCGCGTTGCCCCTGCGCGTGCCCGGCCTGCCGCGCTTCGAGGACCTGCTCGCCAACGACGCGGTGATGGAGCTGGTGCCTCGCCCAGAGGCCGACCCCCGCGACGCGCGCGACGCCGACCTCGCGGCGCGCAAGGTGAGCGAGGAACAACTCGACGCCACGCGGCTCGCCGACCTCGAGCGGAAGCTGGTGCATGCCCCGATGCGCCCCGACGACCTGGTGGCCCACGCCGTGGCGCTGGACCGGGCCGCCCGGGCCGAGCGGGAGGAGGGCGGGGCCAACACCCTGTTCTGCGCGATCGGGCTCCTGCGCTGGTTCGAGACGGCGGAGAGCCCCACGCCCCGGCTGGCCCCGCTGTGCCTGCTGCCGGTGCGCCTCGACTACGACCGCGTGTCGCGACGCGTGCGCTTGCGACGGCTGGACGAGGAGCCGATGGCCAACGTCACCCTCGTGGAGAAGATGCGGCGCGACTACGCCGTGGACCTCTCGGGTATCGCCGTGCTCGACGCCGACGAGGCGGGCGTCGATGTGGCCGGCCTCTTGCGACGGGCACGGACCGCCATCCAGCGGATGCCGCGCTGGGAGGTGCTCGACGAGGCGCACCTCGGCCTGTTCTCCTTCACCAAGTTCCTCATGTGGCGCGACCTCGACCAGAACGCCGAGGTGCTGATGCGCAGCGAGGTGGTGCGCCACCTCGCCGAGGGCGGGCGCCATCCCTTCGAGGATCGCGTGGGGGAACCCGAGCCCCGGGGGCTGGACGACGCCCTGCCGCCCGAGGCGCTGCCCACGGTGCTCGACTGCGACTCCACGCAGCTCTCGGCGGTGTCGGCGGCGCTCGCCGGGCGCAGCTTCGTGCTCCAGGGGCCGCCGGGAACGGGCAAGTCGCAGACCATCACCAACCTCATCGCGGCGGCGCTCGGCGAGCAGAAGACCGTGCTGTTCGTCTCGGAGAAAATGGCCGCGCTGGAGGTGGTGTTCCGGCGGCTGCGCGACGCGGGCCTCGGGGACTATTGCCTGGAGCTGCACTCGCGGCAGGCCAACAAGCGCGAGGTGGCGCTGTCGCTCGGCCGGGCCCTCGACCGCGTGGACCGGGCGAGCGACGCCGACTGGAGCGTCCGGTCGGCCGAGCTGGGCACCCTCCGCGGCCAGCTCAACGACTACGCCCGCGCCCTGCATGCCCCGCGCCCCCTGGGCTTGACCTTCTACACGGCGAGTAGCCGCCTGCTGGCGCTGGCGAGCGCACCGGACGTCCGCGTGAATCTCCCCGCCGTGGCGGCGCTGGACCGCGCGGCCTGGGCGGGCATGACCTCCGCCCTCGATGCCCTCGCCACCGCCGCCGCCACCGTGGAGCCCGTGGCCGCGCACCCCTTCCACGAGAGCCGCGCCGAGGCCTGGAGCGCGCAGGGCGAGGAACAAGCTCGCGACGCGATCGACGACGCCATCGCGATGATCGACGAGGCCGCGACGAAGACGGGCCAGCTCGACCGCCTGCTTGCCCTCACCGCCGACCCGGCGACCATGCCAAGGCTCCGGGCGTTCCTGGCGGCAGGGCGCGAGGAGGCAACGCAGCGGGCCGCCCTCGCCCAGCGCTGGAAAGACGAGCTGTTCGCCGTGCCCCTGGCCCCCCTCGCGCAGAGCTTCCGCGCCTGGGCCCGCGCCTTCTTCCTCTTCGCCTTAATTTTTCTCTTCTTCCCGCGGCAGCGCGTCGCGCCCCTCGCCCGCGATCGCCTCCCGCCCGACGCGCAGATCGCCGAC
>VGRE01000316.1 GCA_016875435.1 Deltaproteobacteria bacterium | reverse complement strand
ATCCGCCCACCGTGCCCAGCCCACCCCGCGATCCCCCGGACGACGAAGCGCGCCTCGACGAGGTGGTGGGCCGCGTGGGCAACGCCCTCGACGAACTGCACGTGGTCGACAGCGCCGGGCGCGACGTGCTCCTGGCCAGCATCCGCGAGGCGCTGGCCGCCTTGGGGCCGGTGGCGATCGACGGCCTCGAGGTGCGCGCCGTGTCGGTACCCGATGCCCCGGCGGGCGCACCGCCGGTGCAGGTGGTGGAGGGGGGTCGCGAGAGCGACGAGCCCACCCCGGGGCGCCGTCCCGACCTGCGGGTGGCACCACAACCCCAGGACACCGAGGCCCCAGCTGCCGCCGAGCTGCCCCCCGCCCTGGCGCGGCCCATCTTGTTGGTCCGCGACGACGCCCGCGGCCGGCGATCGAACGACTCGGGGGCGATCCTCATGTGCCCCGGGGACTGGCAGAGCCTCCTCGCCGGTCGACGCCCCCGGTCCTACCGCGTGGGGTGTCGCGAGGGAAGACTGCACGTGTACGCCGACGGCGAGGCCACCTGCGAGATTGCCCCCGGGCAGACGGCCGACGTCGAGGGCTCCGTGCTTCGCGTGCACGCGCCGGTCGGCGCGGGCGCGAGCGCCGGGTGGTACACGCGCCTGGGCGACTGATGGCCGACATCGAGCTGGTGCTGCCGCCGCTGACCCAGCTGAACACGCCCTACCCGTCGATCAGCTACCTCGCGCGCAGCCTCCGCGGCCATGGGTTCGCGTCGCGACAGCGAGACCTCGGCATCGAGCTGGCCTTGCGGGTGTACAGCCAAGACGGTCTCCGCGCGATCTTCGACGAGATCGACGCCGCCGGCGCCGCCACGCGCGAGGGCGCTCGGTTCCTGGACGAGCGCGCCGCGCACGAGGGCGCCATCGACGCCGTGGTCGCCTTCCTCCAGGGGCACGACCGGGCCATCGCCCGCCGGGTCCTCCAGCCCGGCTGGCTCCGCGCCGGCCCGCGGCTCGCCGCCGCCGATCTCTCCGCCTTCGGCGCGGCGAGCATCGACGACGCCGCACGTCACGTCGCCACGCTGTACCTCGCCGACCTCGCCGACCTCGTGGCCAGCGAGGTGGACGAGGGCTTCGCCTTGCACCGCTACCACCACCGCCTCGCCGCCTCGGCCCAGAGCTTCGAGCCGATGCTGTCGCGACTCTCGCAGCAGACGCTCCTCGACCGCTGGCTCGACGAGCTCGGCGACACCCTCGCCGCGCCGGTGGTGGCGCTGAGCGTGCCCTTCCCCGGCAACCTCTATGGCGCCTTGCGACTGGGCCGGCGCCTCCAAGCTCGCGGCGTCCGCGTGGTCATGGGCGGCGGCTACGTGAACACCGAGCTCCGCGAGGTCGACGACCCGCGGCTCTGGGACATCGTCGACGCGCTCTGCTACGACGACGGCGAGGGCCCGCTCCGCCGCGTGCTCGAGTATTGGGGCGGCGGCGCCGACCGTCGCCAGCGCACCCGCACGCGCGATGGATTCGTGGACCATCCGGGCGACGAGCCGCCCGCCTACGCGGCCGACTACGGCGACCTCCGCCTCGACAGCTACCTCCAGGTGGTGGACACCACCAACCCGGCCCACCGCCTCTGGGGCGACGGTCGCTGGAACAAGATCACCCTCGCCCACGGCTGCTACTGGAAGAAGTGCAGCTTCTGCGACACCAAGCTCGACTACATCTCGCGCTACCTCCCCTCCCCCGCGGCAGGGCTCGTCGAGGCCGTCGACGAGCTCGTGCGGCACACGGGACAGCGAGGTTTCCACTTCGTGGACGAGGCGGCGCCGCCCGCCGCGCTGCGCCGCTTTGCCGAGGGACTGGCGGCCCGCCGGCTGGAGATCGCGTGGTGGGGCAACATCCGCTTCGAGGCGGCCTACACGCCCGAGGTCTGCGAACAGCTCGCGGGCGCGGGGCTCGTGGCCGTCACCGGGGGGCTGGAGGTCGCGAGCGACAGATTGCTCGCCCGCATGCAGAAAGGGGTCACCATCGAGCAGGTGGCCCGCGCCGCCTCGAACTTCACCGGCGCCGGCGTGCTCGTCCACGCCTACCTGATGTACGGCTTCCCCACCCAGACGGCCCAGGAGACGGTCGACAGCGCCGAGATCGTGCGCCAGCTCTTCGTCGAGGGCGTGCTCCACTCGGCCTTCTGGCACCGCTTCGTGCTCACCCGGCACGCGGGGGTGTTCACCGAGCCGGGGCGCTACGGGGTGGTGCCCCGCCCGGTGCCTGGCGCCTTCGCGCAAAACGACGTGCCGCACGACGACCCCGAGGGCGCCGACCACGACGCCTTCGACGAGCCCCTGCCCCGCATGCTCGCGGCGTGGATGGCCGGGGCGCAGCTCGATCGGCCCGTCCACACCTGGTTCCCCTTCGCCGCCCCGCCCACCACCGAACCGCCCGACCGGGTGGCGCGGGCGCTCGCCCAGTGATCGCCTCGCTGCTCGCGCTGGCGCTGGCGGAAGAGCCCGCGCGCAAGCCCAACCCGATGTGGGTGGGGATGCCGGCCATGGGATTCGACACCGACGACGGCCTCGGCTTCGGCGCCCGGCTGGAGTTCGACTGGTACAAGCCCGGCTACGACCCCTACCAGGCGGCGCTGGTGATCCAGGGCTACGCCAGCACCAACGGCTACCACCACCACCGGCTGCGCTTCGACACTCCCGGCCTTGGCAAGGCTGGCAAGACGCGGCTGTTCGGCCACTTCGCCTACCGCCAGTGGCTCAACGACGGCTACTGGGGCATCGGCAACGGCACCACCGTCGACCGCGTCACCGTGGGCACCGACGACGAGGCGCTGCGCAAGCGCTACCGCTACAACCTGGTACAGCCCTTCGGCCGGCTCACCATGCGACAAGACCTCGGCGGCCCCTGGGCCTGGTTCGCCTTCCTCGCCGGGCGGTACTCGGTGGTGCAAACCTACGCGGGCTCCCTGCTCGAGGAGGAGCAGCCGCCGGGCATGGAGGGGGGCCCGGCGGTGCAACTCGGCGCGGGCTTCCTCTACGACACGCGCGAGCCGGAGCTCACCCCCGACACCGGCGTGCTCGTGGAGCTGGCCGCGCGCGCCGTGCCGCTCTGGCCGGGGGTCGAGGGACAGTGGGTGGCCGGCTTCGCCTCGCTGCGCGGCTTCACCGCGCTGGGGCCCGGTGTGGTGTTCGCGTCGCGACTGATGGGCGAGTACATGTCGGGCGAGATCCCGTTCTACGACTACATCACCTGGGGCGGGCTGGTCCCCACCATCGGCATGGGCGGCAGCGAGACGATCCGCGGGGTCAACTTCGGCCGCTGGCGCGCCCCGGGCAAGGTGCTGCTCAACAACGAGCTGCGCGTCGAGGCGGGGACGCACCAGTTCCTTCGTCGCGAGATCCGCTGGCAGGCGGTGCCCTTCGTCGATCTCGGGACGGTGTTCGGCGCCGGCGCGGGCGCCGACTTTCCCTTCCACCCGGGCGTGGGCTTCGGCATGCACCCCATCGTGGAGAAAACCTTCGCCGGCCGCTTCGACTTCGCGGTGGGAATGGAGGTGGTGGAGGAAGACGACGGGACGGTCAGCTACGAGCCCAACCCCGGGGGCTACGTGGTGTTCGAACACGTGTTCTAGGCGCGATACGTCGCGCGGATGTCCACCGATCTCGACGCCGCGCTCGCCCGTTTCGGCGACACCGACGTCACCGTGAAGCTCTTGTGGGGGCTCATGGGGGCCATCCCCGGCGCCCCCGACATGGTGCCCTACGCCTCGCTCGCCGAGGCCCGCCTGTGCGTGGCACCCGACCTCGACGACGAGGGTTTCGCCCGGGCCGAGCGCTGGTGCAGCACCGCCGCCGCGAAGCGGATGATGTCGATCGCCGACGCGCTCGACACCGGCGACGTGGGCATCTCCGTGGTGAGCGGCCTGCGCACGGCGCTCGGCCTCTTCTTCGGGCAGGGGGTCAAGGCCCTCGACACCGACCCGCAGCAGGGTGCCGACGCCGCGCTCAAGGCCCTCGGCCTCGGCGCGATCGTGCACTCGGTGCCCGGGGCCACGCTGGCCGAGCGCGTGGCCCGCGTGCGCGCGATGCCGGCGGGATCGGCGATGCTCCACTACTACGTGGCGGCCGAGCTAGCGCTCCCCTTTGGCGACGACCTCGCGCAGGGCGCCACCGGCGTGGTGACCAGCCTGCTCGACAAGCACGGCGGCACGGTGGTGAAGAAGCTCGAGAGCTTCGTCGGCGGTGGCAGCGGCGGCAACGCGAGAGAGGCGGTGGCCGCGCTGCTCGGTCCCTTCGACGAGGTGGCGGTGCAGACCCGCGACAAGGTGGGTGCCATCGCCGAGAAAGCCGCGTCATTCCTTCCTCCCACCATCGCGGCGGCGGGGACCGTCGCCA
>VGRE01000315.1 GCA_016875435.1 Deltaproteobacteria bacterium | reverse complement strand
GGACGGTGCGGGGGTCGCGAACAGCTACGACTACGACGAGCGTCGTCGGGTGCGGCGATGGCACGAGGGCGGTCGTGAACAGGTCGGGACGGTCGTGCACGAGCTCGGCTACGACGGTTGCGGCGTCGCGGGCGCGCTCGCGGCACCGTGCGTGGTGCAGACGCCGGGCGATCCGCCGGCGGTGTTCGAGCGGGATGCGCTGGGCCGAGTATTGCGTGAGAGCTTCGGTGCGACCGTGGAGGAGACCACGCTGCGCGTCGACGGTCAGGTGTCGAAGGAGCGGCGGGCGCTCGGCGGCGGGTCGTGGCACGAGACGGAGTACACGTACGATGCGTACGGGCGGCTGTCGTCGAGGGTCGAGCACGGCCTGCCGGCGGATGGGATGCCGTCGACGTTGCGGACGCGATACCACCGGGACGCGCTCGGTCGGGTGGCGCGCGAGGAGTCTCCGAACGCAGAGGAGCGGCAATACTTCTACGACGCGCTCGGCCGTACGACGCGAATCTCGGAGGGGGACGGCACCAACGACCAGCACCTGAGCTACGACAAGAACGGGAACGTGGTGCTGCTGCACTCGGGCCCGACGACGACGGCGGTGTCGTACGACGGCGCGGATCGTCCGGTGACGGTCCAGCACCCGGAGGGCGGGACGACGAGCTACGGCTACGGCGAGGCGGGTCTGGGCGCGGTGGCGTTCTCGACCGAGACCGGGACGATCACGTCGATGACGCTGGGCCCGCGGGACGCGATGGGTCGCGTGACGTCGTGGGTGACGGATGGCTTGAGCACGGCGTGCGAGTACGCGGAGCGGCATCTGACCTCGCGTCGGTCGGACGGGATGATCGAGCAGGCGGAGTGGAGCGCGTCGGGTCGGCTGGGGTCGATGTCGACGGGCGAGGAGACCGTGGACCTGTCGCACGATCTCGCAGGTCGGATCGCGGCGGTGCGGAGCACGATCGGGACGAGCACGAGCGGGTCGTCGATGAGGTATCGGGACGGGCGCATTACGGAGGTGCGTGACGGAGACGGCCATCGCTTGGTCGAGGTGGAGCGTCGAGCGGATGGCGCGGTGACGGCGGCCCGGATCGACCCGGACGGGGCGTCGTTGCGGACGGAGACGCCGCGGGACGGCGAGGGCGCGCCGCTGGGTCGGACGACGGCGCTCGGCGTGACGACCTCGCGTCAGTACGACGCGAAGCGCCGGCTGTCGGCGGAGGGACCTCCGGGGCGTCTGCGCCGGCGGAGTTACGACGGCTCGGATCGTCTGGACGCGATCACGTACCCCGACGGGACGGAGACGCGGGTGATGTCGCGGGACTCGTTCGGTCTGCCGCGCGAGGTCTCGCTGCCGGGTAGCGCGCGGGTGACGGACCTTCGCTGGAACGCGGCGCGGCGGATGACGCACCGGCGGGTCGAGGGCGGCGGATTCGTAGACACGGAGTCGTTCGCGTACGACGGCGCGGGTCGTCCGACCTCGTTGATCTCGACCGACAACCAGCTCCGGCGTCGCTATGACCCAACGGGCCTGAGCGGGGAGACTCGGCTGGAGCACGACGGCGGAGTGTGGACGGTGCGGCGCGGGAAAGAGCGGCAGAGCCCGTCGACATACGTGCTGTACAGCGGGTCCACGGGCTCATCGATCTCTGCGGAGGGCCCGCGGGTGACGGAGTCGCGGACCACGGCGGGGCTGCTGCGGGGCCTCGAGGTGGGGACGACGCAGCTGATCGTGGATGCGACGCACACGGCGACGGGCGAGCTGCGGTCGGTGCAGATGCAAGGCGGGTTGCGGCGCGAGGATCGCTACGACGCGGCCTCGCGGCTGTTGGCGCGTCGGTACACGGTGGACGGCGAGCTGCTGTCGGGGCTCGAGTACGGCTACGACACGGTGGGGCGCGAGGTCGGGCGTCGTTACGAGGAGCGAGGCGTCGCGGACTTCTACTTCTACGACGATGACAGCCGGCTGTCGCACGCGGAGCTTCGGGCGAGCGAGTCGGGTCCGGCGGGCCCTTGGACGCCGCGCGTGCCGCGGGAGTGGAGCGGGGCGTGGTCCGCGGGGGACTACGCGCGGAGCTACGCGTACGCGGCGGGTTCCGCGGACGCGGTGGAGGGCGTGTCGACGCAGTCGCGTCTCGGTGCGGCGGTGCCGGCGGTGGCGACGTCTCTGGGCGGGGTGGACGCGGTGGGCCACACGAGCTCGGTGGACGGCATGCCACGATCTCGCGACGCTCGCGGGAACACGAGCTGGACGCTCGGTCCGTCGGGTCCGCTGGAGCTGTTCCACGACGCGCGGGGTCGTCTTCGCCGGGCGCGGCGGGGGATGGTGGAGGTGGAGTACGGCTATCGCGCGGACGGCGTGGTGGTGTGGCGGAGGGTGCAGTGCGGCGGTACGGCGGGTTGCACGAGCGGCAAGCAGGTGTTCGTGTACGACGGGCTTCAGCTGCTCGAGGTGTGGTCGGTGTCGGGGACGGCTCGGACGCTGTCGGCGCGGTACTTCTACGCGGACGAGGGCGAGGTGCCGTTCGCGGCGATGCTGCCGGATGGGACGGGGCGCTTGTCTCTGCACTACGTGCTGACGGATCGGCAGGGCTCGGTGCTGGGTCTGGTGAGCGAGACGGGGGTCTGGGTCGAGCGCGTGTGGTACGACCCGTGGGGTCGGCCGACGTACGAGCAAGCCATCTTGCAGGCGGCGGAGATCTCGTCGATCGAGCCGGGCCCGAGGCCAGGCACGTTCTGGCTGCTGTTTTCGCAGCCGGTGAAGCGGACGAGCCGTGCGCGCACGTGGGCGGACGCGCTCGTGTTGGAGGAGGCCGGTCAGCGGCTGCCGATCGCGTCGGCGTCTCTGTCCTCGCATCCGACGCACCCGGCGGAGTCGTCGCTCCTGGTGGAGGCGAGCGTGGTGGCGGGGACTCGATACTCGCTGTCGCTGGTGCCAGGGGCGCTGGCGAACGGTTGGTCGTATCCGGCGGCGACGACGTCTCGAAGCTTCGTGGCGGGGACGGCGTCGCGCTACGGTGGCTCGTCGACGCGGGTGTACGGTCCTCGGAGCGTGGCGGGGAACGCGCTGGCGTTTCAGTCTCACCTGTACGACGCTGATCTGGGCCTGGTGCACATGCGGGCGCGGGTATTGGATCCGTTCACGGGTCAGTTTCTGGAGCCGGATCCGAGCGGCTTCGCGGACAGCGCGAACCCCTACGCGGGTCTCGCGAACGACCCGATCAATCTTCGCGACCCGACGGGTCGATTGATCCCGCTGCTGGTGGTGGGCGCGGTGCTCGTGGCCACGAACTTCGAGGACTTCCTGGCGGGGTCGGCGGTGATCTCGGAGGCGGTCACGACGCATTCGCACGCGCTGGGGGACGCCTCGGCGGAGGTGGGCGGTCCGTTCGTGGGCGCCGTGGTCGCGACGGGCGTGGAGACGATCGCGGGGTTCTTCCAGGCCGCGCACGGGTTGGTGCAGTTCCCGTTGGCGGTCTGCCAGATGCCGGTGGAGCTGGGCGAGGGCTCGGCGCAGGTGGTGGAGGGTATGCGGACCGGGAACGTGTACGAGGCCGCGCGAGGCACCTCGCGGGTGATCACGTCGGGCGCGCAGGTGTTCGGGACGCTCTTGGGTCTGCGCCTCGGTGCGCGGGCCTTCATTCGGCCTCCGGCGCGGCGGAGCCCGGTGCGCGCGGAGCCGGGGCCCGTGCCGCGGTATTCGTCGCGCGGGTGTAAGGGCGGATTCTGTGCGGCTCCGGAGTCGTGCTTCGCTTCGGGGACGCTGGTGCAGGGCGAGACACTTCGCACGATCGAGGACGTGCGGGTCGGCGATCGCGTGGGGACGTGGGGCGGAGGTGACGCGACGTCGGTGGATTCGAGCTGGCGAGTGATCGACCTGGAGCTCGAGAGCGCCGCGAACCCGGGGCATATGGCGTGGGGGACGTTGCTGCGATCCTCGTCGTGGCTGCAGGAGCGGGCGATCGAGTCGATCGGGGACACGGTGTGGCTCGAAGTGGACGAGCTCGGGATGAGCGGGTTCGGGACGGTGCGGAGCATCCGCGGCCCTCCGCCGGTGACGCCCGGCCCGGGCCGCGTGGTGCTCGGGACGCTGACGCACGAGAACTCGGACGTCTGGGAGTTGGCGCTCGAGGGGACCTCGGAGCGCCTGGTCGTGACCGGGACGCACCCGCTGTATTCGCTGGATCGCGGGGCGTGGGTGCGGGTGGACGCGCTCCTCGTCGGCGAGTCGCTGGTGACGATGGACGGGCCGCGGCGGGTGGAGTCGCGGACGAGGCGGGAGGGGACGCATCGGGTCTACAACCTCACGGTCGAGGAGGAGCACGAGTACCTCGTCGGCGTGCGCGGAGTACGAGCGCACAATACTTGTCCGGATGTGGGCGCAG
>VGRE01000314.1 GCA_016875435.1 Deltaproteobacteria bacterium | reverse complement strand
GGATCGCCCGGGGCGACGGGAGCACGGTGTTGATCGCCGAGCACCCCACGTTCGCGGCGCTGTACGCCCGCGGCGAGATTGGCGAGCCCGAGGCCGTGCCCGTGCCAACGCCGAAGGCGGTCCCCGGTCGCCCACGGCTGGATCTTCGCGAGCTTTCCACCTCTGCGGCCAGAGTCGCGGCAGCTGTCCTCGTGGCCGGGGGCGTCGTCGCCTTCGGCGCCTGGGTTTACCTCCACCGGGAAGACATCCAGGAGCGGGTGGCGGCCACCGCCGTGCCGCCGCTCGAGGTTCCCGCCGGTGGAGAAGCAGCCGTGGAGGCCAAGATCGACGCGCCGGTCACGCCCGCGCCGGAGGCAGGCCGGGTGCACGAGTTGCTGACCCGGGTTGGCCACGTCGACGAGCCGCGCGCCGTGTTGCTGGCGCGCGCCTGGGCCGAGCGAACCAAAGGGGGTCGCACCGGGCTGGAGGCGGCGATCCTCCATGCGGAGCGAGCCGTGGCGCGATCGCCCCGCGACCCCGAGTCGCTCGGGCTCCTGTCGGTGCTGCTGGCCGAGGCCCGCACCGACCTGAACCTCGCGAGGGCGCTCGCGACCCGTTGCGACGCGGTGCTCCCGAGCGCCGATGCCTGCCAGCGGGCGCAGGCCGCGCTCCTGCTCGCGAAGGGCGAGGCCCAGGCCGCCCGGGCCGCGGTGAGCGACTGCGCGGGCCGCGGCGACCTCGAGTGCCGCGCGCTCTACGCCAATGCGGCGGCGGCCGAATCAGCCCATCCCGCGGAGGCCATGGGTGGGGTGAGGAAGCTCCTCGAGGCCTGGCCCCAGAACCGCGAGCTGGCTCGTGTGCTCGCGTTGCTCTCGACCGACGCCGACTTGCCCGACGCTCGCACGCGAGTGGAGGCAACGCGCCGGGAAATTCGTGACGACCCGGCGCTGGAGGCCGCCTACGCCGGGCTCTGCATGCTCGACGGCCAGGCCATGGAGGGTATCGCCATGGCGGTAGCGCTGGGCGACGACGCACCGCCCGCGCTGCGCGTGCGGGCGGCGGCTGTGGCGATCGACCTCGGCGACGTGGCGCGCGGACTGGTGCTGGTGGGCGACATCGGGACGCGGGCCGACCTGCCGGAGGGCGTGCGTCGCTCGGCGCGGCTTGTCGCGGCGCAGGGCCGCTACCTCGAGGCGCGTCGCGATGCGGCAAAGCTGGAGGCGGCGCGGGCTGCCACCGCCTCCCTCGTCGAACTCGGCCGGACCGACCCGGCGGTGGCGCAGGTCCGCGCGCTGGTGGGGCGCCTCGCTGGCGACGACTCCGAGGAGGTCAGGGCGTGGGCGTCGATGGATACCTCGGCCCGGATGGGGGCCGAGCTGGCGCGTGTGCTCGACACCCAGGTGGCGCTGGGTCTCGAGACGCGGCAGCCGGTGAGCGACCTCCTGCCCCTTGCCGAGCAGGCGCGGCGGGCCGATCTCTCCGCGCCGGAGCCGCACCTCTGGCTCGCGCGGGTGCACCTCGAGGGTCACAACCCGGCGCTGGCCATCGACGTGCTGCTCGACGCCATCGTCCAGGTCGACGGGCAGGCGGGCCGCCGCCGACCGGGGCTGGCAGCGCTCTGGGCCGGCGCCCCGGCCAAGGAGGTGAATGCCCTCCTGGAGGGCGGCGTGGGCAACGACGTCACCTTCGGTCGTGCCTTCCACCTTGCCCTCGCGACGGCGGCCTGGCTCGGCGGCGACATCCCGGGGGCTCGCCTGGCGCTCGACGCGGTCGGCAGCATCGACGACGACCCCGCCGCGATCGCCCTGCGCGGGCGCCTCAAGCTGGCCGCCCGCGACAACGACGGTGCTGCGGACGACTTCCGCCTCGTGGTGCAGCAGCGGCCGAAGCAGGGAGAGTTCCAGCTCGCGCTGGTCCAGTCCCTGGTCGCGACGGGTAACTACGACGAGGCTCGGAAATACATCGATACAGTTTCGTCCTCGCCGCTCAGCTCGGCGATGGTGCCGAACGTTCGCGCCGAGGTGCGCGCGCACACCGGGGAGACCGAGGCCGCCAAGCGCGACTTCGCCGAGGCGATCAAGCGCGACCCCTTCGACGCGCAGGCTCGGGTCAGGCTACGGGAGCTCGCCACGGAAGGCTGAGGAGGGAGCGAGATGCGGATTGTCCTGGTCGGCGGGGGCGGGCGCGAGCACGCCCTCGCGAGAGCGATGGCCCGCCACGGCCATGCGCTGTACTTCACCCACGACAACCCAGGCTTTGCCGGGCTTGGCGAGCGGGCTGCGGACGACCCGCTCATCGCCGCGCGCCAGGTGGCCGCCGAGCTGGTCGTCATTGGCCCCGAGGCGCCGCTGGCGGCGGGCCTTGTCGATCGGCTCGAGGCCGAACGGTTCACCGCCTTCGGCCCCTCCGCCGCGGCCGCGCGACTCGAGAGCTCGAAGATCTTCACCAAGTCGCTCGCCGCGCGTCACGGCCTGCCTACGGCGGCGGCGCGGGTGCTTCGCCGCGGCGACGGCTTCGTCATCGATCGCCCGTGGGTGGTCAAGCTCGACGGCCTGGCCGCGGGCAAGGGCGTCTGGGTGCCCGACAGTGTCGAGGGTACCCGGGTCGCCCTGGACGAGGCCTTCGCCGCCCGGCCCGATGCGGCCGTGCTGCTCGAGGAGCGACTCGAGGGACCTGAGCTCTCGGTGCTCGGAATCGCCGACGGCACGCGCGTCGTCCCGCTGATTCCCGCCCGGGACCACAAGCGTCGCCACGATGGCGACCATGGCCCCAACACCGGCGGCATGGGTGCCGTCGCGCCGGTGACCGTGCCCGATGACACCTTGGCGGAGTGCCACCACGTGCTCCGCCGTGCCGTCCTCGGCATGAAGGCCGATGGCGTGCCCTTCCGAGGCGTGCTGTACGGCGGCTTCATGCTCACCTCGACCGGGCCCAAGCTCCTCGAGTTCAACGTGCGCTTCGGCGACCCGGAGTGCCAACCGCTGATGGCGCTCCTCGCCGAGGACCCGGTCCCCTGGTTCTGCGGCGCGGCCCGCGGCGAGTTGCCGGGCCAGGAGTTGCGCTTCTCGGCGCTGCACGCCTGCTGTGTCGTCGTCGCCGGACACGAATATCCCGAGAGGGGGGCCAGCGCGCCCATCACCCGGCTCCCCGCCGACGCGGACGACCTGGTGGTGTACCATGCCGGCACTTCGATTCGCGATGGTGCGCTCTGGGCCACCGGCGGTCGCGTTCTGGGGGTCACCGGGCTCGGGCCCACGCCGGCCAGCGCCCGGGTCCGGGCCTACGCGGGCGTGGACGAGGTGCGCTTCGCGGGTTCCGCCTGGCGCTGCGACATCGGCGTCTAGTGCCCGGAGGCGCGCTGGGGAGCCTCGACCTCGCCTCGCCCGCGCCGGGCCTGGCCGTCTTCCAGCCCAGGCGCGGCTACCGTTTCGGGGTGGAGGTCTACGCGCTGGCGCACTTCGCCCTCGCCGTGCCCGCGCGCCGTGCGATCGACCTCGGGACCGGTTGTGGCATCGTGGGCCTCCTCCTTGCCCACGCGGGCCTCGTGGTAGAGGCCGTTGAGCACGACCTGGCGTGGACCGCGCTGGCTCGCTTCAATGTCGTTATGTCGCGACATGACGTTCGCGTGCGCCGGCTCTCCGTGCGCCCGGGGACGGCACTGGGCCTGGGTGCAGTCGACCTCGTCGTGACCAACCCGCCCTGGTTCGACCCGGCGCAGGGGCCCGTGTCGCCGAACCGGCGCAAGGCGATGGCCCGCACGATGTCGATCGCGACCGTGGCTGACTTTGTCGATGCCGGGCTCCGCCTCGCGCCGCGGGTGTGCGTGGTCGCGCGCGTGGAGCGAGCACCGATGTTGTGCCGACCCGGCTCACACCTTGCCCGGCGGGCTCGACTCGGCGCGAAGCTACTACTCGCCGAAGTGCGTCGAGGCGAGGGGAGTTGTCGCGAGGAGGAGATCGACCTTGACGCGGCCTACCGGCGTTTCAGTCGCGGAAGGGGCGGGTGAGGTTGCCTTCCTTGCTCCCATCGGCCTTCTTCCAGACGTAGTCGTAAATGTCGGCGATGTTGATGGCCACGCCGTCGCCCTCGTGCAGGCCATTGACATTGAAAGGCTCGGTGGCCAGCCGGCCGCCCATGCCTCGCCCGTCCCACCGGTCCACCTCGACCCAGAGGTACTCCGTTCCGCCGCTGCGGGTGCGGAAGGGGACGCTCACCGCGATCACCTCGTTGGCGGCGAGGCCGCGGGCGAAGGCGTCGCGTAGAGGGCCGCCCACGGCAGCGCGCACGGCGGCGCGCGCCTCGGCGAGGGTCGTGGGCGCGGCCGCGGGCACCGTGGCTTCGGTGTCGATGGGCGGCGTGTCGATGGGCGGCGTGTCGATGGGCGGCGCGTCGATGGGCCCCGCGTCGACCATCTCTGCGGCCTCGCCGGGCAC
>VGRE01000313.1 GCA_016875435.1 Deltaproteobacteria bacterium | reverse complement strand
AACGGGGGGCGCCGGCGACGGCAACGCGCGCGGCACGGGCACCGGGCCCTGCCGCACCGGCGTGTTCTCCTCGTCTTCCTCGAAGAGGAGATCGTCTTCGGCGGCGAGCGGGTCGTCGATGTCGAGGTCGACATCGTCATCCAGTTCGGCGGCCTCGAAGCGCAGCACATAGTCGCCCACCTGCACGCGCTGTCCTGGGACGAGTTCCAGCACCTCGCAGCGATGGCCGCCCTCTTCGTACAGGCCGTTGGCCGAGCCGTTGTCTTTCAGCGTGAGGCGCGCGCCCGAGAGGAAGGCCACGGCGTGCCTGCGCGACACCCGCTTGCTCGGCAGGTGCACCTCGCACGACCCGTCGCGGCCAAGGTAGTTGGCCCCTGGGCGCAGCTCGAAGGGGCCGACCGGCTCGGGACCACGGGCGACGACTAGGCGCATCGCCGACGATCTATTTGATCTCCCGCCTCGGTGCGCCCCAGCCCCCCGGCCGCGAGCTCGACCGCCGCGCGGGCGCCTCGTACCACCGGCGTGAAGCGCCAGGGCGGCAAGGCGGGGAACAGCGCGAGCACCTTGCCGTCGGCATCCAGAAAGGCCACGTCGATCGGCGCGCGCATGAAGCAGGTGTGGATGCTGTTGCAGGGCTCGATCAGCGCGCCGGCGCCGATGTTGGCGCGACCCATGAGGCCAATCAGTCGCGACATAAAACTGTCGCAGAGCGAGGCCCCGGGGCTCAGCTCCTCGCCGCGGGTGCGATTCACCAGCACCAGGTTAGCCACCGACGACGGCGTCTCCGTAGATGAAGTTCAGGGCGATGGGCCCGAAGATGACGATGAACACCGCCGGCATGATGAAGAGGATCAGCGGGAACAGGAGCTTGGTGGCGGCGTAGGCGCCGGCGCGCTCGGCGGCCTGGAAACGCTGCACGCGGATGAGGTCGGCCTGGGCGCGAAGCACGGGGCCGATGCTGGCCCCGAGGATGTCGGCCTGGATGAGCAGCGCAGCGAAGCTCCGGATCTCCGTCATGTCCACGCGGGCGGCGAGGTTGCGCAGGGCCTGCTGCCGCGTGGCGCCCACCTGGATCTCGCGCAGCGTGTAGGCCAGCTCGTCGATGAGCGGCCCCTGCTTGGCCTTCTCGCACACCTTGTGGACCCCGGCCACGAAGTCGAGACCGGCCTCCACCGAGAGCGTGAGCAGGTCCATCACGTAGGGCAACGACCGGCGGATGAGGGTCTGCCGCTGGGTGACGAGCCCGTTGAGCCAGAAGTCTGGGAAGAAGGAGCCGATCGCGATGAGCGCGAGGTGGATGGGGAAGGGGACGGCGAGCCCGAGCAGGATCCACCCGAAGATCACGCCGAACAGCACCTCGAAAAAGGCGGCCATCGCCATCTTGTAGGCGATGAACTCGTCGGTGCTCATCAGGCCGGACATTCCGGCGGCGAGGAACTTGCGTTCCACGAAGGCGCGGTAGCGGGGCACGCCCACGCCCCGGGCGAAGGGGATGAACAGGGCGTAGAAGGGGCGCAGCGCGTGCACCAGCACCGCCTCGCGCGCGCTCTCGGGGCCGCCGGGCAGGTTGCCCGCCGCGGCCTCGGCCTCCAGGTCGCGGGGCGCGAGCGTCTTCATCGCGAGGAACACCGCGAGGAAGAAGGCGCCGGAGAACAGCAGGTAGGGGAACTGGCCGAACATCGCGCGCAGAGTGTACTACCAGCCGCCGATGTCGAGCACGCCGCGGATGGTGTCGGTGTCGACCTGCACGCCGGTGAAGAGCTCGAAGGAGAGGGCGCCCTGGTGCATCAGCATGCCGATCCCGCGCTGGATGCGGACGCCGCGCCCGGCGCAGGCCACGAGCTGCGGCGGGTCGGCCATCCAGTAGTTGGCGTCGGTCCACGCGGCGCCGCGGGGGAGGTGGCTCACGTCGAGGGCGCGGAGCGCGTCCATGCCGCCGCCGCTTAGGCAGTTGACCACGATGCCCCAGGGGCGAGCGCGGAAGGCGGCGGGATCGAGGGGCGCGGCCTCGAGGCGCACGGCGGGAAAGCGGGGCGCGAGCGCGGCCACGGCGGCCTCGGCGCGGTCCGGGCTGCGGTTGAAAAAGCAGGCGCTGGCCACCCCCGCCTCGGCGAGGGCTGCCGCCACGGCGCGACCGGTGCCCCCGGCGCCGAGGATGGCGCAGTCGCGACCCGTGGGGTCGATGCCCAGCTCCTCCCGCAGCGCGCGGAGGTAGCCCTCGCCATCGGTGTTGTGCCCTTGCAGGCGTCCCTCGCGGTTGAGCACGACGTTCACTGCCCCGGCGCAGCTTGCCGCCTCCGACAGCTCGTCGAGCGCGGGGATCACCCGCTCCTTGAAGGGGACGGTGAGGTTGCAGCCGGCCAGAGCCAGCGTGCGGATCGAGCCGGCCACCGACTCGGCGAGATCCGGCTTCACGTCGAGCGCCACGTACACCGCGTCGATGCCCTTGCGACGGAACAGCTCGTTGTGCATCGCGGGCGACAGCGAGTGCCGGATCGGGTGCCCCACCAGCGCGAACACCCGCGTCCTGCCGGTGATCACGCGAGCACCCGCCGCGCGTGATCGACATCGCGGGCGATCTGGGCCCGGAGCGCGTCGACGCTGTCGAAACGCAGCTCCTCGCGAAGCTTCTCCACGAGCGCCACGCGGAGGTGCTGGCCGTAGAGATCGCCGGCGAAGTCGAGGAGGTGGACCTCGAAGCGGAAGGCCTGCCCAGAAACCGTGGGACGAAGCCCGGCGTTCACCACGGCGAGGTGCTCGCCCACCCGCGCCGCGTACACCCCGTGGCCCGGCCGCAACTCCTCGGCCAGCGACAGGTTGGCGGTGGGGAAACCGAGGGTGCGCCCGAGGTGGTCGCCGTGGACGACGGTCCCGGTCGACACGTGCGGCCGGCCGAGCAGCGCGGCGGCGAGGCGCATGTCGCCGCTGCCGACGGCGCGGCGCACGCGCGACGAGGAGATGGGCTCGCCCTCGTACTCGAGCGCGCCCACCTCGTGGACGCGTACACCGGGGAGCAGGGCGCGGATGCTCCCGGCGTTGCCCGCCCGCATGTTGCCGAAGCGAAAGTCGTGGCCCACCACCAGCACCCGGGTGCGGAGTCGCTCGGCCAGCACCGCGCTGACGAAACGCTCGGCCGACTGGGCGGCAAACTCGGGCGTGAAGGCCTCCACCACCACGTGCTCCACCCCGGCCGCGAGCAGGGCATCCACGCGATCCTCGAGGGACTGGATGCGCGGCTGGTGGCGCTGGGGGGCCACCACGGCGGTGGGTGCAGGCTGGAAGGTGTAGACGCAGGAAGCGGCGCCGAGGCTCGCCGCCGCCTCCCGCAGCACCTCGATCACCGCGAGGTGGCCTCGGTGGATCCCGTCGAAGTTGCCGATCGCCACGGCACAGCCGCGAGCTGGGGCGACGAAATCGGCAGGGGTGCTGGGCAAGGCCGCCGGAACTATCCAGGCGCGGCCGGCGGGGCCCTGCCGCTGCGCTCGTGTCGCGATGATCCTCCTCGCTGCCGGGTTGCTCCTCGACGCGGCGGGACGGTCGTTCGACACCGATCGAGGCGTCAACCACACGCCCTCCGCAGCTACCTCCCCTTCAGCCCCGCCAGCAACGCTCGCCGGAGCCGCTCCGCGTCGTGGGGCAACGCGGGACGGCAGGGGCCGGCCTCGAGCCAGGCGATGGCCGCGTCGCGGGTCTCGGCGTCGGCGCCGACCTGGGCCAGCACCCGCATCGCCAGCGAAGGCCCGAGCAGGGCGCGGGACTCGAGCGCCCGGAGCGGTTGCAGCGCCTCGGCTGCCACCCGCGCGGCGGCGGGGGCGTCGCCCGAGCGCGAGAGCACGCTGGCCCGCAGTCCCCCGGCCACGATGTCGAGGTCCGGGTTCTCGCTCCGCTCGGCGTGGTGGGCCAGCTCGTCGGCGAAGGCGCCGGCCTCGGCCATGTCGCCCTGGTCGAGCAGCGCGTGGGCGAGGTGGGTGGCACCGTTGGCGGCGCTCGCGGGCCGGTTGAGCTTCTGCGCGCGCGCGTAGAGGCCGCGCCAGTGTTTCACCGCCTCGGCGGCCGGGCGCGCGTCGATGGTGGCGCTCACGATGTCGCCGAGCAAGGCGGCGCCGTGGTCGCGGGCCTCCTCGGCGAAGGTGGACAGGTCGTCGAGACGCAGGCGCGCACCGGCGAGATCGCCTTGCGCGGCGCTGGCCTCGGCCGCCAGCGCCATCATCTCCGCCCAGAGAGGCTCGCCCTGGGGCAAGGCCGCCACCCCGGCGAGGAGGTCGGGCAGCGCGGTGGCGATGTCGCCCAGCTCGATGGCGCAGCCTGCGGCCGCGCAGAGCACCCGCGCGCGCTCCGTGTCGGGGCCGCCCAGCGCCAGCGCCTCGTCGTAGGCGTCCATCGCCGCGCGCAGGCGGCCGCTCGCGCGCAGCGCGTCGC
>VGRE01000312.1 GCA_016875435.1 Deltaproteobacteria bacterium | reverse complement strand
CCGACCTTGTTCCCGCCCCGCTGGGCGAGCGAGGTGATGGGCGCGGCGCTCACCGGCTCGCCCACCCCATGGGTGGAACTTGGCCTGCTGGTCACCGGCGCGCTGGCCTCGCTGGCCCTCGCGCGACGGACGACGGCCTGGGGCTTCGACGGCGGCTGGGCGCGCGCCCAGGAAGCCCGCGCCGCGCGCTTGTACCGCTCGTCGATCTTCGACCTGGTGGTGCGCGTGTTGCCGCCCACGTGGCGGCCCATCGCCGCGAAGGAGCTGCGCGTGCTGGCGCGCGACCCGGCCCAGTGGTCGCAGATCTTCCTGCTCGCGGGACTATGCGCGATCTACCTGATGAGCGTGTGGTTCTTGCCCACGGGCAGTTTCCGCGGGCAGGTGGGGCAGGCGCTGCGCGACGGGCTCGCCTTCCTCAACCTGGGCATGGGTGGCTTCGTGATGTCGGCCATCGCCGGGCGCTTCCAGTTCACCGCGCTCTCGCGCGAGGGCAAGTCCTGGTGGGTGCTCCGCGGGGCCCCGGTGGTGCCGGAGACGGTGCTGCGCGCCAAGGCCGCGTTCGGCCTGGTGCCGATGGTGGTGGTGGGCGAGATCCTCGTGGTCGGCACCGGCATCGTGCTCCAGGCCCGCTGGGAGGTGGTGGTGGCGGAGTCGATCCTCACCCTGCTCCTGGCCTTCGGCATCTCGGGGATCGCCACGGCCATGGGCGCGATCTGGCCCGACTTCTCCGCCGAGAACGCGGCGCGCGCCGCGTCGAGCCCGGCGGCGGTGTTCTTCATGGTGGTGGCCCAGGGGCTGGTGACGCTGGTGCTCGGCCTCTTCGTCGTGGCCACCTACCTCCTGGTGAAGGGCTGGACGGTGCCCGCGCTGCTGGCCGCCTCGATCGCCGTGTTGTCCTGCGGCTTCGCGGGCTACTGGCCGCCTAGGCGTGCCGCGAGCATCCTCTGGTCGCGAGGGCTGTCATGATCTTGCTCGTCGCCCTTGCCCTGGCCGTTCCGCCTCGCGCCGCCACGCAGGCGATGGTCGCGAGCTACCACCTGGCCCGGGGGGAGGTCGCCGAGGCCCGCCGTGCGGCGGAGATCGTCTTCCTGCACGACCGCGCCGCACCGCGAGATCTGCTCGACGAGATCATGGTCGCCGAGGGCGCCACGCTCGCGGAGAGGGAGCTGGCATTCGGCGGGCCGATTGTCGTGGTCGAGCCGGTGAGGCGGTCGTGCGAGGAGGCCCTCGCCGAGGCACGGCGCACGCCGGTGGAGGCCCGCGTGGAGGCGGCGCGGTCCGCCTGTGGCCCGGCCGGGCTGGGCGACTTGCTGGCCCGGCTGAAGGCCGACCCGCTCGCCAGCGTCGCTGCGATCTCGCTCCTGGAAGCTGCCCCGTGATCTTGCTCGCGCTCCTCGGCTGCCCCCGCGGCGGTCCTGCCCTTACCTTCGAAGCCGACCCGGCGGCCTTGCTTGGCAGGGCGCGGGCCGAGGCGGCGCCGGGCGCCGTCTACGCGCCGTTCTCGGCGGTCCTCGCGATGAAGGACAACCGGGTCACCGCCGGTGGCAACGTGGTGGTCGTCGCGCCCGACCGCTTCCGCGTGGAGCTGCGCGGCCCGATCGGGCCACCCCAGCTGGTGGTGGCCTGCGACGGCGACATGGTGCGCGCCTACCTCGCGCCCAAGAACCTCTTCGTGGAGGCGAGCGCCGACGCGGGGCTGGCCACGGTGCTCGGCGCCGAGGGTGGCGACGGCGCCAGGGTCGCGACCTCGCTCCTGCTTGGCCGCGTGCCGATTTTGCCGGGCGAGCCCACGCTCGTGCCCTCGCCGCCGGGGCTCCAGTGGTCGCGGGGCGACGGCGCCGCGTTCAGCGTCGTGCTGGATGCGGCCACCGCCCATCTCGCCGCCGCGCGCGCCAACGACACCGCCGGGCGGCCCCTGCTCGACGCCACGTGGACGCCCGGCGCCTTTCCCGGCGCGCTCAACGTGACGATCCCGTCGCTCACGGTGTCGGCCGACGTGAAGTTCGGCGAGTGGTCGCCGGCCAGCCCGAGCGACGCGGCCTTCGTGCTGGCCCGGCCGGAAGGGGCGGAGACGCGGTCGCTCGTGCCCTGATGGGGCACCCCCGCCTGGGACATGCATGTCCCACTGGGGCATCCATTCCCCAGCTTGACAGCAAATACAAGGCATTGTTCGCCTAGAGTTCTGCAGTCAAGCCCGGCACGCGGACTGCTACCTCGCGCCGCATGCTGATCTTGCTGCTCGCGTGCTCGTCGCCCTTCGAAGAAGCCGGTGCCGTGGGGGGCGCCTTCCTGGAGGCGGCCGACCAGACCGGCGTGCCGGTGCAGTTGCTGCTCGCGATCTCGGAGGTGGAAACGGGCGTGCAGCCGGTGCACGGTCACGAGGAGTTCGAGGGGGTGGACCCGGGCTTCGGGGTGATGGGGCTGCGAGGCGAGCAACTGGAGCAAGCGGCGGAGTTCGCGGGGCTCGAGGTGGAGGTGGTGCAGGACGACCTCGGCGCCAACGTGCTCGCGGCAGCCACCCTGCTCGCCTACTGGGGCGACGAGTGGCAGATCGACACCAACGACCTGGGCGCTTGGGCCCCGGCGGTGGCGCGCTACTCGGGCATCAAGGAGGTGGAGGCGGCCCGCGAGTACGTGTGGTTCGAGGTGTACGAGGCGCTGGCCGAGGGCGTGGAGGTGGAGGGCTACAGCTCCGAGCCGGTGCTCGCCTCGCCGAGCTACCCGCGCCCCGCCCGCTACGGCGCGCGCACCGGCGACTCGAGCACGGTGTGGACGGCCTCGCCCAACTACTCGTCGCGCAGCGGCTACCCGGTGGACTACATCATCATCCACACCTGCGAGGGGAGCTACTCCGGCTGCTGGGGCTGGCTCACCGACAAGAGCTCCGGCGTGAGCGCGCACTACGTGGTCAACGACGACGGCTCCGAGGTGCGCCAGCTCGTCGACGAGGACCAGAAGGCCTGGCACATCTCGGCCAACTACGACTGCGGCTACAACGACAGCGTGGATTGCAGCCGCAACGGCACCTCGATGAACCTGGTCACCGTGGGCATCGAGCACGCTGGCTACGCCTCGCAGACCTCGTGGGACGCGGGGCTCATGGCACGGAGCGCCGAGATCACCTGCGGTGTCGCGACACGGCACGGCGTGCCGATCGACGACCAGCACATCCTCGGCCACGGCCAGATGCAGCCCTGGAACCGCGAGGACCCCGGCGCGAGCTGGCCCTGGAGCGCCTACATCGACGCGGTGGCGAAGGCCTGTGGCTCGTCGGGGTCCTCGTCGTCGGGCTCGTCGTCCTCCGGCTCGTCCTCGTCCGGCTCGTCCGGGTCCTCCGGTTCCTCCGGCTCCACGGTGGGCGCCACCCAGAAGCAGTTCGTCATCGACAGCAACAACGCCTCGAACGACGCCAGCGCCTACGGGATCGAGGTGTCGAGCGACTGGTGGTCGTCGTCGAGCACCCCCGGCTACTGGAACACCGGCTACTGGGCGGCCGCCACCGCCGAGACCAGCGACCCGGCGGTTTTCTGGTTCGAGAGCGACGCCGACCGCTGCTACACGGTGGAGGCGTGGTGGACGGCGGGGAGCAACCGCGCGACGAACATCACCTTCATGGGCTGGGACGAGGGCGACAGCGAGGTGGGCCGGGCGACGGTCGACCAGACGAGGAACGGCTCCACCTGGAACAAGCTCGGCAACTGGACTTTCCCGGCGGGGCGCAACCAGGTGCTGCTCAGCCGCTGGGCGACGGCCGGTCGCTACGCGATCGCCGACGCGGTGCGCTTGACGCCTTGCTGAGGGTCAGTCCGGGAGCTGGAGCGAGTCGTCGTCGGTGCATACCTGCGCGTCGTGCAGCAGTTCCACCCGCCTCCCGCCTTCGCCGAGGGGCACGCTAATCGGGCCGTAGACGCTGCCCGGTGAGGTGCTTCACCTGGAACACTTTGCTCGCGTCGGCACCGGTGCTGTCATTGATCCACACCACGACGTTGTCGGGGCCTTGAACGTAGGTGTCAGCCATTGAAACCCCCCAGGCTGCGGCACACCGGGAATGCGACCATGGTCATGATTGACTCCCCACGACGGTGCCGCCGGAGGCCGAGCTGCCGACATAGGTCGCCCACGAGCAATTGTCGTCGGACTGCGACGGTCTCGAGCCTTGCCTCGGCAAGTTGGCGCTGCGCATCGAAGATCGACTCGTGCGACTGGAGCTCCCGCAGCGCCGCCAGGCTCTGCTCGGGAATCGCCTTCCAATCGCCGACTTCTCCCCCGGCGGTTCCGGGAGCGGCCACCACTCGCCCGCGCATGCTCGCGTGCTGGGACGCGTCAGCCAACCCTACGGCAGGCGGGGGGCGCGTCGCGACTCACTCATGCAAAAAATGTACCATCCTTGCGACGAGAGGCCAGGACGATATGTCAAGAAAGTG
>VGRE01000311.1 GCA_016875435.1 Deltaproteobacteria bacterium | reverse complement strand
CGCGAGCGAGCCCGGGAAGGGGGCGACCTTCGTCGTGCTCGTACCCGTCTAGGCAGACTGTCGTGGTTGTGTCATGTTGGCACGATGCCTGCCATCTTGATCGTGGACGACGAGGAAGCCAACCGCCTTGCCCTGGAGCGCATCTTCAGCCGCGAGGGCTTCGACGTGCGCGTGGCGAGCGACGGTCGCGGCGCGCTCGACCTCCTGCGCGAGGGCGAGGTGGGGGTGGCCCTGTCAGACCTCAAGATGCCGGGGATGACTGGCCTCGAGCTGCTCCGCGCCGCCAGGCAGGTGGCCCCCGAGGTGCAGTTCATCCTCGTGACCGCCTACGGCAACGTGGAGACGGCCGTGGAGGCGATGAAAGAGGGCGCCCACGACTTCGTGACCAAGCCGCTCCGGCGCGAGCAGGTGGTGCTCGCGGTGCGCAAGGCGCTGGAGAAACACGAGCTGTTGCGTGAAAACTCGCGCTTGCGCGCCCAGATCGCGCAGGTCTCCCGCGCCGACATGATCGGCCAGTCCGCGGCGATGCGCGAGCTGGTTGAGGAGGCCCGGCAGGTGGCGCCGTCGCTCGCCAGCGTGCTCGTCACCGGCGAGAGCGGCACCGGCAAGGGACTGCTCGCGCGGTGGATGCACGAGGTGAGTCCCCGTCGCGAGCGGCGAATGGTGACGGTGAACTGCGGCGCCATCCCCGAGGCGCTCCTGGAAAGCGAGCTTTTCGGCTACGAAGCGGGCGCCTTCACCGGGGCGCAGGGTCGCAAGGAAGGGAGATTCGACCTCGCGCAGGGCGGAACGCTCTTCCTCGACGAGGTGACGGAGATGCCCGTGGGGGTGCAGGTGAAGCTCCTTCGCGTGCTGCAAGACGGCGAGTACGAGCGTCTCGGCGGCACCCGCACGCTCCGCGCCGACGTGCGCCTCATCGCCGCCACCAACCGCGACCCCGCGCGGGCGGTGGCCGAGGGCAAGCTCCGCGAGGATCTCTACTACCGGCTCAACGTCATCCCCCTGCACGTCCCCGCCCTCCGCGATCGGCGTGAGGACATCGCGCTCCTGGCAAGGCATTTCCTCGCTGTGCTCGCGGCCCGCCACGGGCGCCGCCTGCTCGGCATCGACGCCGATGGGCTCGCATCCATCGAGCGGCACGCCTGGCCCGGGAACGTCCGCGAGCTGGAAAACGCCATCGAGCGGGCGGTGGTGCTGGCGCGCGGCGACACCATCGCCCTCGCCGACCTGCCCCCCGCCATCCGGGGCGGCACCGGCGCGGTCGAGGCGGGCTGGCTCACCTTCACCGTGGGTACGCCGCTCGAACAGGTAGAACGCCGCATGATCGAGGCCACCCTGCGCCAGGTCAACGGCGACCGCCCCCTCGCCGCCAACCTGCTCGGCATCAGCACCCGCAGCATCTACCGTCGCGAGGCGGAGTGGCGGGGGGAGAGGGTGGAGGAGTGAGAGGGTGTTGGCAGGCTGGGGTCCGGTGACGAGTCGAGTGGGCTCGACTCCCGATGTCGGCGTGGACATCGACAGCGACGACATCGACGGCGACATCGATGTCGAACTGCCGCCCGCTGGTGCCCTTGCGTCGCCCCCCAGCGAGGATCGATGCCAGCCGTCCTCGTGCCTTGGTGCTTACGTCGCGAGCGTACCACCACTCGCCCTCGCTCACCGGTGACGGATCGAGGCCCCACCCGTCCCGCTCGCAGCGGGTTCGAGCCGACGTGATCGAGGTGCCCGGGGCCCTCGTGTGCGACTGGGGGTGACGCCCCTGGTGAGCGGTGTCGCGGAGCGAAGCGAAGCCGGCACCGTCACCAGGGGTGACAGGACCCCCGGCCGGAGGCCGTGCTCGGGATCCCCGGGCACCGGATCGCCTGGAGATCGGGGGCTCCCGCGTCGCGACAAAGGGATGGGTGGGGCCGTCCCGGAGGGACGGGTGGTGCCGTCCCCGAGCGATCGCTAGAAGGTCTCCGACGCCGAGGGCGCGGCCGCGCCGGCGTCGGCGCCGGTCATGCCGGTGAGGCGGGCACGGTAGGTGCCCAGGGCCTTGGCGCGCTCCACCGCGGGGGAACGCAGCGCCTGGCGCAGGGAGTGGATGGCCTTCTTGGCCACGGTGCCGGCGGGCGCCATGTAGTCGCTGGTCATCACGTCCACCACGCGGCGGTCGATGAGCACCTTGAGCAGCGAGTGCGGGAACTTGCCGCTTCGCGCGAGGAACAACAGCGTGTTGGTGTAGCTGTCGTGCCGCTCGAAGAACATGCGGTCGTAGATCTCGGCCTTCTCGTCGTTCACGAGCCCGTCGCGACTCGCGAGGGTGTGGAGGGACGTGCCCGGGTAGTAGATGACGCTGAACACTTGCAAGCGGTAGGGCTTCGGCAGCTCCGCCACCAGGCGCAGGGTGTCGAGCTTGTCCTCGATGGTCTCGTAGGCGAGGTCGTAGATGATGTCGTACTGCGGCGGCGCGGTGCGATCCGTGTACTTGGTGATGATCTCGGCGCTCTTCAGGATCTTGTCGTTGCCCATGGTGGAGCGCTTGAACATCTTCTGGATGCGCTTGCTGCCGTGCTCGACGCCCATCTGGATGCAGTGCAGGCCGGCGTCGACCATCGCCTCGTACTTCTCGTCGGTGATCGTCCCGGGGCTGCCGAGGAGGTAGAAGGGGTCGCCGACCTTGTCCTTGTACTGCTGGGCGAAGTCGAGCAGGTCGGGCAACGGGCGGCCGAAGAAACTATCGTCGCTGAACCACACGAAGTTGATGAAGGGGTACTCGCGCTTCACCGCCTCGAGCTCGCCGATGACGTGGGGCACCGAGCGGTAGCGCACGTAGCGCTGGCGCTTGTAGAGGTCGCGATAGAAACTGTTGCCGCAATAGGTGCAGGCGTGGGGGCAGCCGCGACCGGTCATCGTTTGATAGCCGGTTTTTCCGAACATGCGGCTGACGGTGCCGTTGTGGAGGTAGCGGCGCAGCAGGTCCTTGGTGACCGGCATGAGCTGCCCCTCGAAGAGGATGTGGTGGTCGTCGCGAGCGAAGTCGGGCGCCGGGTATCGGTCGAGCTCTTGCTCGAGCGAGCCGGGCTGGTTGCGCACCACGTCGCTGCCCTTGCGCCACACCAGCGACTGGATGTCGTGCAGCCGCTGGCCGTCGCCGTTGGCGAGGCGGTTGGCGAGGTCGAGCATCAGGTCTTCGGCGTCGCCGATGGCCACGTAGTCGGCCCACTTGGCGCACTCGTCGGGACGCACCGAGGGGTGGAAGCCGCCCCAGATGATGGGCTTCTCGGGGAAGGCCTTGCGCACGACGCTGGTGAGCTGCTTGGCGCTGTCGAAGTAGTGCGTCATCAGCGTGATGCCGATGAGGTCGCTCTTGCTGACCAGCTCGAGGTACTGGTCGATCACCTCGGGCGAGTAGCGATCCTCGCTCATGCGCACGTGTACGCTCTCGCCGTCGCCGGCGAAGTCGGGCATGCAGATCATCTGCGTTTGATGTCCGTTCGCGCGCAGGTGCGCGCTGATGCTACGGACGCCGTAGTTGGTGATGTCGGGGTAGGGACTGACCAGCGAGACCTTCACGAGCACACCTCGGCGGTTGGGACGTATAGACGAGGCGCTCCATTCCGTCTACCGAAAAACCTGTCAGTTACCCCACCCTTTCTTCTCTACGATCTCGGCAACCACGTCGCTGTCGAGGATCACCTCGCGACGGAAGCGCTCGACGGCCTTGTACTCGGTCTTGCTGTCGGGGGTGTAGACGAGGATGGCGCCGTCCTCGTGTTTCTCGAACTTGTACAGGAGCATTTCCGAGCGTGGCGCGGCGCGGCCCGCCACCTTCTTCTTGTCGTAGGGGGGCCCCCAGGACATCAGCACCTGGTCCTTGTTCCACCCTACCTGCACCGCGCCGTCGACGATGGCCTGGCGGATCTGCGGGTCGTACTGGTAGAACAGGTCGTAGAGGGTGATGGGGGGCACCCGCTGCATGTTGATCGACTTGAGGTAGGCGGTGCGCTCGGCCTCGGTCTTGTAGGTGAGGTAGCTTTTCTGCGTGTCTTCATTCATGAAGGGCTTGAGCGCGTAGTAGCAGTTGAACTCCTCGTCGCTGAGGTATTTCACCCGCGCCTGCCAGGAGCAGGCCGACAAGAAAACCAGCAAGAGAGTGAACCAGCGCATGGCAAACCTCGGGCGCGGCGGGAACTAACGTCGCAGCGCGTAGGGATCGACACGGCCCACCGCCGTCTCCGCTACCCAGCCGCGCCGACCGTCGGGAAGCGCGACGAGCACCTGGCCGGCCGCGGCCTCGACAACGCCGACCTCGGCGCCCGCGTGGAGCGCGAAGAGATCGACGCCGCCGCCGAGATCGGAGCGCGCCGTCACCTCGTCGACGAGTACCACCGCGCCCGCGGGCATCGCGGCCTCCACGGCGCCGCCGGTCGCGACCACCAGTCCCAGCGCCGCGGCGGCGCAGC
>VGRE01000310.1 GCA_016875435.1 Deltaproteobacteria bacterium | reverse complement strand
GGGGGGCGACGCCCCCGTCGTTCGCGGGGCCGACCGGCGCCGCGGGTGCCGGCGCTGAGCTCCGCGGAGGCGGCCCTCCTGCCGGGGTCGGCGCGTCGGGGGATGCCACCGTGGACATCGGCGGCTCTGGCAGCGACGAGCAGACGCATCAGACCGCCGATGCGGGCGTCGCCGGCGGCGGCAGCAAGCTTCCGCACTTCGAAACGATCGCGCAGGCGTTCGGCCCCGCGCACGCGGGCAAGGTCAAGGGCATCGACGCACACGTCGGTGGCGAGGCCGCGAATGCGACCGGCCAGCTGGGTGTGCAAGCCTATGCGAGCGGCAACTCGGTCGCGTTCGGACAAGCGCCCGATCTGCACTCGGCGGCGCACGAGGCGGCGCACGTCGTCCAGCAGCGTGCCGGCGTGGTGCAGCCCAAGCTAGGGGTCGGCCAGCCCAACGACGAGTACGAGCGCGAGGCCGACGCGGTTGCCGATCGAGTGGTCAGCGGCCAGTCGGCGGCCGACCTGCTCCGCCACTACGACGGCAAGGACGGCGCCGCCGGCAAGTCGGTCCAGTCGAAGGCCGTCCAGTTCCTCGGCACCCCGCTCGGCCAGCAGCTCCCCGCCGATGCGGTCAAGCCGATGTACGGCGAGGACCACAATCAGCGTCGCTACTCGCGCGAGCAGTACGAGGGCCTGTGGGAGAAGGAGCAGGGCCGCAAGCTCAAGCCGCACGAGCGCGCGACGATCGAGCGCGGCTGCATCGGCATTACCGCGAACAACCTCGCCGGCGGCGGCAATCCGCTGCAGTACTCGGAGGGCAACTTCGCCGACTTCGACCGGGCGCACGGCTTCATGGACATGAAGAACCAGGAACTGCACGCGATGCGCGCCAACCCGGCGACCGCCAGCAGGGCGCCGCAGGGCGAGTACGTCATGTTCGCGAAGCTGTTCTGGTCCAATCAAAAGGACGGTGACAACAAGGCGCCCGACGACAAGGCGTTCCGGCCCGACGACGAGGGCCGGATCGACATGAGCTCCTACGAGTACAAGGGCCAGCCGGGCTACGTGAACTTCGACTACGGCTTCTGGGATGACTCCACGAAGTCCTTCTGGCACGCGAACCACATGGAGTACAAAGATCCCGAGAAGCGGAAGACCAACCCGATGAAGGTCTACCAGAGCACCCGGGACAAGTTCATCGCGGGCTACATCGACTTCGATCGCATCGTGTTTGGCGTCGCGCTCGCGCAGAACTACGATCCCGGCAAGGCCGCGATCGTGCACGCAGGAGGATGAGACATGACGCTCGACCAGCAAGTGGGAACGCAGCTGACGATCGAGGGCACGGCGCGCAACGCGATGGCGGGTGCGGTCGTGCTGACCGCCGATCGCACGCCGATCTACGTCGACGGCCTCGAGCGCTGGGACCTCGCGTTCGACGGCAAGAGGGTCAGCGCGTGCGGCACCCTCCGCAAGCGCGGCGGCGATGACGTGGTCGATGCCAGCGGCGTGCAGAGCACCGGAATCAGTGGCGATCACTTCGTGCTCGAGCAACCGTCCTGGACGCTCAGCTGAGGCCTCTGGCCGGTGTGGTCCTCGCGCTGGCCGCGTGTAGCGGCAAGTCGGCGCGGGATCTCGCGGTTCCCGCAGGGCCCAGCGATGGGTCGAACGGTGACGGAGCGGCAGCGGCGAACGCGGGCTCGGCCGCGGCGACCGCGACGCCGCCCGCAGTGACGATCACCGACACGGCGAGCGCGACGGCGAACGCCGGCAAGACGGTGACGGTGGCCGGCACGGCGCGCAACGCCAAGCTCGCCGCTGCGGTCGTCGGCAATGGCCTCGTCGTCTACTGCCTCGGCACGGACAGCTGGCCGACGCCGCTGACCAACAAGCCGATCGCCGCTCGGGGCGTGATCGAGCAGACCACCGAGTTCGCCGCCGGCCCGGACGAGGCCGGAACGACCGGTGCGGTGTGGGTGCTGCGCGGCTGCCAGTACGAGACACCCTGACCATCACGGCGACTCCGCTCGAACGTGCCAGTGATCGGGTCCGGCTGGCGCGCGCTGCGATCGCGGCGTCGCGTTGTCGGAAAGGCGCCCCGCTCCTCTCGCCGCTCTTGCGGTATGATGGTCGCTACCCTCGAGGGTGTCGCCATGCATCATGCGCGCGCGCGCGTGGCCTCGCAGTCCCGCTAGGCCAAGAAGCCGAAAGACCCGCCTGTCGGAGCGGATCTCTCGAGCGACGCGCGGAAGGTGCAAGGGGGCGGGGGCGTGACGCCCGGGATGGCGTACGCACGTCGTGAGCCGTCGCGACCGCGACGGTATAGTCCGCCCGTCTTCGGGAGCCCCTCGTGAGCGCCCGCACGGTCCTCGTCGCGCTGCTTGCCGTCGCCTGCAACGACGCCACGCTCACCAGAGGCCGCACGGCCCCGACCGTCAGCATCCGCTCGCCCGCCGACGGGGCGGGCTACGTGGAGGGGGAGCCCATCACGGTGGTGGCGAAGGTGGACGACGACCAGTCGCCCGCCTCCGACCTCGACTACGCGTGGACCGCAGACGGCTTCGCACTGGACGGCGAGGACACGCTCGAGGACGCCGAGGTGACCTTCGTGCTGCCCGAGGGCCTCGACGCCGGCGAGCACACCATCCGGGTGGAGGTCACCGACCCCGACGCGATGTCGGGCGACGACGAGGTGACCGTGCGCGTGGCGGCCAACGAGGTCCCCACGCTCGCGTTCCTCGCGCCCGAGGAGGGCGGGCGCGTCTTCGACAACCAGCCGGTCACCGTGTCGCTGCAGGTCGCCGACGCGGACGCCGACGACCTCTCCCGGCACGTGCTGACCTGGACCGGCCTCGACGCCGATCCCCCCGCACCCGATGCCGACGGTCTCGCCACTACCGAGGTCGGTCCGCTGGCGGTGGGCGACTACGAGATCGACGCGACCGTCACCGACCCGGGCGGCGAGACCGCGGGCGCGTCCGTGCGCTTCACGGTGGCGCCGGCCGACGCCGACGACGACGGCCACGACGACGTCGACGCGGGCGGCGACGACTGCGACGACGCCGACCCCGAGGTGTACGGCGGCGGGGAAGAGGCGTGCAACGGCGAGGACGACAACTGCGACGGCATCGTCCCGGGCGACGAGACGGACGCCGACGGCGACGGCTGGATGATCTGCGAGGGGGACTGCGACGACGACAACCTGGACGTACACCCCGAGGCCGGGGAGATCTGCGACGGGCTCGACGACGACTGCGACGGCCAGACACCCGACGACGAGGCCGACGCCGACGGCGACGGGTGGCGCGCGTGCGCGGGCGACTGCGATGACGGCGACGCGCTCGTCTCCCCGGACGACGTGGAGCTGTGCAACGGCTGGGACGACGACTGCGACGGCACCGTCGACGGCGCCGACGCGGTCGACGCGTCGACCTGGTACACCGACGCCGACGCGGACGAATGGGGCGACCCGGCCTCCCCGGTCGTCGCGTGCGAACAGCCCGCCGACGCCGTGGCCGACGCGACGGATTGCAACGATGCCGACGACGCCGTCAACCCGGCGGCGACCGAGGCCTGCAACGGCGTGGACGACGACTGCGACGGGACGATCGACGAGGACGGGGCCACGGGCAGCGTCGTCTACTACGCCGACACCGACGGAGACGGGTACGGCGACCCCGACACCACCGCGGCGCTGTGCAGCCCGGCGTCGGGCTGGGTGTCCGACGTGCTCGACTGCGACGACACGGAGGCGACGGTCAACCCGGCGTCCACCGAGGTGTGCGACGACGGGCTCGACAACGACTGCGACGGCACGGGAAACGCCTGCGGTCTCGGCGGCGAGGAGGGGCCGGGGGACGCGCTGGGCGTGCTCGTCGGGGTGAACAGCTACGGCGACGTCGGCGGGAGCGTGGCCGGGCTCCCCGACTTCGACGGTGACGGCTACGGCGACATCCTGGTCGGCGACCCCCTCTACGACGGCTCGCGCTCGAACAGCGGCGCCGCCTGGATCTTCCTCGGGGCGCCCTCCGGCGAGGAGTGGATCAGCGGCGCCCACCTGATGCTCGAGGGCTCTGGCACGGGCGACGACGCGGGCACGACGGTCGCCTACGTCGGCGACCTCGACCGCGACGGCCTCTCCGACGCGATGATCGGCGCGCCCGACGCGTCCGGGGCGGGCTCCGGCTCCGGCTCCGCGTACCTGGTCTACGGCGGCGCCGCCGCGGGCACCCTCGACCTCGGCAGCGCGGACGCGGAGCTGCGAGGCGAGACCAAGAACGACGCTGCGGGCAGCGCGCTCGCCGGGCCCGGTGACGTGGATGGCGACGGCGCGGACGACGTCATGGTCGGGGCGCCGCACGAGAGCAGCGTCGGGACGAACTCTGGCGCCGCCTACGTCTTCGGGGGGCCGGTGTACGGCACGTTCGACCTGGCCGGCGCGGACCTGGTCCTGCGGGGCGAGGCCACCGGGGACCGCGCCGGGTACGCCGTCGCCGGGGCG
>VGRE01000309.1 GCA_016875435.1 Deltaproteobacteria bacterium | reverse complement strand
AGAGCCGGAAGCCGCCCTTGGTGCGGCTCACCGGCGTGAGCAGGCCCAGCTCCTCGTAGAAGTGCAGCGTGCGCTGCGTACGCCCGGCGCGCTCGGCCAGCTCGCCGATGCGCATCGTGGACGGGAAGGTGGGCGACAAGGTGGGCATCAACTCTCACGCTTACGTGAGAGTGATAGTCGGCGCTCAGGCCACCGTCAACGGCGGCACGCGTGCCGGTGACGGCGACTACCCCTTGATGAGGGGAGCCAGCCGCCGGCGGAACTCGATGCGGTCCACGAGGTGGGTCAGGTAGTCAGCGCGCTCGCTATCCCACACCATCTTGGGTGAAAGGTCGTAGTTGTCCATCCACGACTCGTAGAGATCGTTCAATCCGCGGAGGTACGACGTCGGGATCGCGAGTTCGCTCGCCCGGCCACGCTTGTTGATGCGGCGCCGGATCGCCCGAACCGAGCAGCGCAGGTAGATCATCAGGTCGGGCGGCTGCAGGGTGCGGCGCATGCCCGCGTAGAGGTCCATGTAGGTGCGGTACTCGCGCTCCTGCATGTGGCCCTGCCGGTAAAGGTTGGTCGCGAAGATCTCTGCGTCCTCGTAGATGGTGCGGTCCTGGACGACGATGCCCGCGTTGTCGTTGAGATCGAGGTGCAGTCGGAACTTGTGGGTGAGGAACCAGATCTGCGAGTGGTAGGCCCACTTCCCCATCTCGGCGTAGAAGTCGTCGAGCCAGGGGTTGGTGGTGTAGGGCTCGTAGACCGGCGTGAAACCATATTCCTGGGTCAAGAACTCCACGAGGGAGGTCTTGCCCACGCCCATGTTGCCGGCCACGGCGATGAAGCGTTTCACTCGGCGAGCGACAGCGTGCCGGTGTTGCCGAAGCTGTCGGTGACGGTGACCGACACCGCGCCCTCGGGGATGGCGCCCGCGAAGGTGGTCACGCCGCCGGCATGCGTGCCGGTGACGACGGCCACCGACACGCTGCCGTCTCCCAGCTCCGCCTCGACCGTGGCCTCGTCACCGTGCAGGGGGTTGGCCCCGCGAACGGCCCCGTCAAGCCCCACCAGCCGGTAGCCGCGGGCGGGCGCGGGGAGCCAGGCCGACAGGTCGCGGCCGCTCGCGGAGAGGCTCACCGCGGCGGGCACGACGCGGAACTCGGGCGAGTACAACTCGTAGGGCTCGGCGGCCCAGGGCCAGGTGGAGGCGCCATCGTCGACGAAGCTGTTGCCCTCGACCCGGATCCGGTAAACGCCCTCGGGCAGGCCGGTGCGGTCGCCATCGTGAGCCACCGCCTGCCACGCGGCGTACCAGGTCCAGGTCTGCAACTCGGTGTCGGGCGTGAGCGGGTCGGGGGTGGTGGTGACGAGGATGTCGGGGCCGTTGGTGATCGGCCGTCCCGAGCCGGTGGTGACGGTTTCCCAGTTGCCGTCGCGCTGGAACTCGAGCGTCACCAGCGGGAAGTCCACGCCCGGGTCGCCGCCCATCCACGCGAACTGGACCAGCCCCTGGACGCGCGCGACCTCCGAGGGCACCACCACGTCGACGACCGTGCCGGCCTCTTGCTCCTCCTCGGAGTACAGGGGACTGTAGAGATAGGCGAGGGGCTCGTCGACCAGGGTGCCCGCCTCGGGCGTGAGGTCGGGCTTGGCCGTGGGGAGCGGCGTGGCGCTGCCGTAGGTGGATCGCGGGTAGCGCTCGCAGGGGTCGGCGTCCTCCAGCTCGGGGGTGAGCAGGAGCTCCTCCGACATCGCGAGCAGGCCCTCCATGATGTGCTCGCCCTGGAGCGGTCCCCAGATGTTGATGTCGGCCTCGTAGCCGCCCTGGAGCCAGTCTTCCGGCGTGAGCAGGTAGCCCTCGTGGTCCTGCGCGTAGCCCACCACCAGCGAGTGCTCGAAACCCAGCTCGGCCTCGGCGCGGCGGCGGAAGTGCTCGCTGTACACCGCCGTCACCTCGCCGGGGAAGAAGCTGAGCAAGAAGTCGTCTTCCACCTGGGTGCCGTCGTCCCACAGGATGGGCAGGGGGCCGAGGCGCGCGGCCGTGACATAGGCACGCTGCGACTCGGCGAGCGGCAAGGCGCGCTCCTCGTCGCTCAGGTCGAAGAAGCCCCCGATGATATCCACCATCTTGTCGACGTCGACGCAAGCGTTGTAGGGGAAGGCCTGCGCCGGGGCGAAGCCGGGCAGGTAGGGCGGGTCTTCCCCGCAGAAGGCGGCGCCGTACTGGACGTTGAACTCGTCGAGGGGGGAAGCGATGCTGCCATCGTCGTTGTAGACGATGTCGTCGGGGGTGTAGAGCGAGTCGTAGGGCGGGTAGTACCAGTCCACCGTGCCATCGCGGGTGACACGGATGTCCTGGTGCGTCTCTGCGATGCCCCGGGTGACGGTCTCCATCGTGAGCGTGGCAGCGGCGGTGGGCGTGGACGCCCAGAGGTCGTAGATCGGGTCGGCAGCGTACTCGCCGACGCTCTCCAGCCGGGCAAACCAGTCGTCGCTGCCGCCGGGGGAGCTGTCGCCGCCCGCGCCCTGCAGCATCGCCACCACGATGGGGGTGTCGAACTTCTCCTGTACCGCCAGCTCCACGTGGCCGGGCGACTCGATGCTGATCATCGGGTTGTCGCCGTCGAGGGTGGTGCCGTGCATCCCGAAGGTGAACATCATGCCGATCGGCTGGTCGTCCAGCGTGTCGAAGCGCATCATCGTCAGGTAGGGGTCCTTGTAGGAACCCATGGGGATGTCGTCGAAGAACTGCACGTCGTCGTTGTCGCCGCGACGGTCGTGGTACACCAGCCCGTCATCCCAGTCCTTGGCGCGGCTCACGCCGATTTTCGCCGCCTGCCTGGTCTCGAAGGCCTCGATGGCGACCGCCGATACCGTGTCGATGAGCCGCTCGTACACCTCGCGGTTGAAACGGTCAGAGCCGAGGTAGTAGGTGACCTGGTCGGAGAAGTCGCCGTAGGAGGAGTGGCTGTGGTTGGTGGCCACCACGAGCTTGCCGTGCAGGTCGCGACCGGTGGCCTCGCCGATCTCGGCGGCGAGATCGTCCACCAGCATGTCGAAGCTGTAGATGACGTCGAGCTTGAGGATGACGAGGTCCTGGTCGCCGTTGCTGATCCAGAAGGCCTTGGCCGGCACGCGCGTCTGCACGCCGGCCGAGGGCGCGAACTCGGAGCGATACTGGCTGTCGCGACGGTCGGCCTTGCCGGAGCCCCCGAAGCAGCCGCAGCGGGAGGTGTAGCCCGACAGCGGCGTGCCCACGGGCAGGTCGACGAAGGCCTCGGCGGCGCCGGCCTCCACCGCGCCGGCCACCGCGAGCGGCGCGCCCTTGTTCTCGGCGGCGGGGTCGCAGGTTTCTGGCGTGGGCTCGGGCGCGCCGGGACAGCCGACGAGCAGCAGCGAGAGGGACGCGAGGTGGCGGCGCACGTGTACTCCGACGGGGAACGGATGATAATGCCGGGCAATGCCATCCGGCGACGAGGTCGTACTCGAGAATCTCGCTTCCGAAGTGTCGGGCGTGCAACGCCAGCGGGTGCGTGACGACCATGGCGGCACCGTGGAGGCCCTGGTGTTGCCGCCGGGGCGCGCGGAGCAGGTGCCCCAGGGGGGCATCTTCGCGGCGCATGCCTTCGACGGCACGCGGCTGTTGCTGGGGCCTCCGCTCGCGCGGAACGTGGCCGATCTGAGACCGCCGCCGCTGGCGGTGCTAGGTATCGCCGCGCGCATCCTGGAAGATCTCGACACGCTCCATCGTGTGGGCGGGGTGCACGGGGGCATCGCGCCCGAGGGCGTGGGGGTCGACGAGCTGAACTGCCTCCGGGTGCGCCCGTGCCTGCACCTCGCGCAGGACTCCTCGCCGCAAGGCGACGTGGCCGCGCTCGGACGGGTGGTGGCCTCGCTCGTCGACGTGTCGCGACTTGAGAGCGCCGGCGTGCGACACGCGCGTTCATGGCTCAGCGGCATGGGCGACGGGGGGCGGGTGGGCTTCCCCGACGCCCGGGCGGCCCGGCAGGCCCTGGCGGCGGCCACCCGGGGCGTGCCGATCGCCGAGGCGGCATCCAGCTTCCTCGCGGCCGAGGGCGTGAGCATCCCGCCTCCCGCGCGCGAGATTCGCGTGCGACCCGCGCCTGGACGAGAGGTGCAGGCGGCCGACCGCCCGATGGAGGCCCGCGTGGCCGAGGCCCGCGCCTGGCTCGCGAGGGCCACCACCACCGCGCGCGACGAGCGCTACACCCGCGAGGCGCGCGTGGCGGCCGAGGCGGATATCCTGTCGCGACAACTGCACGAACGGACGGAGCAGGCACTGGATGCGGCGCGGGCGCTGTCGAGGGCGGAGGCGGAGCGCCTAGTGCAGACCACGCCCGCGCGCGCGATGTTTTTCGTGCCTAGCGGGCACCGCCGTCCCGACGACGACGCCATCGAGGCTCCGGAGGCCGAGAGCCTGGACGACGAGCGCTCCGCCGACTCCTCGATGGGCATCAAGATGGGTGTCGCGACCGGCGAGCTCGT
>VGRE01000308.1 GCA_016875435.1 Deltaproteobacteria bacterium | reverse complement strand
GCCAGCGTAGAGAACTAGGCTGGTGCAAACACCTGAGCTGACGGGTCCCCTGCGAAGGAACGAGGGCCCGGCCGGGGCCGCCGCCGTCGGGAGCTACTCCTCCCGCGGAAACACCGGTGCCGCCCCATACGGCCGGTACAGGGGATCGCCGACCCACACCATCATCCACCCGCCCACCACGGTGCTGTTGTAGGCGGCCTCGGCGAAGTTGGCGCCTTGCAGCAGGTAGTAGAAGAACTGGTCGTACTCGGGCATCCCCGCCACGTAGGGCTCGTTCACCGCGCCGAAGGTGGCGGTGATGCCGTCGAGCAGGGCGCTGCCGCTCCAGGTGCCGGCCTGGCGGATGTCGCAGGCGGAGCAGGAGTCGAGGTGGCCCCCGATGGCGCCGGTGGTCCACGAGAAACAGTCGTTGTAGTTGTAGTAGCTGTACCAGCCCGCGTAGTAGAGGGCTCCGGGGCACTCGGTCGGCGCCGGGGCGGTCCCGAACTCGGCCTCGTTGCCGTCCCAGACCACCCGGTAGAGGGCGGCCTCGTCGAAGACCTGCCTCGTCCCCCACATGTTCCACTCGCCCCACTCGTAGCTGCCGAAGTCGGCGGCGGGGTCGGGCTGGCTGTCGCCGAAGCGGCCGTCCACGTACACGGTGCCGGCTAGCCCACCGGCGGCGATCAGCGCCTCGGCGGCGGCGGTGCGCTCCACGAGCGCGATCGCGTCGGTGGGCGAGGCGCCGTCGATGCGCGCGACAGGGAAGACCCCGTGGCGCTTTCGCGACCTGGTCGCATCCTTGTAGTCCTGGAACTCGAGCGTTGTGCTGTCGCCGCGGCGGTAGATGGGGTTGTAGTCGGCGGACACCATGTCGACCGAGCCGGGCCCGAAGAACAGCAGGGCGTCGAGCGATACCGTGGCGACGCCGTTGCCGCTGATGTCGGCGATGCGGTCGCTCACCTTGTAGGGCACGCCGTACACCGGCACCAGATACACCGTGTCCTCGTCGGTGCAGGCGAACACGGCGTCGACGAAGGCGGGGTAGTCGGCGCCGGGCAGCGTGTCGGCGGTGGTGCTCTCGACGGCGCAGAGTCGCGACACCCCCCGGAAGGCGGCGTAGGCCTCCGCGACGTCGAGGCTTCCCTCGGCGGCGGGGTTGTAGATCACCACCACGCTCTCGGCCTCGCCGGGCCCGGGCTCGGCGCTGTCGCCGGTGTCGGCGCTATCGAGCGGCCCGCCGCTGTCGCCAGCTGGAGTGCTATCGCGACCGGAGGCATCCTCGGGTTGGCAGGCGATCAGGAGAAGCATCAACCCCCCAGGTAAGCTTCGCGGATCGAGGGATCGTCCAGCAACTCGCGCGCGGGCGCCGTCCGCGCGATGCTGCCCGTCTCGAGCACGTAGGCGGTGTGCGCGATCTTGAGCGCCAGGTGGGCGTTCTGCTCGACCAGGAGCACGGTGGTGCCCTCGGCGTTGATGGTCTGGATCGTGTCGAAAATCCCGGCGACGATCACCGGCGCGAGCCCGAGCGAGGGCTCGTCGAGCAGCAGCACCCTGGGTCGCGCCATCATCGCCCGCGCCATCGCCAGCATCTGCTGCTCCCCGCCCGAGAGCGTGCCCGCGCGCTGCACCAGGCGCTCCCGCAGCCGCGGCCAGAGGTCGAGCACGTGCTCGTAGTCCCGGGCGATGCCGTCCTTGTCGCGGCGGCTGTAGGCGCCGAGCTCGAGGTTCTCCTTCACCGACAGGTTGGGGAAGACCTGCCGTCCCTCGGGGGACTGGGAGATGCCGGCCGCCACGATGTCGTGCACCTCGCGACCGGCGAGGTCGATGCCGTCGAGCGCCACGTTGCCGCGGCGCGGCGCGAGCAACCCGGAGATGGTGCGCAGGAGCGTGGTCTTCCCGGCGCCGTTGGCCCCGAGCAGGGTGGTGATCTCGCCCTTCTTCACCTCCACGCTCACGTCGCGCAGCGCGTGGATCTGCCCGTAGTACACGTCGAGGTTGCGGATCGACAGCGAGGCGCTCATTCGTGTGCCGCCTCGGCCCCGAGGTAGGCCTCGATCACCGTGGGGTCGCGACGGATCTGCTCGGGGGTGCCCTCGGCGATGCGCGCGCCGTGGTCGAGCACGGTGATGCGCTCGCAGATGCCCATCACCACCGGCATGTGGTGCTCGATCAGCAAGACGGTGACGCCGAAGGTGTCTCGCGTCCACCGGATGAGGTGCATCAGGTCGTCGCTCTCGGAGGGGTTCATCCCGGCGGCCGGCTCGTCGAGCAACAACAGCTTGGGACGTGTCGCGAGAGCCCGGGCGATCTCGAGGCGGCGGCGCAGCCCGTAGGGCAGTTCCTCGGCGCCGAGGTCGGCCACGGCAGCGAGGCCGAAGGCGTCGAGCAGGCGCGCGGCCTCGTCGCAGAGGGTGCGGTCGTCGGCCCAGTAGCGGGGGGCGCGGAAGATCGACTCGAGCAGGCTCCCGTTGAGGTGACGGTTCATCGCCACCTTCACGTTCTCGGCCACGCTCAGGCCGCCGAAGAGGCGGATGTTCTGGAAGGTGCGGCCGATGCCGCTCGCGGCCACGCGGGCCGGTCCGAGGCCCACGATCGAGCGCCCTTCCAGGCGAATGTCGCCCTCGGTCGGGCGGTAGATCCCAGTCACTAGGTTGAACACCGTCGTCTTGCCGGCGCCGTTGGGACCGATGAGCCCGTACAGGCCACCCGGCGGGATGGCGAGGTCGAGGTCGGCCACGGCCCGGAGGCCGCCGAAGCGGATCCCCGCCTGCTTCAGTTCGAGGAGCATCCCGCGAGGCCTAACCGCTCGATATGGCCGCGCTGTGCGTCGCTGGCGCGTGTTCCTCGCTCTCGGCCCCCTTCTCGTCGCGGTGGGCGGTGCGGCCTGGTCTTACCGCGCCGCATACCGCGAGGGTGACGCCGGTCCGCTCCCCGGCCCCCGCGACGGCGTGGTGCTCATCGTCACCGACAACGTGCGCGCCGACCACACCTCGCTCTGTGGCTACGCGCGTCCCACCACGCCGGGGCTCGAGGCCTTCGCGCGTGCGCCGGGCGCCGTCTCCACGTGCCGCGCCTACGCGCCCGGCAGCTGGACGCTGCCCTCGCACGCGAGCTTCTTCACCGGGCAGGGGCCGCTGGAGCATGGCGCGCACGAGTACCGCGGCGAGGTGAAGGACACCCGCGGCAGCGGCATCACCACGCACAAGCTCAAGCCCGAGACCGAGACGCTCGCGGAGCAGATGCGCATGCGCGGCTACCAGACGGTGCTGCTCGCGGGCAACCCTGTGGTGTCGGGGCCGACGGGCCTGGCGCAGGGCTTCGCCCACGTGCGCGCGGCCCGGGAGTTCGGCGACCTCGACTGGCCGGTGCTCGTCGACAGCCTCCGGGAGCTGATTCGGCATGAGCTCGAACCGCTCGGTGGTCCCTTGTTTCTCGTGGTCAACCTGGCCGAGGCCCACCGCCCCTGGAAGGGCGTGCCCAGGGACCACCCCTACCTCGCCAAGCGGGGACGTCTCCAGTTCGACAACAAGCGGCTCGACAGCCCTTGGCGGGAGCTCCTCGAAGACCGAATCTCGGAGGAAGAGCGAGAGCAGTTCCTCGGCCACATCACCGAGGTGTACGACTATGGCATCGAGCGTGCCGACAAGGGTGCCAGCGAGGTGCTGCGCGCCGTCCGGGAGACGGGGTGGTGCGGCGAGGACTGCCGCGTGGTCGTCACCAGCGACCACGGCGAGTTCATCGGCGAGCACGACCTGGTCGACCACGGCTTCTACGCCTGGGAGGCCAACGCGCGCGTCTTTGTCGCCGCCCAGGGCGTCGATGTCCAGGCGCTGCCCGAGCCCTTCCCGGCCGCGGCGGTGTACCGCCTGCTCCGCGATGGCACGCTGCCCGAGCCGCTCCCGGACGCCGAGCTTCCCGCGTGGCCCCACGTGCGCCGCCACCTCCACAGCATGGGGCGGGCCTTCGGCTCAGTCAGCCTCGCCCGCTGGAGCGGCTCATCGAAGTTGATGTGGATGGACGGAGAGTTTTTTAGATTCGACCTGCGGGCCGACGCCGGTGAGGCCGTGCGCCTGCCACTCGACCCCGACGCCAGCTTTGCCGCGTTTGCCCGTCGCGTGGAGGCGGCCCAGTTCAAGGACAAGTCGGCCCCCGACGAGCAGGATGCCGACATGATCGAGATGCTCGAGGCGGCCGGCTACATGCAGTAGCACCAAGGATTCGCTTGACAGTGGGGGAAGCCTCTTGTATCTCCCGCCCGATCTGGAGCGTTCATGTCTCGCTACGTCGTATCCGCGCTTTTGTTCGCTGGCTGCTCCGATAGCTACACCGGCGGCGAGGACGACCCGAAGGGCTCCTCGGAGGATTCTGCGGTCGAGACCGACGCCGACACCGACAGCGATAGCGACACCGACACCGACACCGACACCGACACCGACACCGACACCGACACCGACGCCGACGCCGACGCCGACGCCGACGGTGACGGCGACCTGGACACCGACACCGACAGCGACACCGATGCCGACAGCGACACC
>VGRE01000307.1 GCA_016875435.1 Deltaproteobacteria bacterium | reverse complement strand
TCGGTCGACGTCGCCGCGTTTGGCGCCACCGAGATGACCGCCTCGGGCAACACCTGGTCTGGGGCCGTCGAGGGACAGGCCGCGGGCACCATCGTGCAACTCTACGTGGAGGCCGAGGACGGCCTGGGCGACAGGGCGACCTTCCCGGCGGCCGGTCCAGACTCCCGGGCGCTGTTGACCTTCGACGGCGGCGAGGCGGAGACCAACGGCCTGCACAACCTGCGCATCCTCGTCACCGGGGCCGACTCCGACTGGATGCACGACGACGTCAACCTCATGAGCGACGACCTGCTCGGCGCCACCGTGATCTACGACGAGTCCGAGGTGTACTACGACGTGGGCATCCGCCTCAAGGGCAGCGAGCGCGGTCGCCCGGAAGACGTGCGCCTTGGCTACGCGCTCCGGTTCAACGGCTACCAGCCCTTCCGCGGGTCGCACCGGGGCGTGCTCGTCGACCGCTCCGAGGGCGTGAACTTTGGCCAGCGCGAGGTGCTGATGAACCTCGCGATGACGGCGGCCGGGTCGGTGTCGGGCGAGTACAACGACCTCGCGCACGCGATCACCCCGCTGGCCACCCACACCGGCCCGGTGGAGCTACAACTCGACCGCGCCAGCGGCCTGGTGCTCGCCTCGCAGTTCGAGGACGGCGACCAGGGCTCGCTGTTCGAGTACGAGCTCATCTACTACCCCTACACCACCGACGACGGCACCGCCGAGGGACAGAAGTTGCCCTCCCCGGACTCGGTCGTCGGCACCGCCATCACCGACCTCGGGAGCGACAAGGAAAACTGGCGCTGGAACTTCCTGCTCTCCAACAACCAGGGCAGCGACGACTTCACCGGCATCATGGCGCTCGGCCAGGCCTTCGACAGCGGTGATTTCCCGCTCGACGCGGGGAGCGTCATCGACGTGGACCAGTGGCTCAGGGCCTTTGCCTTCGCCACCCTGTCCGGCGCGGTCGACAACTATGGCAGCGACGGCAGCCAACACAACGCCCGCTTCTACCAGCGCCCGGGCGACGGGCTGATGCTCTACTTCCCGCACGACCTCGACTTCTTCGGCAGCAGCCAGATGTCGGTGATCGGCAACGGCGACCTGTCGAGCTTGCTCACCATCTCCGCCTACGAGCGCCTGTACTACGGCCACCTCCAGGACATCATCCGCCGCGCCTACAACACCGGCTACCTCGGCCCCTGGTGCGACCAGATCGGCGCGCTCTTGCCGGCCCAGGACTTCGCCAGTCACTGCCAGTTCATCGACGACCGCGCCGACTGGGTGATGTCCGGCTCGCCCGACGCCGTACACGCCCGGTTCCCCGAGGTGGGCTTCGCCGTGACCACCGCTGACTTCAGCACCGCCGAGGCCACCGCCGACCTCGAGGGCACCGGCTGGATCGACGTCCGGTCCATCCTCGTCGACGGCACGGCGATCGAGCCCGAGTGGACCAGCCGCGACACCTGGCGGGTGAGCGTGCCCCTCGAGCCGGGGACAAACACGCTCGACCTGGTGGCCCTCGACCTGCACGGCGAGGAGATCGGCCGCGGCAGCGTCATGGTCACGCTAGAAGACTAGGCCGCGCCCGGAGTTTCCATGCTCATCCTCGTCACCCTCGCGATCTCCGCCGACTACGAGCGCGAGGTGCGGGCCGGGATCACCTCCTTCAAGCGCTTCACCGACGGCGACCGGCCGCAGAACATCTACGCGGTGCGGGCCGACCTGTCCTCGCCCAGCGTGGGCCTGCACGCCTCCAAGGACAACCGCGGCGTCGAGTGGTACACCGACACCCTGAGCTTCGCCGAGGAGGTCGACGCCATCGCGGCGATCAACGGCGACTGGTCCTGCACCACCTGCTCGGGCAGCGACTACCTGCACCCCCTGGGCCTCGCCATCTCCGGCGGCATGCTGTGGAACGACCACATCGAGACCGACGCCATCGGCAGCACCTGGGGCTACCTGGCCTGCACCATCGACAAGCGCTGCGACCTCGACCAGGCGGCGCCGCTCTCCGACGCCAGCATGATGTTCAGCCCCCTGCAACTGCCGACGATCTACCCCCTGCGCTACCAGGACGCGATCGGCGCCAACGGCCTGGTGCTGGTGGAAGACGGCGTGGCGGGGAGTGGGTGCTACGACACCAGCACCACCAACCCACGCAGCGCCGCGTGCATCGAGGCCGACGGCACGCACCTCTGGCTCGTGGTGATCGACGGCCGGGGCGCCGGCGGCGGCACCGGCATGAGCTGCGACGAGGTGCGCGAGTTGCTGCTGGGCGATCCCTTCGACTGCTGGGACGCGGTGATGCTCGATGGAGGCGGGAGCTCCACGCTGGTGGTGGAAGACACCAACAGCGACGCCGACTGCAACCCGCGCGGCGCCAACGACCTGTGTGTCAAGAACAACCCATCCGACGGATCGCCCCGCACCGTGGCCAACCACCTCGCCATCACGTGGGAGGACGCGGCCGACAGCCGCTGCACGACCGCCAACGGGAAGTGGTGCGACGGCACCGTGATCTCGCAGTGCCAGGGCGGACGCTTCACGGGGACCGGCGACTGCGCCGTGTACGGCGCCACCTGCCAGGAAGACGGCGACTTTGCCTTCTGCGTGGACTATCGCTGCCCCGACGGCGACGGCCTGCGCCACTACCGGTGCATCGACGGCACGGTGATCGAGGGGTGCAACGACGGCGTGTACGGCACCGGCGATTGCGCCGGCTTCGGGCTGGTGTGCGGCAGCGACGAGGGCGGCGCCTCGTGCATGGACAGCCGCTGCACCGCCGGGCCGCACAGCAGTTTCTGCCTCGACGACAGCGTGGTTGCCGCGTGTACCGACGGCACCTACGCCGAGTCCACCTGCGCGGATGGAAGCTCCTGCGTAGACGGCGCCTGCGTCACCCCCGGCGGCGACACCGGCAGCGGCAACACCGGCGGCGGGGACGAGCAGCCCGACGCCGACACGGGCGAGGCCAGCGCGGCCGCCGCGCCGGGGGAGGCCACGTCCCTCGACAACATCAACACCGAGTGCGAGCCGGCGTGTGGCACCACCGCGCCGGTCGCCGGTCTACCTCTCCTCGGCGCGATCGTGGCGCTGCGGCGCCGACGCCCTCAGTAGTCCTCGCAGCCGTCCTGCCGGAGGAAGCCGGTGTGCTGGTGGTCGTCGCCGTTGCACTGGCCGCTGGGGTAGGTGCCGTCGCAGGTGTCGTCCCACGCGTACCAGTTGAAGCCGCAGCGCGACGACCCGATGTTGCTGCCATACGGGTTGTTGCGCGAGTAGTAGTTCATCGTGTACTCGCTGGCCACGCCGGCGCCGTCGAGGCCGGTGCCACGGGAGGAGTAGTAGCCCACGCCGGTGCAACCGCTGCCGCAGGCGGCGCGAGGCTCGTTCGCGTCGATGATGTTGCCGATCGCGCTGCCCGGCTCGCTCGGACGCTGCAACAGGGCGAAGGCAATGACCGAGTCCGCACCGCCACTCAGGTCGGCATACGACGCGTGACTACTCGACTTCCGGTACACTCCGTGGATGTCGCCGTAGTAGTCCACCCGATTGTTCGTCCGGTCGTTGGACACGATCACGTTGCCGGTCACGATGTTGCTGGACGAGTCGATCATCATCAGCGCCTGCCCGGAGCACCAGGGCGCGGTGCCGTCCCAGGTGTAGCCGGGGTCGCGGATCTCGTTGCCGGTGATCTCGAAGTTCGACACGGTGTCGAGGTCGACCACGTTCCCGCAGGTGTCGTACAGGGTGTTGCTGTCGATGCGTGCCCCCACGGTGTTGTAGAGGCCGTACACCGTGGCGCCCGGGATGGGGCCGTTCTCGCAGTCGTAGCCAACCCGGTACACGGTGTTGCCCACCATCTCGCCGTAGCCAGCGAAGGTGACGCCGTCGCAGGCGAGGTCGTGGATCGTCGACGACTGCACCGTGTTCACCTCGCTCGCGTCGAGGCCGTCGCGGAAGATCACGCCGTAGAACAGGCCAGCGATCTCGCTGTCCTTCACCACGCTGCCGCTGCCGGAGTCGGCGATGAAATACACCCCGGCGAGGGTCAGGCCCGTCGCGTGCCCGTTGGCGTTGCCCACCCAGCAGTCCGACACGGTGGCGCCCGAGCCCACCACGTGCACCACCGAGCCGTTGGTATCGCTGAGCGCCTGGTTCGCGTCGAGCACCATGCCCGTCACCGTGGCGCCGTCCTGCAACGTCACCAGCGAGTTCACCGACGGCATCTGGGCCCGCAGCGTGGCCGCGCGTCCCGACCCGTCGAGGGTGGCACCCGGGGGTACCACCACGGTGTTGTCAACGTCGAAGGTGCCGGCCCCGAGGGTGGCCCGGCCGAGGGCGAGGCAGGCCGCGATCGCCGCGTGGTTGTCGGCCGCAGTGGCGAGCGGCGGCATCGCCGCGCAAGGATCGGCAGTGCCGGTATCGGCGTCGGCGTCGGCGTCGGCGTCGGCGTCGGCGTCGGCGTCGGTGTCGGCGTCAGCGTCGGTGTCGTGGCCGGGCAGGCCCGAGTCGGCCTGCCCGCTGTCGAGGGGGCGGTCCGCGCCGCCCTCGG
>VGRE01000306.1 GCA_016875435.1 Deltaproteobacteria bacterium | reverse complement strand
GCCGCCGACCTCGTGGCCGCGATGGACGTGGGACTGGCGCCCTACGCGGCCGACGCGCCGCCCTGGTTCTGTCCCTTGAAGATCCTGGCCTACCGGGCCCAGGGCACGCCGGTGGTCGCGACCGACGTCGGCGACTGCGCGCTGGTCGCCGGGAGCGGCGGCAGCATCGTGGCTCGGGTTGACGATCTGGCCGACGCCGCCGCGTCGTGGCGCGGTCGTCGTTGTACGCCTCAGGTTCGCGGGTGGGACACGGTCGTGGAGGAGGCGCTCAGCCGTTGACCACGTGAATCGCCTGCCCGATCGCCGCCTTGGCCGCCTCCATCACGCCCTCGCCCAGCGTGGGATGGGGATGGATGGTGAGGCCGATGTCGAGCGCCTCGCAGTCCATCTCCACCGCGAGCGCCGCCTCGGAGATGAGGTCGCTGGCGTGCGGGCCGCAGATGGTGACGCCGAGCACCCGGTCGTTCTTCTTGTCGACGATGACCTTGATGAAGCCGTCGGTGTCGCCCGTGGTGAGCGCGCGACCGATGGCGGCGAAGGGCACCTTGCCCACCTTCACCTCGAAGCCCTTGGCCCTGGCCTCGTGCTCCATCAGGCCAGCGGTGGCGATCTCGGGGTCGGTGAACACCACGGCGGGGACGGTCTTGGCCACGTTGTGGGCGTTGTGACCGCCGATCACCTCGGCCGCCACCTCGCCGTCGTGACTCGCCTTGTGGGCGAGCATCAGCCCGGTGGTGCAGTCGCCGATGGCGAACACGCCGGGCACCGAGGTCTTGAGCTGGCTGTCGGTCTGGATGAAGCGGCCCTCCATCGCCACGCCCGTCGCCTCGAGTTTGCACGTGTCGGTGTTGGGACGGCGTCCCACGGTGACGAGGATGTAGTCCACGTCGACCGTCTTCTCGCCGTCGGGGGCGCGGTAGCGGAGCGTGGCCCCGCCGTCGCCCTCCTCCCAGCCGAGGGCCTGCGACCTCGTGAACACCTTGACCTTGTCCTTCTTCAGCTTGCGCTCGATGAGCTTCACCACGTCGGGATCGAAGCCGGGGAGCACCTGGTCGGCGGCCTCCACCACCGTCACCTCGCTGCCGAGCTTGGCGTACATCATCCCCATTTCGAGGCCGATGTAGCCGCCGCCGATGACCGCCAACCGCCGCGGGATCTCGTCGAGGGCCAGCGCCTTGGTGCTGTCGAGCACGCGGCGGTCCTTGAAGGAGAAGCCTGGGATCTCGATGGGGCGCGATCCCACCGCGATGACGACGTTGTCGGCCTCGACCGTCACCACGCCCTCCGCGGTCGTGACCGACAGCGCCCTGGGACCGGTGAACTCGGCGTTGCCCACCATCATGTCGACCTTGTTGGCCTTGAGAAGGGTGCGCACGCCGCCAGTGAGCTTGTTGACCACCGACTGTTTCCAGGCCTGCAACTTGTCCATGTGGACAACCGGCTTGCCGGGCACCTCGATGCCCATCACGTCGGCGTGGGCGATCTCCTCCACGCGCTTCCCGGCCGTGATCAGCGCCTTGCTCGGGATGCAGCCCACGTTGAGGCACACGCCACCCCAGTACTCGCGCTCGATCACCAGGGTCTTGACGCCGAGCTGCCCGAGGCGAATGCCGCAGGGGTAGCCGCCGGGGCCGGCCCCGAGGACGACGGCGCTGTACTTCACGGTGGACATGCGGGCTCCTGGACGGGGGCCGGACCTAACGCGGGGCCGCCCGAGTTCCGATCCCCAGATCGATGCGACTCCTGCTCACCACCTCTGTCTTCGCCGCCCTCGTGGGCGTCGCGCTCGACAAGGCGGCCACCCAGGCCGAGTCCCTGCATGCACGGGCGCGCTCGATGCAGACCGCCGAGCAGATGGGCCTCGAGTCCCAGTCGGCGCCCGCGAGCGGGGCCCGCAAGCGGGAGGTGCTGTACGTCGACGAGTCGAGCTACCCCAGCGGCCAGCACCAGCGGGACCTGTGGAAGGAGCGCACCGAGCGCGCCCTGCGCGGCGAGCCCATCTTCGAAGGTCACGAGCCGTAGACGTCGAGGGCGAGCTTGCCCACCAGGGCCACGCTCACCACGAGGAACACGGTGCGCACCCAGCCCGAGCCCCGCGCGAGCGCGATGCGCGCGCCGATGAGATTGCCCGCCACGCTCGACACCGCCATCGGGATCGACCAGTCCCAGCGGATGTTGCCGCCCCAGGCGAACACGAGGATGGCGGCGAGGTTGGTGGTGGCGTTGACCACCTTGGCCCCGGCCCCGGCGCCGAGGAAGTCGAGGCCGAGCGTGGCGATGAAGGCGACGATGAGAAACGTGCCAGTTCCCGGGCCGATCATCCCGTCGTATAGGCCGATGGCCGCGCCGAGCGCCGTGGCCAGCCAGGGGCGCTCCACCCCGCCGGCCAGCTTGCCGAAGTCGGGGCGGAGGAAGGTGAAACCCGCCACCAGCACCAGGGCCACGAGAATTGCCGGCCTGAGCACGCTCGCATCGAGGCCCCGCGCCAGCATCGCCCCCGCCGCGCTGGCCACCCCGGCCGCCCCGGCCGCGAGCCCCACCGAGCGCCACGGCAAGGGCACGCTGCGCGCATAGCGGATCGCCGCCGCGGCGGTGCCCCAGAAGGCGGCGCCCTTGTTGGTGCCGAGCACGGTGGCCACCGGCGCGTCGGGCATCAAGGCGAATACGGCCGGCACCTGGATGAGACCCCCGCCGCCGGCCATCGCGTCGACGAGGCCCGCGAAGAAGGCAGCGAGGCAGGCGAGGGCGATGCTCACGCCAGCGGAGCTACCCCGTTTGCGCGTCGCAGGGATGCGCCCGCAGCGATGACCACTGTTAGTCCAAGCCGAGGGAAAAGTGCATGCTCTGGCTCCTCGCCTGCACCGACGCCGACGTGGCCGACACCAGCCACGAGTCCACTGGCTCCGGTCGCGACACTGCGGCCAACGACACCGGTGACGACCCCGGTGCCAACGACTTCGATCCCAGCGGCATCGCGAAGGCGGTGGAGTCCGACCTCGCAGCCAGCATGGCCAGCGGGGCGCAGGTCGCCATCTGGCACGACGGGGAGATTGTCTACAGCGGCGCGTTCGGCTCGAGGCACCCAGATACCGACGACCCCTTGGCCACGTCGACGCTCTTCCAGGTTGGCTCCGACACCAAGAAGATGACCGCCGCCGCGCTGCTCCAGGCCGAGTCGCGCGGCGAGATCGAGCTCGACGCTGGCATCGCCGCGCTCGGCTTTGACCTTGCCACCTCGCCGAGCTGGGCGGCCGGGGCCACCATCCGCGACCTGCTGAGTCACCAGGGGGGGCTCTACGACTACACCCCGTGGAGCGACCACCCCGACGACAGCTACCTCTCCGAGCACGGGCACGGCGACTTCGCGTCGCGAGAGTGGGCACACGCGCCGGCCGGGGCCATGTGGAACTACAGCAACGCCAACTTCTCGCTCGCGGGGCTGTTGCACGAGGAGCACGATGGCCGCCCCTGGGGCGACATCCTCGAAGACGACTTGCTCGCGCCGCTCGGCATGACCCGGAGCTACGCCCGCAAGGCCGAGGTCGAGGCCGACGGCGACTACGCCACTGGCTACGGGCTGTTGCTCGGCGATTACGACGGCTTCGACCCCTGGGCCGACGTGTCCTACGAGGTCGGGGTGGTCGAGATGGCCGCCGAGGCCGACAACGCCTTCACCCGCCCCGCGGGCCTCGTGTGGTCGACCGCCGAGCAGGTGGCGCTCTACGGCGCCTTCTTGATCGACGGCAACGCCGCCGTTCTCGACACCTCGGTCCACGACCAGCTCACCACGCCGATGGTGCGCCTCTACCCGCAGCTCGACAGCCAGCACTACGCGCTCGGACTCATGGTCCTCGATGGCTTCCAGGTGGGCCGGAAGTACTACGAGACCCCGCTCTGGGTGCACGGTGGCAACACCATGGCGTTCACCTCGGCCTTCTACGTCTTGCCCGAGCAGCGGGTGGCGATCTCGGTGCTGAGCAATGGCTACGGCGACAACTTCAGCAGCACCGTCATGGCCGCGATCAAGGCGCTCGACGTGTTGCCCGAGGCCGGGGAGGCCACCTGGCCCACCGCCGAGACCGACCACGCGGCGCTCGTGGGCACCTACGTGGAACCCGTCCTCGGCGAGGTTGTGGTGACCGACGCCGACGGCGTGCTGAGCGTGTCGATCCCCGGGCTCGTCGACCGCGGTTACGACGTAGCGCCCGAGCTCATCTACGGGGGGCTCACCGACCTCTACTACGTGGAGATCGACGACTACCCGTGGGAGTTCAGCTTCGTCCGGGACGACTCGGGCACCTACCGCTACGTGCGCGACCGCAAGTTCGTGGCCACCCGGCAGGAGGCGCTCGCGGCCACGAGGCCAGGGACGGGCGCGGTGCACTCGCCGGGGGGCTTGTCGCCCGCGATGGTGGACAACTTCCTGTCGCGACCGCCCTGGCCCGTGGCGGGCTCACATCATTGACCGGGGGTCGACATCGACGATGCGCCGCACCCCGGCAGGCGTCTTCCACGAGAGATGGTGGTCGCGCAGGAAGGCCCGGAATGCGGCCCGGTCGCGACCGCGCATCACCACCTGCAC
>VGRE01000305.1 GCA_016875435.1 Deltaproteobacteria bacterium | reverse complement strand
GGCACCGGGCCAACCCTGCCGGCGCCATGGCGGTGGCGCGGCGCCTCGTGCTCGCGGCCAACGAGGGCACGGGCGGCGACAACATCACCGTACTGGCGCTTACGCTCTCCTCGAAGGCCGCTGGGATCGAGGAGAACGACCCCGTACAGTCCGAGCCGGAGAGCTGAGCATTGGCCGCAGTCCCCTTCCGCGAGGCCCTCGCTGAACGCGTGTTGTTGTTCGACGGCGCCATGGGCACCGAGATCTACGCCCGAGGCGTCTTCATCAACCGCTGCTACGACGAGCTGAACCTCAGCCAGCCCGACATCGTCAACGACATCCACGCCGCCTACGTCAAGGCCGGCGCCGACGTCATCACCACCAACACCTTCGGCGCCAACCGCTATCGCCTCGGCGCCTACGGCATCGAGGGGCGCCTCAAGGAAATCAACGCCACCGGCGTGCGCCTCGCCAAGGCCATGGCTCGCGACCGGGCGCTGGTGGCCGCGTCGATCGGGCCCACGGGCGCGGTGCTCGCCCCGGTGGGCAAGGTGTCGCCCGGCGACGCCTATGCCGCCTTCCGCGAGCAGGCCGAGGTGGTGGTCGAGGCCGGTGCCGACCTCGTGGTGCTGGAAACCTTCACCCACCTCAACGAGCTGTGGCAGGCCGTCCGCGCGGTGCGCTCCATCAGTCGCGACATCCCCATCGTGGCCGCGATGACCTTTCCCCTCGTGGGCCCCGGGCAGGCGCAGATCGAGGGCGACAGCCCCGAGGCCGCCGCGCGGGCGGTGCGCGGCTGGCCGATCGACGTCTTCGGCACCAACTGCTGCAACGGTCCTCGTGGAGTCCAGCACGTGATGGAACGGCTGCTCGCCGTCACCGACATGAAGCTCATCGCGATGCCCAACGCCGGTCTCCCCCAGGTGATCGAGGGCCGCACCCTCTACCTGGCCGCCCCCGAGTACATGGCGGAGCACGCGCGCCGCTTCGTGCAGCTCGGCGCGGCCGCCGTCGGCGGCTGCTGTGGCACCACGCCCACGATGATCAAGCAGATTCGCGCCTTTGTCCGCTCGGTGCAGCAGGAGCGCCGCACCATCGAGGTGAGGCCCGTGGCCGAGTCGCTCGACGAGGACACCGGCCGCAAGGCGATCCCGGGCGAGGCCCCCTCCCCGGTGCACGAGCGCACCGAGTTCGCCCGCCGGCTCCACTCGGGACGCTTCTGCGTGTCGGTAGAGCTCGATCCTCCGCGCGGGGTCGACGCGGTGAAGGCCGTCGAGGGGGCGGCGATGCTCAGGGACGCCGGCATCGACGTGGTCAACATCGCCGACGGGCCTCGCGCCGTCGCGCGCATGGGACCGGCCGCCCTCGCGCAACTGGTGCGCGCTCACTCGGGCATGGAGAGCGTGGTCCACTACTGCTGTCGCGACCGAAATCTTCTCGGCATGCAGATGGACCTGCTCGGCGACAATGCGCTGGGGCTGCGCAACATCCTCGCCGTCACCGGCGACCCGCCGAAGATGGGCACCTATCCCGACGCCACGGCGGTGTTCGACATCGACAGCATCGGCCTGATCAGCTTCATCCAGATGCTCAACCGGGGCCTCGACTTCTCGGGACAGCCCGTGGGTGGCAAGACCGACCTCTTCGTGGGCGCGGGCTGCAACCCGGGCCACGTCGACCTCGACATCGAGACGGATCGTTTCGGCCGCAAGTTGGAGGCCGGGGCAGAGTTCTTCTTCTCGCAGCCCCTGTTCGACTCCGAGGTGCTGCTGCGCTTCCTAGAGCGCACCGACCGCTACAGGAAGGTGCCCTTCCTCGTGGGCATCATGCCGCTGGTGTCGCTGCGCAACGCCGAGTTCCTCCACAACGAGGTGCCCGGCATGCAGGTGCCGGCCGGGATCCTCGACCGCCTGCGTCGCGCGCCCGAACGCGACGCCCAGCGCGAGGTGGGCATCGAGGTGGCCCGCGAGGCGCTCGCGAGCGTCATGAACCACCCGCGCGTGGCCGGCGCGTACATCTACCCGCCCTTCGGCAGCTACAAGGCGGTGCTCCGCGTGGTGGAGGTGCTGAAGGACCGCAAGGGCCCTACCCGCTTCGGCCCGCAGGGCTACACCGGCGACGACGCCGCGCCCGCCCATCTCTAGCGACCCCTACAACCGCTTCCGAACGCTGTGCCTCGCGATGCCCGCCACCGAGGAGGTGGTCACATGGGGCCACGCCACCTATCGCGTGAAGAACAAGATCTTCGCCACGCTCGGCGCCTCGGCGTCCGGACACCAGGTGGGGAAGCGCCCGCCGGCCGAAGGCCGTGCTACGAACTTCCGGAATTCCTACCGCGGCGCCAGCCACACCCGCTTGAGGTGGTGGACCGTGGCGATGCGCTCCTCGGCCACGCGATTGGCGGCCATGACGGTGGTGGTGCCCTCCACCTTGGCCTTGTTGATCACGCGCTTGACGGTGTCGAAGATGTTGGCGGCGTCGAGCATGGCCTTGTCGCGACCGTAGCCCTTCAGCTCGCTGTAGACGTTGATGAGGCCGCCGGCGTTGATGACGTAGTCGGGCGCGTAGTTGATGCCGCGGGTGGCCAGCGCCTCGCCGTCGCGCTTCTCGTCGTCGAGCTGGTTGTTGGCGCCGCCGGCGATGATCGGCGCGCGGAGCATCGGGATGGTGCGCGGGTTGATGATGCCGCCGATGGCGCAGGGGGCGAGCACGTCGGCCTCGGCGCGGTAGAACTCGTCGCCCTCGAGCACCGAGCCCCCGAAGGCCTCCATCGCCCGCGACAGGCGCTTGCCCGACACGTCGGCGTAGAGCAGCTTCGCCCCCTGCTCGTGCAGGTACTTCGCCAGCCACCAGCCCACGTGGCCAACGCCCTGGATGGCCACCGTACGCCCGGACACGTCGGGGCTGCCGTAGGTGACCTCGAGGCAGGCGCGGATGCCGTGGAAGGCGCCCCAGGCCGTTACCGGCGAGGGATCGCCCGAGCCGCCGTGCGCCGCCTCGGAGCCGGTGACCCAGCGTGTTTCCCGCCGGATGTTCCCCATGTCTTCCACGGTGGTGTTCATGTCCTCCGCGGTGACGTAGCGGCCGCCAAGGCTGTCGACGAAGCGGCCGAAGGACCGGAACATCGCCTCGGTCTTCATCGCCGGGTCGCCGATGATGACCGCCTTGCCGCCGCCGATGTCGAGGCCGGCCACCGCCGCCTTGTAGGTCATGCCGCGCGACAGGCGAAGCACATCGCGCACCGCGTCGGCCTCGCTCGGGTAGTCGAGCATGCGCGTGCCGCCGAGCGCCGGGCCAAGGGTGGTGTTGTGCACGGCGATGATCGCCTTTAGACCTACCGCGTCGTCGCGACAGAACATGATCTGCTCGTGATCGTAGGACGACAGTTGCTCGAAGATGCTCATGCTGGACCTCGCGAGGGCACCGGACCTAACCGGGCGCGCCCCCCGCAGTGGCGGGGACGGGAAAATCCACAGCGGCCAGGATCTCATCGACCGACGACCACATCGGCATCCACGTGCTTCCCAGTGGGATCCACTGTTCACTCGTCGCGACGGCGATCACGCGCGAGCCGCAGCGTGCCGCGAGGTGGGTGGGGCCGGTGTCGGGACCGATCCATACCCGCGTGGCGCGGGCCAGGGCAACGAGCCCCGGCAAGTCGGGACGCTCGGCGGCCCACGGCTCGAGCGGCCCGCCCACGAGGCGGGAGCCGGGCAGGGCGCGGTGCAGCGCGAGCCACCAGTCCAGCGGGAGCGTCTTGTCGGACGAGGAGGCGCCGGGCGCGATCACCACGCCCTGGCGCGGTCCAGCGAGGTGCCAGGCCGGGTCGCAGGGGTACACCGAGGCGAAGTGTGCCCAGGCCCGCGCCCCCTCGGGCGGCCGCGAGGTCACCCAGCGGGTGTCGCGACATGGGAAGGTTCGTCCCCTCCCCTCGGTGAAACACACGGCGAGATCGAAGCTCACGGGAGCGTCGCCGCCGAGCATCCACGCCGACTCGGCGGCGTCGATGTCCCAGATCCTCGCCACCTGACCGCAGAGATCCACCAGCGGCCGGAACCGAGGGCTGCACGCCACGTGGACCTCATGCCCCTCGTCGCACAGCGCCTTGAGCACCGGCATGGCGAGCACGAAGTCGCCCAGCGCCCCGCCCCGGGCAAAGCAGGCGCGCATCAGGCCTCGATCGGCGCGAGTCGCCCGAAACCCGGTCGCCGCAAGTAGTTGGCGAACCAGCCGTCGCAGGCCTCGTTGCGGGCGCAGAAACGGCAGTCGTCCGCCTTGTGGAAGCGCACCACGTCGGGGAAGAACAACAGCGCCTTGTCCAGCTGGTGGTCGGCGTCGACGTACCACCGGTTCCCGGTCTTGCCCCCGTGGGCCGCGAGCTCGGCCAGCAGGCAGGCCGGGAGACCCCGGATCGCCACGCGCAGCCCTGCCGCCACCAGGCCGGGGACGACGCCCCGCAGGGCGGCCAAGGCGCGCGCGGGCGGAGGCGCCAGCGAGGCGCTGCCCCCTTCGACGGGGAAGGGGTAGGTGAAGGTGATGCCGCCGGCCCCGTGGGCCTGGGCCACCCGCGCGGCGCCGGGGAGCATCGCGAGCGCGGTGCCCACCAGCTCGGTGTTGGCC
>VGRE01000304.1 GCA_016875435.1 Deltaproteobacteria bacterium | reverse complement strand
TGGCCCCGCCCGACTCCGCCAGCACCTTCGTGATCGCCGCCGTCAAGGACGTCTTGCCGTGGTCGACGTGACCGATCGTCCCGATGTTGACGTGCGGCTTGTTGCGCTCGAACTTTGCCTTGGCCATGGCTCTACCTCGTAAGAAAGTGCTGGTGTCAGCGGGAAATGGAGCCCATGACGGGATTTGAACCCGTGACCTCTTCCTTACCAAGGAAGTGCTCTACCCCTGAGCTACATGGGCGGGAATCGTGGAGCGGGAGACGGGACTCGAACCCGCGACCCTCAGCTTGGAAGGCTGATGCTCTACCAACTGAGCTACTCCCGCCCGGTGAAGGGCGCTGTGGTTGATGGTGGGGAGAAGTGGATTCGAACCACTGTAGGCATATTGCCGGCGGGTTTACAGCCCGCTCCCATTGGCCGCTCGGGCATCTCCCCTGAAAGCAAAAGAACAAGGATGAAAGCTGGCGGCGGGACTTGAACCCGCAACCGCCGGTTTACAAAACCGGTGCTCTGCCGATTGAGCCACGCCAGCGACGGGACCCCTCCGGGCCGGGCGCGTTTTACTCGCGCCCGTACACGTGTCAAGGGGCGTCGGCACCCGGCACGGTGAAGGTTCCGGCGGGGGCCGCATCGACCAGCTCGACCTTGCTGATGCTAACCGTCTCCACCCGGCCGTCGGGCCGCTCGAGCCGGACGCGGGACGGCACGAGCAGCGTGGGCGTGACCCGCGTCCAAGAGGCGTAGCTGAAGAGCAACGGCCCTGCCTCGGTGACGTACCGCGCCCCGGCCAACAGGCCCGTCCCGGCCTCGACATCGGCGAAGGCGAGCCCCGCCCCCTCGGGGTCCTCGCCGCGACCGACCCGCAGCCCCCTCTCCGCGCCCTCGAGCAGCAACAGCGGCGCCTCGGGCGGCGAGGCAAGCAGCGATGGCACGTCGAGGGCGAGGCCGAGCACGGCCTCGGGAGCGAACGCGTCGGCCTGGTTGACTAGGATTCCAATGTCGCGACTTACCAGCTGCCCGCCCGCGTTGAGCCAGCCGACGCTGGCGGTGACGACGAGCAGGCTGTCTTCGCCGCCGTCTTTCACGTCGACCGAGAGCCGGCGGGAAGAACCCTCGCGCCAGTAGTCGTGGCTGGCCTCTATCGTTCGTCCATCGGCCTCAAGGGCCCGGGTGAAGGCAAAGTGCACGGCCTTTGCCCGCGCCAGCTCCGAGGCCCCGCCGCCGACGCCGCCGTGGGCCGCGATCGTCGCGGCGATCGTGCTCGCGGCCGTGGGCGCCAGGGGCTCCGTCGCGACCGGAACGCCTACCGGGGTGCGCGAGCCCCCCCCTGCGACCACGGTGAAGGCCCGCTGCGTCGCGGTGGCCAGGGTGAGCGCCGCCCCGGTGGCCTCGGCCTCGCTGGCGAAGCCCTCGACGAGCGCCACCCATGTCCAGCCCTGGCCGAGCTGAAAACGCTTGACGACCCGCGCCTCGAAGCCACTGGCGGCCGCTGCGGGCTCGATCGAGGCGAGTTCGTCCCGGGTGTCCGCCGGGGCGCTCTCGAGGCTGAAGGTCGGCGCGGCGAGCGCAACGGAAAGGCAGAAGGCGAGCGCGGGAATCACCGCGACCGGCTATCGCGCTCAGAAGCTCCGCAGCGAGATCTCGTAGAGGCCTTCCCCGGTCTCCGCGCCCACCACGATGACGTACTGCTGGCCGCCCTCGAGGTCCACCCAGACGAAGGCTTCCTCGCCCGCATCGCCCGATCGCCCGCCAACGTTGTACGTCATGGAGAAGGTGAAGTCGTCATCGTCGTCGGTGGCGTCCCAGTCGATCCAGTCCTCGCTGTAGGCATCGATCGAACCGGGCAGGGACCCGCCGTAATGGCTGCATTGTGCCACCAGCACCTGCTCGAAGAAGGTGGTCGGGGCGGGCTCGGATTCGTCAGGCACGAGGTCGTCGTCCCAGTCCTCGGCGCAAGTGGGCAGCGTCTCGGTTTCCTGGACGCCGCAGGCGTCGAAATCGCTGGGCTCACTGCCCAGGGAGTTCGACAGGAAGTCCTGATAGTACATGTACTGCAGCACCGAGGTGGGGAACTCGAAGTCCTGCGCCCCCACGCAGGTGACGTCGCTACGGGTGTCGGACGGGCTCGGCCAGGGCAACCACTCGTAGGGCGCCACCGCGAGCCACGGATCGTCGGGCGTCGGGCTCCCAGAGTCGTCGAAGCGCCGGTCGAGCCAGATGGCCACCGACACCGTGGTGCCCACGTCCCGGTCGCGCAGGTCGAGTAGCCAGCGATCGGTGTCGACCACGGTGCCGTCGGCGTCGTCGCCATCGCTGCCGTAGTAGGTGACGGAGGTGGCCTCCGTGATCTCGCCGATCCCGTAGATCGGCGTGCCATCGCTCGGCAAGCTGGGCAGGTAGAGCGGCTGCACGTCGGTGGGCGCGATCATGTTCTCGACGGTGTAGTCCACGGTGGAGGGGTCTTCCCAGCGCACCACGGCGCCGACGAAGCCGTCGCCGGGGTATTGGATTTCAAGGGTCGAGTAGTCGTACGGGATGCCGTCGAGGCGCACCACGGTGGCGCCGTAGCCACCGGCGATCACGCCCTCGTAGTCGAAGGCCGGGTCGAAGTGGTAGACATCGGTGTTGCCGAGCGTCACCGCGTCGTCGGCAACCACCGCCGGCGCGTCGGTGTGCCCCCCCTCGTAGGGGTAGTTGGTACCATTGAGCGCGACGCCACGCTGGTAGCCGTTCGCCCCATAGAGGCTGTCGCGCATCGCCGGTGGCGAGGAGAGGGTCTCCACGTCGGGGTAGGAAACGAGGTCGCTGCGCAACATCGCGTTGCCGTCGGACTTGGTGACGCCGCTCATCAGGGTCGAGAGTTGCCAGTGCACCACTAGGTCGTCGAACTCCACCGCGCCCTCCGGGCCCTGGCCGTCGACGTCGCTAAGGTTCGCATCCGCCTCGAGGGCGGCCTCGATGGATTCGATGCCGGTGGTGTCGGTCTGCACGATGTTCGCGAGCAGCGCCGTCGGGTTGTCGGCCTCTGTCTGGACGTAATGGTAGAACCAGACTCCGAAGAGGAACTGGGCGCCTACTTCCTCGGCAGCGAGGCTGCCCTTGGAGTCGGCATCAACCAGCGAGGTCAGGTGAGGCGCGTCGAGGTACCGCCACGCGTCCGCGTAGAACTGGGCGCCAAAACCACAGCGATCCGCCGCCATCGTGCCGAGGACATGGTTGAGCCAGTCCTCATCCACGCTGGTTCCGCCCGCCTCGGAGTGCTGGTAATAGCTGATCAAGTTCACCAGCGAGCGCGCCACCTCGGCAGCCACCGAGTAGTTGGTGTAGCTGTCGATGGAGACGGTGGCGCCGCTGTTGAAGTAGCCGACGGGGTCGGGCGCGTAGACGTAGATCACCTCGCGCTGATCGCTCCCGGGGTTGGTCTTCACGTCGTAGTCGCGCAGGTCGACCGAGGGCTCGGCGTAGGAGGGCACCACGCTGTCGACGTCGTCCTCGTCGCTGCTGGTCGTCGGCAGCTGGTTCAGCTCCGGCGTGATGAACACGTCGACGCGGCCGTCGCCGTCTATATCAGACACGTCGCCGAACATGCCGGTGACGTTGGGGAAGATGTTGAGGTCGATGATGTCGGCGATGGTCTGGAGATCGCAGTTGTCGAAGCCGAAGGTCTCGTACTGGTGGGCCTCGTCGATCACGCCGTCGCACTCGTAGTCCCAGTCGATGTACACCTCGTTGTCCACCCAGATGGCGACGTTGTCGCCGAGGGCCCAGAGGGTGCCGTCTTTCACCTCGTACTCGGTGGACTTCTCGATGTGGCTGCGCACGCGGAAGACGTCTTCCAGCATGCCGATGTCGGCGCTGTCGAGCACGTCGCGACGTGGCGTGTTGACCGCAGGCACGATCAGGTCGCCAGCGACCGGCTTCTTCGCCGCCGCGGCGCTGGGGGCCGGAGGGCCTGCGCTGTCCTCGGTCGCGGGCGTGAAGCGAAGATTGAAGGTCTGGTCGCTCTCGGCGCCGTTCAGCATCACCAGGTAGAACTGCTGGCCCTGGTTCAGCTCGCCCGACTTGTCTTCCAGCGACACTTGCTCGGGGCTCTGGTTGGCGGAGAAATCGACCCAGTCCGAGGGATCCTCGAAGGTTAACGGGTCGCCTAGGCCGCTGTCGGCGCCGCTGTCGATGCCGCTGTCGGTGTCGGTGGCGGTGTCGGTGTCGGTGCCGGTGCCGGTGTCGGTGTCGGCGTCGCCCTCGTATCCGCGGTCCTTGTCGAACTCAGGCGGGCCGACGACGCAGCCCATGGCGAGCAGAAGCGACACGGGTAGGAACAGGCGGTGCATGCGTGAGTCCTCAGGTGCCAAGTTACCGGCCGACGCACGCTACCATAGGCGCACTCGGCCCGTCCACGGCGCTTGACTTCGCGCGCGCTTTCCGTATAAGCGCCGCCGATCTATGGGAGCGCCCGATGTCCGTCCTCGCCTACCTACTGCTCGCCCCCCTCGCCTGCGAGGGCGCCAACGACGCCGACGCCACCGGTAACACCGGTGACACCACCGGGCGCGCCTTCAGCGACTTCGTCAGCACCACCACCCCGTACACCGGCGACAACACCTGCGTCGGGGGCAACTTCGGCGAGGTCGACC
>VGRE01000303.1 GCA_016875435.1 Deltaproteobacteria bacterium | reverse complement strand
GCGAGCCGAGGCGGCGTCGAGCGCCTCGTTGAGGTGACCGGTCTCGGGGGCGGGGAGGCAGGCGACGAGGAGAGTGGAGAGCAGCAGGAGTTCACCTGGGAACGATCGGGGTCGTTGCAATCTCCGTACCAATGGGCAAACGCCACTTTTTCTCGTTGGCTCCCCCCTCGAGGCCGGGGCAGCGATGCCCCATCGGGGGCGCCTGCACCCCAGCGCGTGGCCGTCACGACGGTTTAGCCCCGCAGCCCCCGATACTGCCCGGCCTCCTCGGCCTCACCTCCGCGGCCGACCGGGCCCACGGTCACCAGCCCCTGGGCCTCGGTGGCGCGGCTGGAGCTGCGAGTGGCCTCTCGCGGCTGCTGGGGATGGTGCTGCTCGACGTCACCGTGGCAGTCGCCGACGCGCCCGCGGAGGCCGCGCTGTCGCTGGCGCCCACCGCCGTGGTCGAGGTGCCTCTCCGGACGCTCACCCTCCTGGCGACCGTGTTCGTGAGCGTGCGACTGGGCGCGGTGTACGTGCGCGGTCGGCCGATGCCCTTGCGACCGGGCGGCATTTTTTCTTATCCTACAATCGGCGAAACTCGGGTGGCGCTCGACGCGACCATCGACGAACGAGCCCCTGTCGGGTTTTTCGAGGGCCCCGAGGGGAGCATTCGCGCCGGACAATCAGCTGGGGGCGATGCCCAGATGGGTCGCGACGTTGCGCTCCGTTTGCGACCTTGGTAGACGGGAGATGCCAGAGGCGCGGCGCAAAACTGCGCCCGAACGCCCGCTGACACCCATGCCAGCAACTGCACCCGCAGTGACTCGTAAAATACTGCCACGGAGAACCGAAATGACCGGCGAAGAACTTTTCAACCTGCTCAAGAAGATGGCCGAGCGCGGCGACCCGGCTCGCAAGCGCGAGAAGACGCTGAAGAAGATCGCGGATAAGGAGGGCCTCTCCTCCGACGCGCTCCGCGCCAAGGCGCGCCGCTGGGCCAAGGCCAACAACGGTAGCTATCCGCTCATGCGGAAGCCCGCGACCAAGAACCGTTCCGAGGAACGCGAGCGTCAGCGCGCCGAGCGCAAGAAGTGGCGCGAGCAGCGCCTCAAGGACGGCGAGGCCGCCGTGGCTCGCGGCGCCGACTGGACCGAGATCGCCAAGATCTTCGGCATCAAGACCGCCGAGGGCGCGGCGCAGTGGTGGCGTCGCAACCACGACGGCATCAAGGGTGGCGCGGCCAAGAAGGGCAAGAAGCGCGGCAAGAAGTAGCTCGAACCGGGGCGAGCCCGCGCTCGATGGCGCGGCGCTCTCCCCGCGCTCAGCCGTCCAGGCAGATCGATCTGGGCAGGGGGCGACTGTTGTACGTCGAGGCCATCGCGAGCCCGTAGGCGCCCGCGAGCCCCACGAGCAGCACGTCGCCCTCTCTGCATTCCGGGAGCGCGCGCGATGCCGCGACGACATCGCCCGTCTCGCAGATCGGACCCACCACGTCGGCCACGATGCTCGGCGGTAATCCGGGTCGCGACAGGTTCACCACCGGGTGCCAGGCGCCATAGAGGGCTGGACGCAAGAGCGCGTTCATTCCCGCGTCGATGCCCACGAGGCAACGGTCGCCCTTTTGCTTCACCTGCGTCACCCGCGCGAGCAGGACCCCCGCCTCCGCCACCACGAAGCGGCCGGGCTCGATCCAGATCTCGAGTCCCGGCGCCGCCCGGCGCAGCGGCGCCAGCGCCTCGCCCACGGCGCGCGGATCGAGGTGGCGTTCCCCGGGCCGGTAGGGGACGCCAAGCCCGCCACCCACGTCGATCCGGCACAGATCGGGGCAAGTCTCCGCGAGCGCGAGGAGCGCCGTGGCCACCTCCGCCCAGGCGCCCGGCTCGCTGATGCCGCTGCCCACGTGCGCGTGCAGCCCTACGACTCGGGCCCCGGCCCGCGCCGCCGCGACGAGCAGCGAGGGCAGCTCCGCAGGCAAGACACCGAACTTCGACGCGCCCCCGGCCGTGCGCACGTGGCGATGGTGTCCCCTCCCCGCGCCGGGGTCGACGCGGAGGTGGATCGCGCGGCCGGCGAACAGCTCCGGCCACGCCACCAGCGGGTGCAGGCCGTCGATGGTGGTGATCGCGCCGAGTTGTCCCGCCAGCGCGTACTCCTCCCGCGCGGCGAAGTTCGGCGTGAACAGGATCCGGTCGCCGGGAACGATGGTGGCCGCCAGCGACAGCTCCCCCGACGACACGCACTCGATCCCGCCCCCCTCGCTCGCCACCACCCGCAACACCGCCTCCAGCGGGTTGGCCTTCATCGCGTAGAACGCGCGATCCGCGCCAACTGCGGCAAGTTGGCGCATCTGTCCCCGCACGACGCCAAGGTCCGTCACGTACGCAGGCGTGCCCCCGCTCGCGATCTGGATCAGCTCTTCGCGACGGTCCGTCCACCAGCGCGGCCAGGCCGACTCCGGTTCGCGCCAGGCGGGCCCGAGGTCGGGGTCGTCGCCGCTCTCGAGGCAGCGCCGGTGGAGCGCCACCACCAGTCGCCCCGCCTGGTCCTCGTCCACCACGAAAGTGAGGTTGAGATCGCTGGCCGCCTGCGAGACGAGGTGGATGCGGTGCTCCGCGAAGGCTTCCAGGGCAGGCCCGAGCTCGTGCAGGATGGCCCGCATCCGGTGGCCGACCAGCGACACGGCGGCGCAGGGGCCGATGACGCGCACCTCGCACAGGACGCGCAGTTCCTCGACGGCGGCGTCGAGCACCGCTGGGTCGAGCGCGTTGGCAAGGGCGTCGAGGGAGACGGTGACGTTGCTCTCGCTGGTGGCCACCAGATCCACCGAGAGCCCGTGTCGCTCGAGCACCGCGAAGGCGCGCGCGAGGAAACCCACCTCCTGCCACATGCCCACCGTTTCCATGGAGAGCAGGAGGATCCCGTTGCGGCTGGCCACGGCGCGCACCCTCGCGCTCGAGGCCTCGGTGGCGACGATCACCGTGCCCGGCACCTCCGGCTCGGGCGTGGACTTGATCCATAGCGGGATGCCCGCGTCGCGCGCGGGCGCGATCGAGCGAGGATGCAGCACCTTGGCGCCGGTGGCGGCGAGCTCCTGCGCCTCGGCGTAGTCCAGGCGCCGCAGGAGGCGCGCGTGGGGCACCAGCCGCGGGTCGGCGGTGTACATGCCCGGCACGTCGGTCCAGACCTCCAGCCGCGAGGCCCCGAGCTTGGCGGCCAGGTAGGCGGCCGAGGTGTCGGAACCGCCCCGGCCGAGCAAGACGGTGTCGCCCCGGGCGTCGCGGGCGATGAAGCCCTGGGTCACGACGGGGCCGGCGCCGAGCCGGGCGTCCAGGTCGCCGTCGCGCCGGCAGTCGCAGGTGGCCGAGAGGTAGTGCCGCGCCTCGTTGGCGCCTTGCGACGCCGTCAACAGGCTCCTCGCGTCGATCCAGCTCGCGCCGACGCCCTCGGCCGCGAGCCAGGCAGCGCCGAGCCGGGTGAGCATCAGCTCGCCAGTCGCCATCACCCGGGCGCGCATCCGCGGCGTGAACTCGCCGAGCAGGGCCACGCCGCTGGCCACCCGTTCCACGTCGACGAGCTCGCTCTCCACGATGTCGACCGGCAGGCCGAGCTCGGCGGCGAGGGCGGCGTGCTTGGCGCGCAGCCCGGCCAGGCCCGAGCCGTGTCGGCCAGCCACCGCGTCGGGCAACAGCCGCTCCAGCAGGTTGGACACGCCGCTGATGGCGCTGCACACCACCAGCGGCACCCGCCCCTCCGCGAGGTGGCCGCGCACCACCTGGGCGATGGTGCCCCAGCGGGGGCGTGAGGACACGCTGGTCCCCCCGAACTTGCAGACGACGCGCTCGATCGGCATGGCGCCGCGCGTATAATCGACAGATGCTCGCGCCGTTGTTGCTCTCCGCGCTCGCCTGCACCGGAGGCGAGGAGCTTTCGCCCGAGGACATTGCCCTCGAGCCCCTCGATGACGTGACGCTCGACCCGCCGACCGACGACGATGATCCGACCCCCGAGCGCGCGGTGACCGAGAGCGGCTCCGACGAGGACTGGGACTGGGCCCACCTGCGGGGCTGGGTGAAGGCCGGCGGCGCCGACGTCTACGCGGCGATCACCGACCCCGACGTGGGCGTCGACCGGCGCGAGATGGCCGAGTGGTCGAGCGCCGAGCTCCAGGACGACGAGGTGGACGTGGCCTACGTGGTGAACAACGTCGTGACCGACCCGGTGACGGTGGACTTCGACGTCACCTGGCGCCACGCGCAGGCCTCGGACGACGAGAGCGGTACCGGCGGCAGCGTGTCGGTGTGGGCGAAGACTGGCGGCACCGAGTTCATTCCGGTCCTGGAGGGGAGCGCCGTGACCGTCGACGAGGGCAGCGCCATCGACGTGCTCCTGGTGTACCACCTCGACACCTTCGACAGCAGCCCTGACGACGCGGAGCGCTACCTCGAGGACTTCTACGCCAGCATCGTGGCGGTGGCGCACGGCGATCCATTGCCGACCTACGAGTAGCGGCGATATCCGCCCACCGTGCCCAGCCCACCCCGCGATCCCCCGGACGACGAAGCGCGCCTCGACGAGGTGGTGGGCCGCGTGGGCAACGCCCTCGACGAACTGCACGTGGTCGACAGCGCCGGGCGCGACGCGCTCCTGGCCAGCATCCGCGAGGCGCTG
>VGRE01000302.1 GCA_016875435.1 Deltaproteobacteria bacterium | reverse complement strand
GCTGGGCGGACATCGCCATCGGCGCCACCAGCGAGCACCTCCGGGGCGCGGACACTGGTGTCGCCTACCTCGTGCGCGGGCCCTTCGCCGGCAGCATCGATCTCGCGGGCGCCGACGGCATCCTGCACGGCCTCGCCAGCCGCGATGCGCTCGGTGCCGGCATCGCGATCGACGGCGACGCGGACGGGGACGGCAACGCCGACGTGCTGCTTGGCGCGCCGGGCAACGACGAGAACGGGGCGGAGTCAGGCGTGGCGTACCTCTTCCTCGGGATCTGAACAGGATCGCCGCGCATCGTCGCGATGATGGGTGGCGAGGGCCGCAAGTCGAACATCGACGCCCGGAGGTGGAACGAGGGCCTCGTCAGCCCTTCGTGTGAAATGACACGGGGAGAGCCGCGCGAGAACGCGCGGTCAGCGGGTTGGGCGCATCGCGCTGAACACCTGCTTCACCGCCTCGCGCGGATACTCGGTGTAGCGGCTGAATTCCTGGCCTGCGCGGAGCCACTCGCCGCCGTCGAGCACCACGCACTCGCCCGTCATGTAGGCGGCGCCCGGCGACATCATGTAGGCGGCGAGGTCGGCCAGTTCCTCGGGCTTGCCGAAGCGCCCGAGCGGGATCTGTTTCTTCGCCTGCTCCTCGATGTCGCCGGCCATCAGCCGCGAGAAGGCCCCCTCGGTGGGGAAAGGACCAGGGGCGATGGCGTTGTTGCGGATGCCGTAGCAGGCCCACTCGACGGCGAGGGAGCGCGTCATCGCCAGCACCCCGGCCTTGGCGCAGGCGCTCGGCAGCACGAAGGCCGAGCCCATCCACGCGTAGGTGGTGACGATCGACAGCATCGTGCCGCCGGTGCCGCGCTCGATCATGCGCTTGCCCACGTCCTGGGTGGCGTGGAAGGTGCCGTGCAGCACGATGCGCACCACGCTGTCGAAGGCGTTGGGCGAGAGGTCTTCCGCGGCCGAGAGGAAGTTGCCGGCCGCGTTGTTCACCAGCCCGTCGACGGGGCCGACCGCGGCCTCGATCGCGTCGATGGCGAGGTGTACCGCGTGGGGGTCGCGCACGTCGGCGCTGGCACACGCGGCGGTGCCGCCCGCGCCCCGGATCGCGGCGACCGTTTCCTCGAGCGGCTCCAACCGGCGGCCGACCACGCCCACGCGGGCGCCGAGCGCCGCGAAGCGCTCGGCCATGGCGCGGCCGAGGCCGGAGCCGCCGCCGGTGACGAGGATGGTCTGGGTGGCGAGTAGGTTGGGCTGGAACATGGCCCGGCGGCTATCGCGAGCTAGGTAGCCCCGCGATGCTGACCCTCGTCACCCCCCACGCTGGCGCCGCGCCAGGCTCGGGCCTCCCCTTCTACAGCCCCGAGTGCCACGCCGACTTGCCCGCTCGCTTCGACGACTGGTACGAGCGAGGTGCAGAGATCGCCGCCGCCGCCTGTGCCCGCGCCCTCGGCGTCGAGGTGTTCGCTGCCGAGCTGCCTCGCGACGTGCTCGACCTCGGGCGCCCGTACATCGAGCGCCCGCCCGAGGTGGAGACCCTCTTCGGGAAGAGCGCGGTCGACAAGTGGAGCCGCTCGCGGCTGGTCGACGGCGGCGCCGCGGAGCTTCGCGCCCGCTACTACGCCCGGCTGGCGGTGCTCCGCGAGGCAAGTCGCGGCAGTATCGTGATGGTGGAACTCCACGAGTACGGCAAGAAGGGATCGAGCTACGACCAGGCCTCGAGCTCGCGTCGGCCCACTCGGCGCCCCGAGTGCGCCATCATCCCCGGCGCGCCCTGGAACACCTCCGACATCTCGCAGCTCACGGGCCTCGAGCGCCTGCTACCCGGCTCCCTCTCGGGCAACCGCGCCGCGCTCGACCTCGCCGTGCAGAACGCGGTGTACCCGGCCTTCGTCCCCGGGCCGAGCCCATACCCGTCCCGGTCGCCCTGGGCGGTGTCGTCGCGCTTCGTGGCGGGGCGATTCTTCCGCTGGGCCGGGCAGCAGGGGCTGCTTCCGGTCGACACCGCGTCGCGCCTCGAAGACGCCGCCTGGGGCGACCCGCTCACCGCCGCGTGGCTCGATCTCCCCGGCGCGGGCGAGTTCGCCGCGCGGGTGAACGACTGGGCTGCCGACGAGGGCAACGACTGGGCCGATGCCTTCGCGCGCGAGGGCGGCACCGCCGCGCTGGTGGTGGAGCTGCGGCTCGACCAGCGCGAGCGTGCCGCGGGCTTCGGCGAGCTCCTCGCCGCCGGGCTCCGGGCCTACCTCTCGGGACGTGCCCCGGGATAGACGGGCGCCCCTTCCTCGGAGCACTCGTGAGCATCTCCCGCATCGGCGTCGTGGGCGCCGGCCAGATGGGCAACGGCATCGCACAGGTGGCCGCCGCCGCGCACTACTTCGTCACCTGTACCGACGTGAGCGAGGACGCCATCGACCGGGGCCAGCGCACCGTGGCCGACTCGCTCGGCCGGCTCGTCAGGAAGGAGAAGATCTCCGCGCAGGAAGCCGACGCCATCGCCCGCCGCATCACCTGGTCCACCGACCTCGCCGCGCACGGCGAGAGCGATCTCGTGGTCGAGGCCGCCACCGAGAACGTGGAGCTGAAGTACCGCATCTTCGAGTCGTTGAGCAAGAGTGCCGGGAGCGGCGCGATCCTGGCCAGCAACACCTCGTCGATCAGCATCACCGCCATCGCCGCGCACACCGACCGCCCCGACCGGGTGATCGGCATGCACTTCATGAACCCGGTGCCGCTGATGCAGCTGGTGGAGATCATCCGGGGCCTCGCCACCACCGACGAGACCTATGGCGAGGTGAAGTTCGCCGCCGAGAAGATGGGCAAGACCACCGTGCTCGGTCGAGACATGCCCGGCTTCATCGTCAACCGCGTGCTGATGCCCTACATCAACGAGGCGGTCTACGCGCTCTACGAGGGCATCGGGAGTGTGGAAGACATCGACACCGCGATGAAGCTCGGCACCAACGTGCCGATGGGCCCGCTCACCCTCGCCGACTTCATCGGCCTCGACACCTGCCTCGCCATCATGCAGGTGCTGCAAGACGGCCTAGGCGACAGCAAGTACCGGCCCTGTCCGCTGCTGCGGAAGTACGTGGAGGCGGGGTGGCTCGGTCGCAAGTCGGGCCGCGGTTTCTACAACTACGGGGCGAGGTGATGTCGGTCATGAAGGCCCAGCACCGGCTTTCCCTGGTCCAGTCCGACCGGCGGGGCGAGGTCCTCGTCCTCACCCTCGATCGGCCCCCGGTCAACGCGCTCAACCGCGAGATCCTCGCCGACCTCGCGGCAGCGCTCGACCAGCTCGGCGACGCGCGCGCCGTGGTGATCACCGGCGGTGGCGGCAAGGCCTTCGTGGCCGGGGCCGACATCGCGGCGATGAAAGACCTCGACCCGGTCACGGCCATGACCTTCGCCGCCGAGGGACAGGCGGTGCTCGACCGCCTCGAAGCGCTCCCGGTGCCGGTGATCGCGGCGGTCAACGGCTTCGCGCTCGGCGGCGGCTGCGAGCTGGCGATGGCTTGCGACATCATCCTCGCCGCGCCCGGCGCCCAGTTCGGCCAGCCCGAGGTGAAGCTCGGGGTCATCCCCGGCTTCGGTGGCACGCAGCGCCTCGTGCGTCGCGTGGGCTCGCAGCGCGCGCGAGAGCTCTGTTTTACCGGGCGCGTAGTGAAGGCCGACGAGGCGGTGGCCATCGGGCTGGCGCTCAAGGCCGGTGACGACGTGGTGGCGGAGGCGTTGGCGATGGCGGAGGCCATCGCGAAGAACGGCCCCGTGGCGGTGCGCCTGTGCAAGCGCGCCATCCTCGATGGCGACGGGCTGCCCCTGGGCGCGGCGCAGGTGGCGGAACGGCAGCTCTTCGGGCTCTGCTTCGCCACCGCCGACCAGCGCGAAGGCATGCGTGCCTTCCTGGAAAAGCGCAAGCCGAACTTCACTGGTGCTTAGCCTACTACTGGCATGCGACCCCTCCGCCGCCGAGCGCCTCGCGGCGGCCGAGGTCGCGACCGACATCGACACGGCGCTGGCTGCCTGCCCCGACGCGCCTTGCATGGCCAACGCGGTGGCCCGCCTCGGTGCCTGGGAGAGGTGCGCGTCGATCCCCGATCCCTGGGACGACGAGTGCCGCTTCTGGCAGGCCGAGGCGGTGGAGCGGGGAGGTGACGCGGCCGGGGCGCTGGATATCTGTCGCGACACTACGTTCGGCATGGGCTGCAGCACTCACGTCCTGGGACAGGCCGCGAGGCGGGCCGAGGGCCTCGACGCCGCCGCCTCGACCTGGGACGAGCTGCGCCCGCACACCGACCCGAAGCTGGGATTCAGCTACTGGCGCGCGTGGTGGCGCATGGGCATCGACCGCGGCTCGGCGCCCGGCATCGAAGCCTGTCGCGACATGACCTGCCGGAAGGCGGCGGAGCGCGAGATCGAGGCAACCGTCCACCAGCTCGGCATTCCTTGCGGCGCCGATCGTCCCGCGCCGGGCTGGATCGCCGAGGGCTCGGCGGCCTCGGCGACGCAGTGGGCCAGCTCGGTCGAGCGCCTGTGTACTCGGGGCGAGCCTGGCGTGCCGATCAAGCTGGAAGGCCCTGGGCGCCCGCGATAGCCGACTTCCCCCCCGAGGCCACGGTGTTCGAGCTCCCCGAAGACGTCCAGCAGGTGCAGTCCGTGGCCCGCGAGTTCGCCCGCGAGTCGGTGCT
>VGRE01000301.1 GCA_016875435.1 Deltaproteobacteria bacterium | reverse complement strand
TCCCGCCGAGATGCTCCGCCTCGACATGAACCTCGAGGCCGACCTCGGCATCGACTCCATCAAGCGCGTCGAGATCCTCAGCGCGGTGCGAGAGCGACAGCCCGACCTGCCCGAACCCGACGCGGAAACCCTCGGACGCCTCCACACACTTGGAGAGATTGTCGAGGTGCTCGGCCCTTTTGTCCATGCCCCCCTGACAAGGGGGGGCGAGACATCCAGCCCTCGGCGAAGTGAACCGGCGGAGCCACTCGCGCCGCTGACCGGCCCGGTGCTGCAGCGCCTCGACCTCGCGCTCCGCCCGGTGGCCGAGGGCGCGCGCCGCGCCGTGCCTCCCGTGGCCGTCCGCGGGGAAGGCGCCGAGGCGCTCGCGGCGGCGCTCGCCGCCCTCGGTGTCGACGCGATTGCCAGCCACCCCGTCGCCGACCGCGGCGTGGTGTGGATCGCCCGCTCGCCGAAGGACGACGACATCCTCGAGGCCTTCCTCGCCGCCAAGCAGGCGCGCCTCGACCAGCAGGGCGCCTTCGTCGTCGTCACCCGGCAGGGCGGCGACTTCGGCCTTCACGGCGGCGGCGCGCCCCTCGCGGCCGGCCTCTACGGCCTCGCCAAGACCGTGGCGCTCGAGCACCCCGGCGCGCTGGTTCGCGCCATCGACACCGCGGACGACACGCCCGTCGAGGCGGTGGCGCTGGAGATCGCCCGCGTGGGACCTGTGGAGACGGCCCTCTCGACCGTCGGCCGCCGCACGCTCTCCAGCGTGGTCGTCCCCTCCCCTCACCGCCGTCCCCACCTCGATCACCACGACGTGATCGTGGTGTCTGGCGGTGCGCGGGGGGTCACCGCCGCGTGCGTGATCGAACTGGCCGCGCAGACGCAGGCGCGCTTCGCGCTCCTCGGGCGCTCGCGGATCGACAACGCCGAGAGCCCCGAGGTGGAGGCCGCGCACGACGAGCCCGCGCTGATGCGCGTGCTGGCGCCTACCGCCGGCTCGCCCGCCAACCTGCGCAAGCAGGTGGCCGCGATCCTCGCGGCCCGCGAGGCCCGGGCCACTGTCGCCGCCGTCCACGCGGCTGGCGGGCAGGCGATCTACGTGCCCTGCGATGTCACGAACACCGATAGCGTCGCGACTGCGCTCGCGAGCGTCCGGTCCCAGCTCGGCCCCATCACGGGCCTGGTCCACGGCGCCGGGGTCATCCACGACCGGAAGGTGAAGGAGAAGACCGCGGAGCAGTGGAACGCAGTCTGGTCCACGAAGATCGACGGCGCGCGCGCGCTGGTGGCGGCCACCCGTCGCGACGCCCTCAAGCTGCTCTGCTTCTTTTCCTCCGTGGCCGCTCGCAGCGGAAACTTCGGCCAGGCCGACTACGCGGCGGCCAACGAGGTGCTCAACCGGACGGCCGCGTTCGAGGCCACCCAGCGCCGGGACTGCGTGGTGAAGTCGATCGGCTGGGGCCCCTGGGAAGGCGGCATGGTCACGCCGGCGCTGGCAAAGGCCTTCCACGCGCGTGGCATCGCGCTCATCCCGCTGGTCGAGGGGGCGCGCGCCTTCGTCGACGAGCTGGGGAGCCCGGGCGCCGTGGAGGTGGTGATCGGCGGCCTGCTCGCGGGCGACAAGGCCGCGCCCTCGCTCCGCCGCGTCAACCGCCGTGACTACCCCTTCGTGGCCGACCACAGCGTGGCCGGGCAGCCGGTCGTCCCCGTGGTGCTGGCGGTGGAGTGGTTCGCGCAGCGGGCGCGGGAGCTGCGGTCCAGTTCCTTCGTGCAGGGGGTCGACAACGTGAAGGTGCTCAAGGGCATCAAGCTGCGGAACTACGACGGCGAGGGCGACGTCTTCGAGATCCACACCGTCACCGAGCGCGCCGACGGCTACAGCCTGGAGGTGCGCAGCGGCACGACCGTGCACTACCGTGCCGACGTGCAGCTCGCTGATACACCACCTGTATCACCGGCGGCGCCCGACGCCGGTTCATTGCCCTCGTACCCACACTCTGCTGATACAATCTACGATCGGCTCCTGTTTCACGGTCCCGGCTTCCAGGTCATTCGCGAGGTGGAGGGCGTGGGTCCCGGCGCCGCGAGCGCCGCGCTCCGCACCACCACCGAGGCGGGCTGGCCCACCGATGGCTGGCTCACCGACATCGCCGCCGGCGACGGGGGTCTGCAACTCGCGGTGCTCTGGTCGCGCCAGGCGATGAGGGGAGCGTCGTTGCCCACCGCGATCGGCAGCTACCGCCCCTACGGCCGGCCCACGCCCGGCCCGGTGCGCGGCGTCCTGCGCGGGCACAAGCTGGAAGGGAAGCGCTCGCTCTCCGACGTGAGCCTGGTCGACGCGCGCGGGCGCGTGTACGCCGACCTCCGGGGCGTTGAGCTCCACGCCCTTCCCGGCGGCGAGTACCCCGGCAAGAAGGGCGACTAGGCGCCGATGCGCACGCCGATCGCCATCACCGGCGCGAGCTGCGTCTTGCCCGGCGCCCACGACGTGGACGCCTTCGCGAGCCTGGTCCTCGAGGGTCGCGACGCGGTGACCGAGGCACCCGAGGGCCGCTTCGGCGTGCCGAGCGAGCGCGTCCGGGGCGAGGGACGAGACCGCGCCTGGTCGCTGGCCGGCGGCTACGTGTCAGGATTCTCGCCCGACCTCGCCGGCCTCGACGTGCCAGCCGCCGAGCGCCTCGACCCGCACGTACACTGGCTGCTCCACTGCTCGCGCGGCGCGCTCGCGGGACTCGCGCCCGTGCGGACCGGCGCGGTGTTCGGCAATCTCTCCTTCCCCACCGACGGCATGGCCCGCTGGAGCGAGGGGCTGGCGCGCGGCATCGACCCGGGCGACCCGCGCAATCACTTCATGTCCGGCCTGCCGGCGGCAATCGTCGCCCGCGCCCTCTGCCTCGACGCGGGCGCCTACTGCCTCGATGCCGCCTGTGCCTCCTCGATCTACGCCATCAAGCTTGCTTGCGACGCCCTCGAGTCCGGTCGCGCCGACCGGATGCTGGCGGGGGCGGTGCAGCGGGCCGACTCCTTGTTCTTGCACGTGGGCTTCTGCCAGCTCGGCGCGATGTCCAAGACCGGCCGCAGCCGCCCCTTCCACCGGGGGGCCGACGGCCTCGTGCCCGCCGAGGGCTGCGTGGTGTTCAGCCTGCGCCGCCTCGACGACGCGCTCGCCGCGCGGGAGCCGATCCTCGGCGTGATTCGCGGCGTGGGGCTCAGCAACGACGGCCGCGGACGCTCCCTGCTCGCGCCCTCCTCGGAAGGCCAGCAGCGGGCGATGCGCATCGCCCTCCGCGATGCGGAGCTGCCGGCCGACAGCGTGCAGCTCTTCGAGTGCCACGCCACCGGCACGCCCACCGGCGACCGCGCCGAGGTGGAGAGCCTGCGCGCCGTGTACCCGGGCGGCGCCATCGGCTCGCTGAAGTCCAACCTCGGTCACCTCATCACCACCGCGGGCGCGGCGGGCCTGTTGAAGGTGCTGGTGGGCATGTCGCGCGGCGTGATGCCCGCCACGCTGCACGTCGACGACCCCCTCGACGAGCTCGGCCAGTTCGCGCTCCTCGGCCAGGCGCGCGAGTGGCGCCCGGGCCCCGGGGGACAGCGCCGCGCAGCGGTGAGCGCCTTCGGATTCGGCGGCAACAACGGGCACCTGGTCGTCGACCAGCACCCCTCGGATCGCGGAAGCTCCCCCCGGCGCCCCCGCGGCGTGCTGGCAGTCCAGTCGCTGGTCGACCGGCGTGGCGGCGACGAGGCGGTGGTGGCCATCGAGGGCCTCCGCTTCCCACCCGCAGACTTGTCGGCCTCGCTCGCCCAGCAGGCGCTGGCCCTGCAGGCGGGGCGCGATGCCGCCACCCGGGCTGGCCTCGACGTGCCGCGCGACCGGCTCGGCGTGTACGTGGGCATGGGCTGCGACGGCCTCGTCACTCGCTGGGGCCTGCGCTGGAGACTGATACACGGTGATACATCGATGGGTGTATCGGTCGACGAGGTCGCCCCGCCCCTGCGCGCTGAGCACGTGGTGGGGACGATGCCCAACATCGTGGCCAACCGGCTCAGCATGCAACTCGACGCGGGCGGGCCCGGCTTCTCGGTGTCGGCCGAGGAGCTCAGCGGCCTGCGCGCGCTGGAGGCGGCCTGGGACGCCCTCGACCGCGGCGAGATCGACGCGGCGGTGGTTGGCGCGGTCGACGTGGCGGAAGACGCCCGCGCCGTCGCGGCCCGGCGCGCCCTGGGCGCGACCGAGGAGTTCGACGACGCGGTGGTGATGCTCGTCGTCACCCGGGCCGGCGAGGGACGCCCGCTCGCCACGCTCCACGAGGAGCTCGAGGGCCCGGTGGTGGCGCCGAGGCCGCCTCGGCACGGGGCCGCCGACGCGATGGTGGCCCTCGCCGACGCCATCCGCCGGGGGGGTGACAGCGTCGTGGAGGTCGAGGCGCTGGGCGGAGAGTCCGGCTCGCTCGGCGTCCGCAGCCTACGACGCGTCGAGGCGCGGAGCCAGCCGCCCGCTGGGCCCGTTCTCCGCGTGCCGATGCACCCCGTTCTGCCGGCCGTCGCCGCGCCACCCCCTACCGTGCCGTCCCCCGAGCCCCGAGTCACCGTGACCCGCCTGCCTGCTCCGCCCGCCCTGGTGCCCGTGCTCGGGCCGGCCCCCGCGCCTCGCGCCGTCGCCCCGCCCCCGGCTCCCCTCGCCCCGCCCACCGGCGA
>VGRE01000300.1 GCA_016875435.1 Deltaproteobacteria bacterium | reverse complement strand
GGGTGCCGGGGCCGGGGTCGGCAGGGCGGGCTCGGCCGTCCCGCCCCGGGTGCCGCGAAGCTTGTCTTTCAGGGCCTCGCGGATCCCCCCGTCTGCCTTGCCCGTGATCGCCTGGCGTAGTTTTCCTAGCATCTCGCCGCCCTACCCTTCCGCCAACTTGAGGCGTTCTACCGGCTTTCCGCCCCTGAGGTGCTCGCGCACGATCTCCGCCACGTCCTTCTCGGTCACGCTGCCGTACCACACCCCCTCGGGGTACACGACCATCGTGGGCCCGGCCCGGCAGGGCCCGAGGCAGTTGGTGGTGTTGAGCTTCACGTTCTCCACCATCCAGTCATCGGTGTCGATCGCCTCGGTGAGCGAGAAAAGCACGTCGGAGCAGCCACGATCGGCACAAGAGCCCTTCGGGTGCCCCGGCGGGCGCTTGTTGGTGCAGACGAAGACGTGGTGCTTCCAGCTCGGCATGGCGGGCGACTATACCCGCCAAGTGGCCGGCCGCCAGATAGTCGCCGCTACATGAAGCGGCCAGGACTCGCGCTCAAGCTCAGCGTCCTGCTCGTGCTCGGGGTGGTGGGCGGGATGGTGGCCGACTTCGCGCTGTCACCGCCCGACGATATCGAGGACGGTCGCGCCCGTGCGGCGATCTTCGTGGCCTTCGCCGTGTCCATGGCCTTCTCGGCGGCGCTGGTGCTCGACGCGCTCGTGGTCCGTCCCCTGGTCACCCTCGCGCGGCACGCCGACCACCTCTGGGCCTCGCAGTTCGCCGACCCGGTGCCGAACGTGGGCACCGACGAGCCGCGCGAGCTCGCCCTGGCGCTGGAGGCCCTGCGCCAGCAGGTGGTGGCCGATCGGCAGGCCTTGCAAGCGCTCAATCGCGAGCTGGAGGCCCGGGTCCTCGATCGGAGCCAGCAGCTCGTGCAGGCGCGGGAGGAAATCGTCGCCCGCGAGCGCCTCGCCGCCGTGGGGCGCCTCGCCGCCGGGGTGGCCCACGAGGTCAACAATCCCGCCGCGGTGATTCTCGGGCGCGCCACGCTGCTCCTCGACGATGCCGCCACCTTGCCGACCGACACCGTGGCCGACCTCCAGGTGATCGCCCGCCAGGCCCAGCGCATCCGCGACATCACTGGGGCGCTCCTAAGGCTCGGGCGCCCCCAGTCGGGCGTGCGCGCCCCTCTCGACCTTGCCGAGGTGGTGCTCGGCTCGGTGGCGCTCGTGCAGCGGGAGGCCGATCGCGCTGGCGTCAGCTTGGTCGTCGAGGTGGAGCCGTCCCCGGCGCTGGGCGACTCGGCCGCGCTCGACCAGCTTCTCCACAATCTGCTTCGAAACTCGCTCGCCGCCGCCCCGGGAGGCACGATCTGGGTGCGCGCGGCGCCCGGCGAGATCCGGGTGGACGACACGGGCCCTGGCTTTTCTCCCGAGGTCCTTCCTCGCCTGTTCGAGCCCTTCTTCACCACCAAGCCCGTGGGGGAGGGGACTGGCCTGGGACTGGCCATCTGCCGGGGAATTGCTGAGGAGCACGGCGGCACGTTGACGGCCGAGAACCGCGCGGAGGGCGGCGCGAGGATGAGACTTCGGCTCCCCACCGGGGAACCCGCGCCCCGCCCCTCCTAGATAATCGGCGTTGTCCCGTTGGCACGGGGTTTGCATAGTTCCAGGGCGGGAGGACTCCATGTGGCTCGCCCCGCTCCTGGCCTGCACCGACTACGGCTTCAGCACCTCGGCTGAGAAGGATGGCCTCGGCAGCGAGGCCGACACCGCAGGCCTCACCTCTACCTATGGCGTCATCGGCGGCCCCGACGACGAGGACAGCGGCCCCGACGACGAGGACAGCGGCGACGAGGACAGTGGCGAGGTGCCCGAGGAGGAGGGCGGCGACCCCTGCTACGAGCCGGAGGATGGCTACGACCTGAACCCGGCCGCGAGGGTGGTCACCGATGACGCGACCGAGCCTGTCACCGTCACCTTCGTCGGCTCCGACACCTCTTACACCGACGAGCTGTGGATTCACTCGCCCGTCACCCAGCACCTGTTCGACGCGTGGACCGCGACGCCGGGGGCCAGCACGCAGCTCGGTCCCTACGACGCGGGCACCGAGCTGATCTTCGCCGCGTTCGTGCACAACACCGGCAACACGTGGTTCACCGGTCCCGCGAGCCGCAACGGCGACGGCGTGGTGCACGGCGCGACGACGTACGAGGGCAACTGCAGCTGGATTGTTGGCTTCGAAGACCTGCCCGGCGGCGGCGACCTCGACTTCAATGACGTGATTTTCCGCGTGCAGGGACCCCTGCGCCAGGAGGACTAGGCCATGTTTCTCGTTGCACTCGCGCTCGCGCAGGACGTCAACATTCGCGATTCCCTCGCCAGCGGGTCCTCCGCCACGGCGGTGTACGGCGGGAGCTTCACAGGTTCGGGCTGGCGAATCGACGACAGCAACTCGCGCCAGTACTGGGACTTTGGCGCCCAGCTCGCGCGGGGGCAGGTGTCGGTGGTCATCGACGACGTGAGCCTGGGCAACCTGACCGGCGACAACAATCACATGATCGAGCTCTTCGACGAGGGCGGCCACTGGGACAGCAACCGGGCGATCAACCTGCGCGTGTACGGGTCTGACAACAGCGCCGACCACGGGCAGGCCAAGCTCAAGTGCTGGGACGAGACACAGGGCGCCGAGGACCGCGCCGCGATGTTCGACTGGGACGGCGCCGCCCACACCTTCACCATCGCCTGGGGCGAGGGCTATTGCGCCTTGTACCGAGATGGTTCGGAGCTCCTCTACCTCGAGGCCCCGGGGATGGACATGCGGGTGGGCACCCTGTGGCTGCCGCTCAACAACTGGGAGGCTGGCTACTCGGCGCCCATCGGCGCGCTGTACTCCGACCTCCAGCTCGTGGGGTGGACGGGCGAAGAACCTGCCGACGACGGTACCGTGGTGGACGACGGCGACCCTTCCACGCTGGTGCCTATCGAGGACGTGACGGCGGCGGCCTGGGAACCTGACAGCGTGTTTTCCGACTCGGAAGACCTCACCATCGAGATCGAGGGCAGCGACGTGATGTCGGTGGCCTACCTGAGCTTCGACCTCTCCGCGTTCTCGGGGACGGTGCAGAGCGCCCAGCTCCAGGTCACCGCCCGCGACGTCACCTCGGCCGACGGCGATGGCGGCCACGTGTACGCCGTGGCCGACACGAGTTGGTCGGAAGACAGCCTGACTTGGAACGGGCGCCCGGCGCTCGGGGCCTACCTCGGCAGCTTCGGCCCGCTCACGCAGGCCCGGGTCGCGACCATCGATGTCACCGCCGGCACCGTGGCCGGCGGCCGGGTGGCCTTCGCCATCCTCGCCGCGGGCGCCAACGCCACGCATCTCTCCTCGAAGGAAGACGGCGACGGCAGCCAGTCACCCCTGCTCGGCGTCGAGGTGTCGGCCGAGGAGCCCGCCGACGACACCACGGGAGGCGACGAGGAGCCCGCCGGCGACGATGCGCCCGGCGACGCCGGCGGTCGCGACACGGCGTCGACGACACCTCGCGACGGCGCTCCCGGCGATGCCGAGGTGATCGGGGCGATGGGGTGTGGCTGCAACACGCCGGCGCCGGTCCCGGCCCAGCTTGGCCTGGCGCTCGCGCTGCTGGTGGCGGTGCGGAGGCGGTAGAATCAGCGGGTGCCCGCCTCCGACATCACCCGCCGCATCCTGTTGGCCGCCGGAGGGCGGAGCTGCGCGCGGGGAGCGCGCCCGGGGCCTACTTGCAGTCGGGCTGGTCGTCGAAGCCGGGCGGCGGTACTCTCCGGCGGTGTGGCTGCCGCCATGCCGTTCATCCGCCCTATCCCCCGATGCCATCGCCCAGGAGGAGTCATGACCCGCTCGCTATCGTCCGCCCTTGCCGCCGTGCTGCTCGCCGCCTGCGGCACCGGCGAGGAGGGCCCGATGTGGACGTTCGAGGAGGTCGGCATGGACGTCGACGGCGACGTCCCAGTGGTCACCGGCACGCTGGTGCGCTCGAGCAACCTCAACGGCGGGATCGGCGAGCTGGTGGAGACCCGCTGGACCGCGATCGACGGGACCCTGCTGCTCGCCGACGAGGAGGTGCTCGGCGAGGGCTTCGAGCCCGGCGAGTCCGGGGAGTTCACCTTCGATCCCGCCGGCAGGCAGATCGTGCTGCTCCCCGCCGAGGGCGGGGAGCCCGACGTGTGCGCCGAGATCCGGTCGGACGACTCGAACTTCACCGACTTTACCCAGGTCGGTTGCATCGCCGCCGAGGAGTAGCGCCCGCGCGCTACGGGCAGGCCTCGACGACGCCACCAAGCGGCGGAACTACCCGTGTTGGACCGATGTTACGCGCGCTTGCCTGGGTCGGATAGTTAGCTGCAGGGCGAACCACCAGCGCCTGCTTCCGTCAGGGACCTACTTCGCAGCGCTGCTGCCGTGGACGCCGCAGGCTGGCGTGCGGGGCACGCTCGGATACAGCGGAGGAATGCCCCAACTGGACACCCTGCTCGGGGCTCGACGGCCGGTATTTCACTCGGAGGCTGACTTTCAGCACGAGTTGGCTTGGTCGCTGCGTGAGAGTGTGTTCTTCGACCAACTCCGCCTCGAGCGGCCACACCGGGGTCGCTCATCGCCCCGGAATCGAGGTCGAGGCGCACCTCGGCCCTCCGGCCCCGCGCCGATCGCGCCTTCCTGCTGCGCTCCACCGAGTACAACCGGGCGCTGTTCGGCACCATGGACGTC
>VGRE01000299.1 GCA_016875435.1 Deltaproteobacteria bacterium | reverse complement strand
CTGGCCCCAGCGCCGCCGCCGATCGATCAACTCAAAGCGCCGACCGAGCCAGGGATGAAACGGGTGGATAACCGTGAAGTATTGCTTTGCTTTGTCCGAACGGGGTGCAGTTCGCACCCGACGCCAAGGGTCGCGTCGAGAACGGGGTCGGCTACGTGAAGAAGAACTTCCTCGCCGGCCTCGACCCCGCCTCCTTCGCCGCCGTCAACCCGGCCGCCGCGGTCTGGCGCGACACCATCGCCAACGTCCGCCTCCACGGCGAAACCCAGCGCAAACCCCTCGAACACTTCGCCGAGGAGAAGCCCCGCCTGCGCCCGCTCCCCCTCCGTCCCTACGACTGCGCCGTCGTGCGTCCCATCAGCGCCAACGCCTGCTGTCGCGTCGTGCTCGAGACCAACCGCTACACCGTGCCCCACCTCTACGCCTCCCAGAAACTCACCCTCAAACTCTACCCCGACGAACTCCTCCTCTTTCACCACGACAAGCTCGTCGCCACGCACCCCCGCAGCTACGACCGCCGCCAACTCATCCGCAATCCGGACCACGAACGCGACTTGATCTCCCATCGCCGAAACGCCCGGCACCAGACCCTGCTCCTGGCCTTCCTCGCCTTGAGCCCCCACGCCGAGCCCTACGCCCGCAAACTCGCCGACAAGCGCCTCAACGCTCCCCACCACATCCAGAGGATCGTCGCCCTGAGCGAAATCTACGGCCCCGCCAAGGTCGACCGCGCCCTCCAGGACGCCCTCGCCTTCGAAGCCATCGGCTCCGAGTACATCGCCAATCTCCTCGAACAACGCGAACGCCTTGGCGGCCCGCCCGCCGCCCTCCATCTCACCCGTCGCCAGGACCTCCTCGATCTCGACCTGCCCCCCGCCGACCTCAACGCCTACGAACCGAAGACCTCCTCATGAAATCCACCGCGCCTTCCTTGCTCCTCCAGCACCTCGACTTCCTCAAGCTGCCGCATCTCGCGCGCCACCATCTCGACCTCGCCCGCCTCTGCGCCGAACGCAACTGGGACCACGTCGAATACCTCCGCCGCCTCGTCGAGGGCGAGTACACCGAGCGCCGCCAGCGCGTCATCGAGCGGCGCGTCAAGGCCGCCCGCTTTCCCGTGCTCAAGACCCTCGACCAGTACCAGTGGGACTGGCCCAAGAAGATCAACCGGCTCCAGGTCCAGCACCTCTTCCGCCTGGAGTTCATCCCCGCCAAGGCCAACGTCGTCTTCCTCGGCACCGTCGGCGTCGGCAAGACCCACCTCGCCACCGCTCTCGGTTATGCCGCCTGCCAGGAGGGCCATTCCGTGCTCTTCGCCGACGCCATCAGCGTCATCAATGACCTCGCCGCGGCCCAGAAGCGCGGACTCCTCAAGCGCCAACTCCGCCGATACCTCGCGCCGGAGGTGCTCCTGTTGGACGAGATCGGTTACCTCCCCATCGACCAGCACGGCGCCGACCTGCTCTTTCAGGTCATCAGCCAACGCTACGAGCGCGGATCCCTGATCGTGACCACCAACAAGCCCTTCAAACAGTGGGCCTCCATTTTCAACAACGACGGCACCATCGCCAGTGCCGTCCTGGACCGGCTTCTCCACCACGCCGAAACCGTAGTCATCGAGGGACCGAGCTTCCGCATGCGCGACCGCGACCCGTCGACCACCTGACGTCCAGCCGCCCCCCCCCGGTACCAGGAAAATCCATGGCCGCCACCGGAATTTCAAACCGCCCGTTTTCCCCCATTTTCACGCCGCCGCTGACACGCGTGGCCACGAAACGGTAGCGCCCCGCGCCGGGCACACTCGTGGGCACGTGATCGGTGACGATGATCGAGTCGTCCGGGATGCGCGTGAGGAACGGGCGCGACTCCATGAGCGCGCGGCCATGTTGCATCTGCGCGGCGCCCGGTTGGTTGATGGCCTCGAACCACGGCATGAGCGGGTTGTTGATCGGCCCCTTGCCCGGCGACCACATTTGCCAGACGGAGTGATGCCCGTAGGTGTGACCGAACGCGCCGGTGAACAAATCCCAATAGAGCGGCCGCCGCACATCGCTGGCGATGGAATGGCCGAGGTTCTTTGCGTTGAAGCTGACCGGGTGATCCTCGTAGATCGGCTCGCCATCGAGCACGGGCTTGATGGGCGTGCGGTCGTAATCCTTGCGCGTGTTGTCGTAGCGCCCGGTGAATTCCGCGACGTGCCCGTTCTGCCGCATGTTGAAGTCGAGCCAGGCGTCATTGTGGAACCACGTGGAGGAGCCGTTGCCTCCGGGCGGATGGAGGGTCATCAGATGCGCGCCGCCATCGCCGCGGCGCAGACCCTTCGCCATGGCGCGGATGATTTCCTTCTGCTCGTCGTTGTCCACCCCGCGGTCGCCGCCGAGAATCCAGATCAGCCCCGCGTCCTTGTAACGCCGGCCGAGCCATTCGCCATAGACCTCGGCGTTCGCGGCGTTGAAGAGCGGTTTGCGATCCTTGGAGCCGTCATGCCAGAAACGTCCCCACGTCGGCAAGAAGCCGATGTAAAGCCCGCGCGCGTTCGCCTAGCGCACGATGAAGTCCACGTGATCCCAATAGTCATTCTGCGGACCATCCTTCACGGCGGGCTTCGTCACGTCGAGATCGACGAACGGCAGGTGACCGTAAGCATTCGGGTCGGTGTGGCCTTCGAGTTCCGCGATGGCGACGGACTGGAGCACATTGAACTTCCGCGCGGCGCGATTCTCGAACAACTGGATGGCCTGCTCGCGATTCAGCCGGTAAAACAATTCCCACGTCGTGTCACCAAGATAGAAGAACGGCTTGCCGTCGGCGGTGAAGAGGAAGCGTTTGTTGTCCGAAGTTTTCAGGCGCGGGAGCGACGCGGCGGTGGCGGCCGTGAGCGCGCAGAGAGCGAGGGCGAGGAGAATAGGCAATGACTTCATGGGACGAGCATAGCCTCCCCGCCCTTCGGGCATAGAACGAACCCGACGAACCCGACGAACCCTTGGACGAAATTCAACGCGCCCTCGAGGAAGCGCCAGACTCAACAGGTCAACGGGACGCATCGCAAGGACGCCGCGTATCCGACGATCATTGTCAGCGTGCCGCCGATGGTGAATTTCTACATCGGCGGCGCGTCCTTGAAACTCTCGCCCATCTTCAACCTACCCAATCCAGGCCTACGGCCGCTGACTCGAACGCTCAGTTCCCGACCATCACCCGTGCGTTTCTGCCAGACCGCCGGCTACGTTGGAAAATTGCGGCAGCGATGACTCCGGCAAGGCCAAGACCGCCGAGCCATAGTAACGCAAGACCACGGCGAGGCTGTGGAACGGTGACTGTGGACCGGGCCGTATGGCTTGCCGAGCCTGCAGCAGGGAAAAACTCCGCAGCGAGGGTGAGTTCGCGCTGGCGTTCATCGCGACGGTGGCTGGTGATGCGCACGCTCGGGGCTTTCGGGACGAGGCCGTTGCACTGGTAGATGCTGGGCATCGGTTCGTAGTGGTTTGCGCAGGTAAGGGTGTGCGGGCCGTGAGCGAGCTGGCCGAGGTCGGCGGTGAAGTAGACGACGATTTCTGCGTGCCCGTTGGTCAGTTCCGCGAGCGGGGTGGCACGGACGCTTTGCAATTTCAGCGGCAGGGACTCGCCATCTACGGTCACGCGCTGTTTGGCCATGAACAGTTCCGACCATGCTTCGGATTCAATCTCGGAGAAGACTCCGTCGCGATCCAGATCGAGCACGGCGATGATCTTAGGCGCGATGTCGATACCGGGTGCGAGTGTGACCTCGACGCCAATTTGAGTAGGCAAAACTTCCACGAGCGACGCTTGCAACAAACCATCTGTGCGGTGTGCGCGTGCCGGCGTGGCGAAAGCGAGGACTATGGCAATGGCGGTGAGGGCGGATGAAGTTTTCAAGTTCATGGCGGACTTCCGAGGAGAAGCACTGAAGTGGTGTTGGCCTTCGGGGACGGCGCTCGATCAGCGCTTCCACCATTTGGCTCCATAATCGTTGGTTGGGTCGCGATAGATGGTGTGGATATGCTTGGTCGGATCTCCACCCATGCGTTGCGGCGCGTACTCGATGTGAACCGTCGGGCCTTGGATGCGGAAGTAGGCCGCCCTCCCCTTTTCCGTTGAGCCGCTCCACGCGAACCATGTTTCGGCGATGTTCCTTTTCATCTCGTCCATCTTTGCTTTCGCGGCGACTTCGTTTTGGATTCCAGTCCATTCGCTCGCAAGGTCAAGCAGCATGTCGCGTTGTTTTTCCGTTAACGCCGAGCCTTTGATTCCTTCGGGCTGAATCGTCTGTCCGTCGCGGCCCGGGCCGAGAACGAGGTCGCGCATTTGTGCGCCAAGAATGGTCTGCTGGCGCTGCGCTTCATCAAGTGCATTGACGAGCGCGAACGCCTTGTCGTTCTCGCGGCCTAGCGGACGCACCGTCTTGCCTTCGAGTTCGTAAATCGCCGGCTGCGCGGCGGGCAGGCTGGGTGCGAGCGTACCTTGATCGCCGACCATCGTGATGTTGATGGCGAGATGATGCCCGCCGAATTGAATCATCCACGGCTCGGTGACGGAAGGCTGGCCGAGGAACGAAATGAAGTACTCGTCCTTTCCGAAAATCAGCCCTCCACCCGGCCCACCGCGTCCGCCGGGGCCGCCCGAACCATTGGGACCACCGGGGCCGCCGGGTGGTGGTCCGCCCGGTCCACCAGGACCGCGCCCACCTGGGCCGCCGGGCCCACCGCGCCCGCCGCCCTCGGTCTTTTTCAA
>VGRE01000298.1 GCA_016875435.1 Deltaproteobacteria bacterium | reverse complement strand
CCGCCCCGCCGCCGTCGTACACGAGGCAGAGGTAGGCGTCTCTCTCGCCGCCCTCGCGCACCTTGGCAACCGCCTCGTCGAGCACGCAGTCGGCGCCGAGCGCCACGCCGATGAGGAGGCTGATCAAGCCTTCTCCACCGCCGCGGCCCAGGACGCCCGGCGCTGGGCACGCTCCGCGTCGCCCATCGCCGGCGCGAAGTCGCGGTCGCGCGCCCAGGCGGCCGACACCGCCGCCGGGGCGTCCCAGAAACCCACGCCCAGGCCGGCGAGGTAGGCCGCGCCCATGGCCGTGGTCTCGAGGTTGGTGGGGCGCACGCAGCGCACGCCGAGCACGTCGGCCTGGAACTGCATCATCAGGTCGTTGCGAGCCGCCCCGCCGTCGACCCGCAGCTCGCCGAGGGCCTGCCCGGCGTCGGCCCCCATCGCGTCGAGGATGTCGGTGATCTGCAAGGCCACGCCCTCGAGCACGGCGCGGGCGATGTGCGCCCGGGTGCTGCCGCGGGTGAGACCGGTGAGTGCCCCGCGCGCCTCGGCCCGCCAGTGCGGGGCTCCGAGCCCTGCCAGCGCCGGGACGAAGCTCACGCCGCCGCTGTCGGGCACGCTCGCCGCCAGCGCCTCCACCTCGGCGCTGCTCTTGATGAGGCCGAGCCCGTCGCGCAGCCACTGGACGGCGGCCCCGGCGATGAACGCGCTGCCCTCGAGCGCGTAGACCACGTCGTGGCCGAGCTGCCACCCCACGGTGGTGAGCATCCCATGTTGCGACGGGACCGCCCGCGCCCCGGTGTTCATCAGCAAGAAGGCGCCGGTGCCGTAGGTACACTTGGCCATGCCCGGCGCGAAGCAGGCTTGCCCGAAGAGCGCCGATTGCTGGTCGCCCGCGAGGCCCGCCACCGGGATGCCGTCGGGCACAAAACCCACGCCGCGGGTGTGACCGATGATGCCGGCGTTGGGCACCACGCGCGGCAAGCACGCCCTCGGCACGCCGAAGAGCGCGAGCAGATCCTCGTCCCAGTCGAGGCGGTTGATGTCGAAGAGCAGCGTGCGGCTGGCGTTGCTGGGGTCGGTCACGTGCTCGCCGCACAGCTGGTAGGCCACGAAGCTGTCGATGGTCCCGTAGGCGAGCGTCCCGCCCTGCGCGCCGGTCGCGACACCGGGCACGTTCTGGATCATCCACTCGGCCTTGGTCCCCGAGAAGTACGGGTCGAGCACCAGCCCGGTCTTGGCGCGCACCGTGCCTTCCAGCCCGGCGGCGCGCAGCGCCTCGCAGCGATCCGCGGTGCGGCGGTCTTGCCACACCAGCGCTCGGCCCACCGGCGCCCCGGTGGCGCGATCCCAGAACAACGACGTTTCCCGCTGGTTGGTGATGCCGATGGCGGCGATGCGGCCGGGATCGACGCCCTCGAGCACCGAGCTGACCGCGAGTCGGATCGACTTCCAGATCTCGCTCGCGTCGTGCTCGACGAGACCGGGCGAGGGGAAGTAGTTGGGAAACTCAACGTTCTTGCTGGCAAGAACGCGACTGTCGTGGGCCACGAGCACGGCGGTGGAACCGGTAGTGCCCTGGTCGATGGCGAGGACGAGGTCGGACATCCGGCGCATCTATCCGCCCTGCATTTGGCAAACCCCCCGCCCTGGTGCTATCCGTGCGGGCCGCGGAGGAACGCCATGATCATGTTCTTGTTGGCCTGCACTGGGGGAGGGGGCTACGCCTACTCGGGCGTCCCGATGAGCGACTACTTCCCGCTCGACGGTGAGCGCACCTGGGTGTTCAACAACGAAGACACCACGATCACGTGGCAGCTTCGCATCAGCAAGCAACTTCAAACCTCTCAGAAAGACGGTCGCGAGGTGGTCACCCTCGACTACGACAACGCGGAGACCGGCGAGTTGCTCGGCACGGTGAGCTGGTCGGTCGTCAAGGGCGACGAGGTGCTGGTGCACGACTACTCGCTCGGCGCCGAGGCCTCGGTCGCCTTCGACCCGCCGGTGGCGATCACCACCACGAGCGACACGATGCAGGTCGACGAGGAAGTCGCGAGCGACACCAAGGACAGCAACGGCAAGTCCTGGACCTTCACCGGCACCTACGTGGAAAGTTATCCCGAGTGCCCCACGACGTACTCCGACGACTTCACCAAGTGCGCGCACTTCGTCGTCACGACCGAAGACGGCGGCGAGGGCACCACGCCCCTGTTCGTGGCCGACATGACGCTGGTGTCATCGCTCGGTCCCGCCTTCGTCACCCTGCCCGGGTGGAGCACGCCGTGGGAACTGTCGAGCTTCGATTTCTCCGCCGAGGAGTAGCGCTGCTGTTGCTGGGGGCCTGTTCCCGCGAGGACTACGACCCCGGCGACTGGCAGGTCGACGTGCTGGCAAGCCTGCCCGGAGGGGCCGAGTACCTCCGCGTGTGCGTGGAGGGGGCGCCCGTCACCGAGCTCGGCGCAGGCAACGGTCGCGCGGCGGTGCCCGCCCTGGCGCCCGGCGCCACGCGCGTGCGCGTGGAGGTCGAGGACATCGACGAGGCGCAGATCCTCGTGAGCGCGTGGACGGCGGTGGGCGATGGCGATCCCTACGTCGAGGCCGAGGTGGCGGCGATCGACGGCACTCGCTGCGCCGACGATGGAGAGTTCGTGGAAGAGGGCGAAGACAGCCGACTCCTCGTGCTACGGTTCCAGGAATGATCGCGCTCTTGATGGCCTGCGAGGAGGAGCCGGCGCCGATCCCCGACTTCGCGGTGATCGGCGTCTCGCCCGACGACGGCGGCACGGCGGTGGAGGTGGATCCGGTCTTCCTGCGCCTCAACGCCGACCCCGACATGGATCGCTGCAACACCGACACCATCGAGCTCAACGCCATCAACGACGATGGCGGCGTGGCCTTCCCCGTGCCTTCTGAGGTGAGCCTCCAGGCCGAGGAGGGCAACCTGCGGGTGGCCGGGCTCGACAGCTTTCTGAACGGGTGGACCTACGCCGTCACCGTGATGGGCGGCGAGAGTGGCTGCGCCGATGTAGACGGCCGGCCGATCACCGCCTTCCTCTCGACCTTCGAGGTTCCATGAACACGCTCGCTCGCCTTGGCCTCGTGCCGCTCACCCTGTCCCTCGTCGCCTGCCCCGCCGAAGACACGGGCAAGGAAGACTCCGACCCCGGCACCGACCTCGACAAGGAAACCGGCCACGTCGACGACACCGGCGAGACGGGCGACACCGGCGAGTCGGCGATCGTCCCCGACGACACCGCCGACAGCGCGCCCGGCGACACCGGCGACAGCGGCCAGGTGGAGCCCGGACTCGCGGGGCTCGTCGCCTTCCCGCGCGCGCTGGTGGTCAACCCCGGCGCCACCTTCGGCCTCGACGTGGTGGCCGAGGAGATGTCGGGCGATCGTCACCCCTACGAGGGGGCGAGTTTCCTGTCCCTCGACGACACCATCGCCACCGTCGACGCGCTGGGCGTTGTCACCGCCGTGGCGGTGGGCTCCACCGCCATCGTCGTGAGCGGCGACGGCTTGGAAACCCGCGTGGGCGTCGAGGTTCGCGACGACTACCTCGCCACCGTCACGGTGATCGAGGGCAGCACCGGCGCGCCCATCGAGGGCGCCACGGTGCGCGCCGCCACCGGCGACTTCACCACCGACGCCAGCGGCATCGCCTACGTCACCGTGGCCGACGGCGGCCCCGTCATGCTCACCACGTGGATCGACGAGGGCCACCACGCGGTGTCGCTGGCCAACACCGTGGGCCGCGTGTTCACCATCCCCCTCGACCCGCTCAGCGACGACGAGCCGAGCGCCACCATCCACGGCAACGTCGATTTCACGGATGTGCCCGATGCCGACGCCGGCCAGATGGTGATGGGCCTCGCCTGCGCCAGCGTGCAGGGGGCCCTCGCGCTGCTCGACATCGAGGACCTGCTCGCCGACACCCGCACTATCGAGGTGTTTGGCGTCGAAGCCGACGCGCCTTCCAATCTCTTCGCCAAGGACTACGCCGAGAACTTCTACGCCCCGGCCTTCCCGGGCGACGCGGGCGTCTGGGGCCTCTCCGGTCCCATCGATATCGGCGAGGTGACGGCCGGCCTCAACGGCACCGGCGACGCGCTCACCCTGCTGGTCGACCACCTCGACGACATGGTGTGGGGCAAGCGGCTCGGCCTCGCGACGATTGCCGACGCCACCACCGAGACCGATTTCGCCCCGGTCGGCGCCTTCAGCGACGTGCTCGACGTGGCCCTGCCCACCCTGCCCATGGGATTTGACGGCACCGAGGAGATGTTCCTCATGAGCGCCGAGCGTGCCGTGCCCGAGGGCTGGCTGGTGACCGGCCTCGGCATGGGCGCGGGCGTGGTGGAACTACAGCGCGTTCCCTCGGGCTCGGTGCCCGGGTCGGTGCAGAACGCGGTGTTCGCCTTCGCGCAGGTCGGCGGCCTCGGTGGCGGCGATGGCGTGAGCGTGGCGGTCACGCCCGACGACGGCGGCCTCGCCACCTTCCCCGACCTGCTCGACCTCCCCGTGGTCGATAGCTGGGACGCCGGCAGCCGCGCGCTCGCCATCACCACCGACCCCGACGCCGACATCGTGCGCGTGCGGCTCGTCGACGACAACGGCCGACTGCACGACATCTACGTGGAGGGCTCCTGGTCGGGCACGCTCGACAAGGCCCAGCCCGAGTTCGAGCGCGGCAAGGCCGACGTCCAGGTCGACGTGTACGGCGGCATCGAGGGCAACTTCGAGCACTGGCTGTCCACGAGCACGTTTGA
>VGRE01000297.1 GCA_016875435.1 Deltaproteobacteria bacterium | reverse complement strand
GCCGCCGCGGGCGCGCTCGCCGCCGCGTGGATGGAGCTCGGCGAGACCGCCGTGCTGCGCCACAGCCTGCGCGCGCTGGGCGTGGCCTGGTACGCCGGTCCCGCCGACCTCGACGACGATCTCGACGAGGCCGAGGCCGAGGCCTGTTTCCAGAACGCGGCGCAGGCCTGGGCCCGCGCCGGTCGCCGCGCCGGGCTCTTCCGCGCCGAGGCGTGGAAGCTCCGGGTGCGCGCCAACGAGCCCACCATCGCCACCGCCGTGGACACCGCCATCGGCTACGCCGACGAGCGCGGGCTCCAGGGCCTCCGGGCGGAGCTCCGCGCCCTGCGCGCCATCATCCGTCGCGACCCGATGGACGCGCTGCACGCGGCGGAGCTGTCGCCCCAGGCGCCGCTGGCCCGCGGGCGGGCCCGGGTCATTGCCGGGGAGCTGGGGGGCAAGTTCGAGGCCGACAAGGCCCTCGCCGAGCTGGCGGACGACGTGCCGTGGAAGGCCAGGGCGCGGCGGCTGTGTGGCGGAGAAGCCTGAGGGGCCAGGAGGGAGGATGGAGGGATCTGGGAGGGAGGAGCTGAGCGCCGGGCGCATCGTCACGGCCGAGCGCTGCCGGGGCCATCAGGAGGGCCGCTCGGTGCTGCCGTCGGTGTCGAGGCCCCAGCAGGCCATGCCGCGGAGGGTGGTGATGCCGCAGGCGTGCCCGTCGGCGCTGCTCACCTGCACGAAGGGGTAGGCCGGCGGGTCCTCGAAAGGGTAGGAATCCTAGCTGTCGTCGGCCCGCCAGCAGCTCGCCGCCCCGGCGGCGTCGAGCGCGCAGGCGTACATCACGCCCACGTCGATCGACACGAACGGGCCCGCCGCCGCTGTGGCAGTTCGTGACTAGACGATCCTAGTAGACCGCCCACCGCCCACCGCGCGCCCAGCACACCAGGCCGACGCCCCAGTCGTGAGCGCCGTCGATCGCCAGCGAAGTCGGCGCGCCCACGGCGATCACCGCGCCCACGCCGGCCACGGACGCCTTCTGCACCACCTCGAAGCCCGCCCGGGAGCTCACGCAGAGCCCGAGCCCCACGGCGTCGCCCCCGGCGCGGAGGTGGGCGCCGAGCACCTTGTCCACGGCGTTGTGCCGTCCCACGTCCTCGCGCAGCAACAACACGGCGCCGACCCGGTCGAAGAGCGCCGCCGCGTGGCAGCCCCCGGTGGCCGCGAACTCGGCCTGCTGCGTCGCCACCGCAGCGAGCACCACGTCGATCACCCCGGGCTCGGGCAGCCACCCCTCCCGGCGCGGCACGCGGGCGCGCACCCGGTCGAGCGAGGCCTTGCCGCAGATGCCGCAGCTCGACGAGGCGTAGATCTGGCGATCGGCAAGCCGCTGGCGATGCAGGGGGACGCCCTCGGCGAGGCGCACGTCCACCACGTTCTCCGCCACGCTCGCGACGGCGCGCACGTCGTCGATGCCGTCGATCACGCCCTCGGTGAGCAAGAATCCCACCGCGAGGTCGAGGTCGTGGCCCGGCGTGCGCATCGTCACCGCCGCCGCCTGGCCCTCCACGCGGATCTCGAGCGGTTCTTCCTCGATCACGTCGTCGACCCCCGGACCCTCCGGTCGCCGGGTGGCCACCCGCTTCATGCGCGCTCGATCCACACCACCGCGTTGTAATCGGGCTCCTCCGACCGCGGGTCGAGCCGATGGCCGATGACGACGTTGCACTCGGGCCAGTAGGCCTGCACCACCCCGGGACGAATCTCGGCCTGCCGGAGTGTCACCTCGAAGCGACCCACGTCGCTGCGCACCACGGCTCGCTGGCCGTCGCGGAGGCCGAGCGCCACGAGGTCGTTTCCGCTCACCAGCAGGTCGTCGCGAGCCTGCCCCCCCTGCACCGGGTCGTGGTCTTTCATCACGATGCTGTTGAACTGCTTGCCGCGGCGCGTGGTGAGGTAGAAAGCGCCCTCCGGCACGGCCACCTCGACCGGTTCCACCACGGCAAAGCGCGCCCTGCCGTCCGGCATCTTGAAGTGATCGTCGGCGAACAGCCGCTCGCCCCCCCACTGGATCCAGTCACCGGCCTGCTTGAGCGCCTCCACGCCCTTGTACAGCTCCATCGCACGGCCCATCTCAGCGCGGATCTCGCTCGCGTCGTTGTAGGCCAGCGCAGCAGCTTTCTCGGGAAAGGCCAGGGCCACGACCTGGCAGGGAATCTCGTACTCCGGTCGGCACTCGCCCACCTGGGGATGGCCCGGGATCTCCGGCGAGAACCGCACGCGGCGCTCGGTGGAGGTGGAGGTGCCGCCGCCGCGCTGCTCGTAGCGGGTCTGCGCCGGGAGGAGCAGGATCGTCTCGCCCGGCTCCAGCACCGTGGAGGTGTTCACCACGATGTCCTGGTGCACGCGGAGCCGGGTGCGGCCGTATGCTGTCGCGACACGAGCAGGGTCTGGCAGCACGGCGAGCAAGTTGCCGCCTAGGTTGTAGAGGAAGTCAATCTCGCCGCGCTCCATGGCGTGCACCATGGGCACCGTGGAGAGGCCCGGCTCCGCGGGCAGGGCGTGCCCCCAGAGGCCCTCGAAGCGCGCGCGTGCCTCCATGCCCACGCTGCCGGGGAGGATGTTCGGACCCACGCCGCACTCGGCGCCGCCCTGCACCCCCGAGTGACCACGGATGGGGATCACCCCCGTCTTCTCGCGCCCGAACATGCCGCGCGCGAGGTGGAGATTCACCACCGCTTCCACGTTCTCGGTTCCGAAGCGGTGCTGGGTGAGGCCCATCGACCACACCGACACCGCCGTGCGCGCCCGCGCGTAGAGCTCGGCGATCCACTCGACCTGTCGCCGAGGCACGCCGGCGAGTCGCTCGATCTCCGTCCACGGCAGCGCCTTCACCTGCGCCTCGACCAGCTCCCACCCCACCGTGTGGGCCGCCACCCAGTCACGCGCCACCGCGCCCCGCTCCACCAGCGCCTTCAGGAGCCCATGCACCAGCGCGATGTCGCCACCCACGCGCACCTGCACGAAGTCGTCCATCAGCCGCGTGCCGAACAACGCCGACGTCGGCATCGACGGCACCCAGTAGGCCTCGAGGCCCTTCTCGCGCACCGGGTTGATCACCACGATGCGCGTGCCCGCTGCCTTGGCGTGGGCGAGGTACTTCATCGTGACCGGCTGGTTGTTCGCGATGTCGGCGCCCCAGAGCAGGAGCAGGTCGGTCCCGATCATGTCGCGCAGGGAGCAGGTGGGCGCGCCCACGCCAACGGTGGCCTTGAGCCCCGCCACGCTCGCCTGGTGACAGAGCCGCGCGCACAGGTCGACGTTGTTGGTGCCGGCCAGGCGCGCCGCCTTGGTGAAGGCGTAGTAGGCCTCGTTGGTGATGCCGCGGCTGGTGGCGAACCAGGCCTGTCGCGACGGCGGCGTGTCGCCCAGGGCGCGCCCAGCCAACTGCAGGGCCTCGTCCCACGAGATGCGCGAGAAACCCGCGTCGCCCCTGCGATGGACGAACGGGTAGGGCACTCGGCCGAGAGCCTGCAGCTCGCGGTTGTCCATGCGTCGCAAGCGACTGATGTCGGCGAGGGCGGCCGGGTCGAGCGCGGGCATGGTGTTGAGCCGCAGGAGCCGCAGGCGGGTGGTGCAGAGGTGCAGCCCGTCGATCACGTCGTCGCGCAGGCCCCGGGGACCGAGCGAGCAGCCATCGCACACGCCCTGCGACAGGATGTTGTACGCGTAGGGGAGCGCGTCGCGGTTCTCCCACATCACCTCGAGCGTTTCCCAGATGTGGTGCGGCTTCTGGGAACCGAGGCCGAAGGGCACGAGCGAGGCGATGCCCTCGACGCCGGGGACGGGGGAGAGCGGCGCGTTGGGCACGGCCCTGCGTCTATCGTCTCGGCGACCGACCCGGACAGTGGGCCGGGCGGCCCTTCCCGCCCGCGGCGCCCGCGCTTACCGTTGCGCCGCCCATGGGCTCCCCTCCCCTCGACCTCGCCTCCCTGCTGCGCGCCCGCTTCGGGCACGAGGCCTTCCGGCCAGGCCAGGAGGAGATCGTCCGCCACGTGGTGAGCGAGGCCGACGCGCTGGTGGTGATGCCCACGGGCGCGGGCAAGTCGCTGTGCTACCAGCTCCCCGCGCTCGCGATGGGCGGCACCTGCATCGTCGTGAGCCCGCTCATCGCGCTGATGAAGGATCAAGTCGACCAGTTGCTCGCCCGCGGGGTGCGCGCGGCGCTCATCAACTCCACCGTAGATCCCGCCGAGCGGCGGGCGACGATGGACGCGGCTCGGCGAGGCGAGGTGGAGCTGCTCTACGTGGCGCCGGAGCGCTTCTCGCCCAGGTTCTTCGAGGCGCTCCGCGGCGTCGACGTGCGTTTGCTCGCCATCGACGAGGCCCACTGCCTCAGCCAGTGGGGCCACGACTTCCGGCCCGACTACCTGCGCCTGGGCGAGGCCCGAGTGGCGGTCGGCGCGCCCCGGACCGTCGCGCTCACCGCCACCGCCACGCCCGAGGTGCAAGAGGACATCCTGCGGGTGCTGGGCCTCCCTGGCGCGCGGAAGTTCGTGCGCGGCTTCGACCGCCACAACCTGCGCATCGACGTGATCGGGGTGAAGGGGCCGCGGGAGAAAGACACGCTCGTGGCTGCGCTCGCTGGCGGCGGGCCAGCGCTGGTTTACTGCGCCACGCGAAAGAACGTGGATCGGGCGGCGCAAGCGGTCCCCGGGGCCCGGGCCTACCACGCGGGCCTCGATCTCTCAGAGCGGAAGGCCGTCCAGGAAGCCTTCATGCGCGGA
>VGRE01000296.1 GCA_016875435.1 Deltaproteobacteria bacterium | reverse complement strand
CACGGCGTCGTGACTCAGCGCGCTGATACTCGGTGATAAATGCCATGTATCAACGCGCCCGCCATGCTCCTCGTGGACGAGGAAGTTGCCGGGTGCTCCAGTCTTCTTCACCGCGTGGGTGACCATCCCGTCGATGAGGATGACCGACACCTCGCCCGCAGTGAGCACCTCGGGAAGGAAGGGCTGCACGAGCAGCCGTCCCCCGGGCAGACGGGCGAGTGTATCAGCATGTATCATGTCGCGGCGCAGACGACACGTCCCATCGCCCGCCGCCGACACGACCGGCTTGACCACCACCTCGTCCCAGTCGCCGAGGTCCAGCGTTGCCCGCGTGCAGGTGCGCGTGGGGATCACCGGCACGCCCCGCTGGCCGAGCTCCAGGAGGTAGCCCTTGTCGGCGTTCCAGCGCAAGAGCGGCGCGGGGTTGATCACCCCGGGCAGCGACGAGACCGTCGCGAGAAAGTCCGCCGCGTGGTGGTGGTAGTTCCAGGGGGAGCGCACGATCCAGCGGTCGTGATCGCCCGAGGCCTTCTCCCAGGGCACGAACTCGACGTGCGCGCCGCGCTCGCGCAGCGCCTGGGCGGCGAGCTGGTCGTCGGCGGTGCCGTCCGGGCGCACCCGGTCGGTGAGGAAGGCAAACCTCAAGCGTTCTTCCCGATCAGTCGCGTGGGGCCGCCCGGCCCCCGCGTCACTGGCTTGTTGAGGACGATCTCCCGCCCGCGGGCGCGCCCCTCGTCGAAGTGGCTGTCGCCTGCGCGCACGGTGTAGCGCACCATGCGGAGCGAGCCGTGCCGCCGCCCGAGGTACTGCATCACGCCCGGGTCGCCCTTCCACACGAGGCCGGTCTCGGCCGACTTGCGGGCGCTCTCCTCGAGCCTGTCCATGAAGCCGCGCATGAGCCCTGCGTAGAAGCGGGCTTTCTGGGTGGCGTTGCCGCCGCCTGCCTCGCGCCAGAGCCGCGCGCCCGTGTCGAGGAGCCAGTCGTGTACCCACGCGGCCATGTCGACGTTGCCGGGCGTGCCGCACACCTCCAGCACCGGCAGGGGCTTGTCGTGTTTGACCGAGTAGTTGTAGACCCAGATCACCTCGACGAAGAAGTGCTTCGCGAGGATGGTGGCGAGCTGGCGCCAGTACTGCGGCACCCGCGCGACCGGCTGGCCGAGCTGGCGGAAGGTGTAGTGGGAGGGCGGGGTGGCGAGGTTGTGGACCAGCATCAGCCGCCGCGCCTCGGCGGCTGCGGCCTCGGCCTCGTTGCGGTTGTCGCTCCCGGCGAGTGCGAGCAGCTTCTCGATACGACGGTTGAGGCGATTGTCAGCCGCGGAGGCGGTCGGCATGCCGCGGGCCGCGTCGTCGATCGCGAAGCGCGCGCACACCTCACGGAAGGCGGGCCCGTGGGCGGCCTCGTCGGTGGCCTTGAGCACCTCGTGCGCGTACTGGTGGGCCATCTCGTGGCGCAGCACCTCCACGGTGATGCCCCAGCGCTCTCGGTACACGAGGTGTCGCGACAACGTGATGGTGCGCGTGCCCAGGTTCCACGTGCCGAGCTTCTTCTCGGAGTCGGTGAACTCGAAGGCGGGGGCCTTGAGCGCGCCCTGCATCTGCACCTTGTTCACCCGGTGCCACTCGGCCGCGACCGCGCGGAGGTAGCGTCCCTCGAGGTGCAGGGGGAAGGGCGGCGCAGGCATCAGCCCACCTCGATCTGCCGCAGGCTCCGGATGGCATTGTGCTGGCCGGTCACCGCCTCGGCGTGCGCCACGACCCGCTCGATCTGCTCGTGGCTCAGCGGGCGGTCGAGGGCGAGGAGATCGTAGGCGACGCCGAACTCCTCGAAGTCCTGGTGCACGGTGCTGAGGTTGCTTGCCCCGGCCTCGTAGATGGCGTCTTGCAAGGCCTTCCGCGAGCCGCGCACCGTGCTGTGACAGGCCGCGAGCAAGGTGCTGCCGGGGTCGACGTCGCCGAGGCCGAGCGCCAGCCGGGGACGGTACACGCAGTCGCGGATGGCCCCACCCCGCGAGAGCAGCCGCACCGTCTGCGCCACGCGCCGGGCGATGCGCGGCTGCGCGTCGAGTGTCGCGGCACCGAGGTGGGGCGTCGTCGCGACACGAGGCTCGTCGGCGTAGGGATTGGTCCACGGCGCGGAGCCACGGGGCTCCTCGGGGTAAACGTCCACGGCGGCGCGGCGCACCTCGCCCTCGCGGATGGCGCCGAGGAGATCGGTGGGCTCGTGGAGGAATCCGCGGGCGAGGTTGAGGAACAGGCGAGGGGAGGGAGCGGGCCGGTCGGCCGCCAGCATCGCGAAGTGCTCGCGCTTGACCAGCCCCCAGTTGGTGCGCCCGCGCGCGTCTTCGGCGCTCACGTGCACGGTGACGGCGTCGCTCCTCCGGAAGAGATTCTCCATGGTACCGGCGTCGTCCCAGCCCATCTCGAGGCCCACCTCGCGGGCAACCTCCCGCGTGTCGAAGAAACACACGCGCATGCCGAGGGCCTCGGCGGCGCGGGCCGTTTGCCGCCCGATGTTGCCGAGCCCGAGCACGCCCAGCACTCGCCCCTGCACCTCGAAGCGCTCGGCCTGCGACTTGTCGAAGCCCCCGGCGCGGGTGTGATCGTAGGTCTCGTAGAGGCGTCGCGACAGCGCCACGAGGTGACCGACCGCCAGCTCCACGACCGAGCGCCCGTTGCTCACCGGGTCGTTGAACACGAGCACGCCGTGGTCGGCGCAGGCTCGCTTGTCGACGCTGTCGTCGCCGATGCAGCAGAGCTGCACGGCCAGGAGCCGCGGCGCCGCCTCGATCACCGCCCGGCTGACGGGCACGCGGCTACGCTTGAAGAGCACGTCGTGGTGACCGCCGCGGAGCCACTCGGCGAGCGTGGCCTCGTCAGGCACCTCGGCGCGGCGATCGACCTCGATCCCCTCGGACAGCAGGAGCTCGTCGAGAACCGGGTCGGGGGACTCGACGATCAGGGCCTTCTTCAACCGTCCAGAAAATACGCGGGTCATGGCGAGGCGCGGCTATCACGACACGGGGAAGGAGGCCTCGCCGGGCTCCTCCCCCGCCTGGGCATCCCCTCTGGCCTCCAAAGGTCGCTTTCCGGCCTCTGGGGCCCGCCGCGTCGCTAACGCGGCGTCCGTGGGGCTCTCCCCACCACCGGAGTCCGCCGTGCCGCCGGGCGTTTCATCGTGCGGCAAGCCGTCGCAACGCGGCGACATCGGTGACTCACCGGCCTTGGCCGCTCAGACCGCTCGCTCGACCCCGGTGAGCTCGAAGCAGGCGGGCACGGCGCCGCGGGCCGCCTCGATGGCGCCGAGGACATCGGTGGCCTCGACGACCACCGCGTCGGAGAAGCCGCGGAACCGCGCGAGGAAGGTGCTGACCGGGGCAGCGGCGGCGAGGGGCGGTACCGGGGCGACGCCCCCGCGCCCCGCGCTCGGCTCCGCGCGACGAGCAAGCTCGGCCATCCTCGCGGCCTGGCGCTCGACGGCCTCGCGCTCCGCCGCCGCCTGCCGCTCCGCCTCCATCGCGGCCTCACGGGCGAAGTCCGCGTCGGCGGCACGCTCGGCCTCGGCGGCAAGCAGGCGCGCCGCGTCGGGATCGACGGCGCGCCACGACGGCGTGTCGCTGCCCCGGCGACGGGCAACCACCTCGCGGGTCGGCTCGGGCTCGGGCTCGATGATCCGTGTCTCGCCCGAGCGTACCAGCCGGGCGCGAGAGCTGTCGCGCTCGCGACGAGGGGCGTTGAGCAGCTCGTCCAGCTCTCGCTGGCGGCGCTCGCGCTCCTCCACGTAGGCGCGCACCGTGGCGGGTGGCGCCGCAGGGCGGGAACCGGGGCGACCGTTGCCGGGGCCGGCGTCCGGGAGCGTGACGGGCCCCGGCCACGCCTCCCGGGGCAGGTCGTCGACCTCGCGGCCGATGACCGTGGCGTTGCCCTCGGGCGAGTTGCGCAGGACCACCACCGCCGATGGCCCGCGGAAGGTGCGCGCGGACACCTCCAGGACCGCAGGAGCGGCGCGGGAGGCGGGTCGACGCACGAGCGAAGGCGGCGCCTCCGCCGGGGACCTCGAGGGGGAAACATCCGCAGCGGGAGAGCTCGCGGCGCCCGGCCCGGGTGGCCGCCTCACCAGCGACACGGGGCGCGACTCGGCGCTCGGAGCGCGGTGCACCACGGTGGGCTCGGCCTCGACACTCACCTTCTCGCGGCGCTGTCGAACCGGGCCCCGGATCCATGCCTCGTCGTCGCGGGTGAGCTTCACCCGCCGCTGCGGCTTGAAGGCGCCGATCCCGAGGCGCTCGCGCTCGCCCTGCACCGCCTCGGGAGTGACCCCGGCCGCCTTGGCAAGCACGCGGTCGGGCTCCTTGCCCAGGCGCTGGGCAAAGGCGGCAAGCTCGCCTAGCCCGGCGGGATCGATATGGTGACCGTGGGCGCGGATGCCGCGACGTGCAAGCGCGCGACGAATACGACGGCAGTTGGTCCCGAAGCGGCGGGCTAGGGCGTGAATCGACGTGCCTTCGCCGAATGCGGCGAGCAGGCTGTTCCACCAGGGTTCGCGCTCGGCACCGCCGGAAACGCTTCCCCCCTCACCGTTCGGTGCCATCCTGGCGTCCGACATCGGCCGCTCCTGCTTTGTACAGCGCCAAGTGTAACTCGACGCCGAGCCATCGGAAGGGCCCAGCGGCGCCGCGATAGAGTTGTGCACCCCTTTTCTTTTCCACCCGCGGGCGCTCGCGGGTCGAAGGAGCGACGGATGTCCATCTCCGACGCCGACCTGAGCGAACT
>VGRE01000295.1 GCA_016875435.1 Deltaproteobacteria bacterium | reverse complement strand
GCGCCGCCACCCCGGGCAACGCGGTGCCGATGCCCGCACGGCCCGCGACCAGCGCCGCCAGGCCCATCGCGAACAGGGGGATGGCGAGAACGAAGAGGCCGATGCCCAGCCAGCGCAGTCGCGAGAAGGCGGTCCAGCTGGTTTGTTCGCTCATCGCGACTCCGGGGCCATTAGGCCAGTCAAGAGCATGCGGATGCCGTCGGAGCCGAGGCGTTCCACGTCGGGGCGCATCCCGACTGCGCTCTGCCCGGCGAGGCCATCGATGAAGGCCTTGAGGAACAGCGCGACGGCGCGCGGGTCGAGATCGCGGAAGGCGCCCTCGGCGATGCCCTGGGCCACCACGCGCGCGGTGGCGGCCACGAACTGGTCGTGAACCGCCGTGACCCGGCGACGCAACTCCTCGTCGCGGATGGCGAGCTCGGACATCAGCAGGAAGAAACGGGGGGGGGTCTTCAAGCCGGCGAAGTAGTCGAGGTACTTGCGGCCGAGGTCGATCATCTTGATCGTGGCCGGCCGCTCGTCGCGCTCGGCCTCGGCGAGGAAGGAGGCGGTGACGGCAAGCTCCTCGTCGACCAGCGCGTCGAAGACCTCGCGCTTGGAGGTGAAGTAGAAGTACACCGCGCCCTTGGAGAGGCCCGCGCGCTTCGCAATGTCTTCCACCCGCGCCTCGAGGTAGCCCCGCTCGATGAAGATCGCGCGGGCCGCGCGGAGGATCTGGGCGCGTCGCTCGGTTTCCGGCAAGTGGCGCGTCATCGGCGCCGGCAGCGTAACGCCCCTTCGGCGCTCGCGACGCTGGCGCCTTGCTTGTCGCGACAGCACGTATTGTTTCACCTCGCACCTAGTTCACAAAAGTGCAAGGATGGAGTAACATCTAATTCAATAATGCTCCGCGACATCCTCGCCATGATCGCCCTCCAGACCCCCGGGGGCCTGGTCTTCGGCACGGCGCGCAAGCTCGACGGGCAGACACTGCACTTCGAGGTTGATTCCGAGGTGCCGACGGGAACGATCCTCGAGTTCAAGATGGAACTGCCCGGTCTCGAGGAAACGGCGATGGGCCAGATGCGGGTGGTCGGGGTTCGCCTCCAGCGCGGCAGCGCCGTGAAGCAGTGGAGCGCGGAGGTGGTGAGCGTCGCGGAAAACGACGAGGAGATCTTCATCATGTGGCGCCGGTGCGTGGACGAGGGCTCGCGCACCTTCGCGCTGAGCTCCCGCGGGGGCACCGACGACTGGTTCAAGAGCCAGATGATGGCGGGCACCACGCCGGCCGAGCGGGCCCGCGCGGTCGCGCAGCAGGAAGAACGCCGGAAGCGGCGGCTCGAGCGCGCGCGGACCCTCGTGAAAAACGCCAGGCGCTGGCCCGACCCGGACGACAAGTCCGGGGGACAGCGCGTGGCGAGCGACGTCTTCCGGCAATCGCTCTCGAGCGCCTCGTCCTCGGCGCCCGTCTCCGAGGCGGGTCGGGTCGTGAGTAACTCCGGTCGCGACGCTACGGGGGGTGAGCGGTCCCGCCAAATGGTCGCCGCTGCCCTCCGCGCGCACCTGCGCTCCGGCGACCGGCGCGCTGGCTTCGAGGACGACGACTCCGACGGCGTCGTCAACAGCGTGCCTGGCGACCAGCCCAGCGAGCTTCCCGGGTTGCCGGCGGTCCCGCAGGTGGCGGCGCCCGCCGATTCGCCTCCCGCGCCGGAGCCGGTGTCGACACGCCCCGCCGAGGGCGCGCCGGGCGGCACCGGATCGGAGCCGAGGCGGCCCTCCTGGCCGCCCCAGCCGCGCCCCATCATCCCGCCGGCCGCCCCGCCCGGCCCGTCGGGGGGCGTCCCCCGACAGGCATTCTCGCCCGGGCCGCATCCCGGGGAACCCCGCGGCACCCCCCCCCGCACGTCCGCCCTGCCCCGGCCGGCGGCGCCTGCGGACGACCCCGCGGTGGTGGTCGACCGCGGTAGGCTCAGCTTGATGTTCCGCGATGCCGAGGTGTACCGGCGGGCCTACCGCGACGATCTGTCGGCCGGCGCCCTGCAGCTCAACCGTGGCGGCCTCGGCAACCCCGGCGAGCCGGTGGTGCTCTTCGTACTCTTCCCCTCCGGCGACTTCCTGCAGCTCAGCGGCGAGATCGTGCTTAGCAGGTCCGACTTTACCGGGTTGAGTGTGAAGGTCGACGAGTTGGCCCGCCGCATTATCGACATGGGGTAGCGGCTACTTGATCTGGTTGGCCACGCGCTTGAGCTCCCGCATCGACTTGATCTCGAACAGCTTCCCCTTCACCGCGAAGGTGCCGAGCTTCTGGGCCTGGCGCACGTACTCGCCGTACTGGTAGGCCTTGCCCCAGAACCAGTCGTACTTGCGCTGGTTGAACACGCGCACGAAACGGTCGTTGGCGAGGAACTGCACGAGTTCTTTCGGGAGATTGTTGAACAGCGTGAGGAAGAACAGGAAGTTCAGGTAGTTGCCATTCGGCGAGTGGAAGCCGCGGCGGTACACCTGGTTGAACTCGTCGGTCACGAAGCCGTCCTCGATGCTCTTGTGGTAGAACTCCGTCCCCGGGTAGGGGATGAGCGAGGAAGGAAGCAAGTTGTAAGGCGGCGGCAGCGTCCACAAGAGACGAAGGCCCTTCATCACGTCCTCGGTGGTTTCCCACGGGTTGTCGAGGATCATGTGGTAGTCGGGGATCTGGATGTAGTCCTTGTACTTGCTGATGATGTTGACGGCCTTGAGCAGTTGCTCGTTGGTCATGCCGCGCTTGTACATCTTCATGGTCTCGGTCGAGCCCGTTTGAATGCCGAGCTCGGTGAAGCACAGGCCGGCCTCGATCAGCGCCTTGTACTTCTCCTCGTTGATGGTGGTGGGCGAACACTGAGCGCGGAAGGGCATGCCGATCTCTTTCTGCCACACGGCGGAGAACTTCTGGATCTCCTCGGTGGAGGTGGAGAAGAACACGTCGTCCTGGAAGTGGACGATGCCGAGCTCCGGGTGCAGCCGCGTGACCTGCTTGATCTCGCCGATCATGTGCTCCACCGAGCGGCGGCGCAGGTAGCTCTGTCCCTTGTACAGGTCGTGGTTGAAGGCCACGCCGCAGTAGCTGCACTTGTGCGGGCAGCCGCGGGTGATCATCGTCTTGTAGGCCGGGCGCAGCTCCCCGGAACGATCCGGGTAGGTGGGCATGATCTTGCGGTAGTAGGTCCAGTCGAGGCGCTGCAGGCGCTGGGCCTTCTCGTCGTAGGTCCAGTCGTCGTCGAAGCTGAAGTCCTGGTAGGGGAGGCTGTCGAGATCCTGGATGAGCGGACGGTGCGGGTTGCCCACCACCTTGCCGTTCTTCTTCTTGAACCAGAAGTTGCGGACGTCGTAGAAGTCCTTGCCGTCTTCGAGGCGCTCGACCAGCTCCAGCATCGAGTGCTCGCCCTCGCCCACGTGCACGATGTCGACGAAGTCGAGGCCCTGCTGCGGCATGGTGGTGGGGTGGAAGCCGCCCCACATGAAGATCTTGTCGGGGTGGGCCTTCTGGATGGCGCGGGTGGCCTGCGCCGCCACGTCGAACATCGCGGTGAGGAAGGACAGCCCGATGATGTCGTAGTCGCGGACGAGATCCACGAGGTCGGCCACCATCGTGTCGGGCATCTGCATGATGTGCGACCACGTGTCGCCGCGCCAACTCGACTTGAAGCGGTTGCCGTAGGTGTCGGCCGGGAGGAAGATCATTCTCGTCTGGTGGCCGTTCTGGCGCAGGTACGACGACAGCGTGCGGATGCACGGGCTGTAGTGGTCCATCGGGGTGGGGTTGATCAGCGCGATCTTCATGCGACGTGACCCGTGAAGCGGGGGGACGGTAGCCCCGGTCGGCGAGTTTCGCCATCCCCGGGGCCTCGTCACGCCTCAAGCTGTGAACGTCCCCACAGGTCGGGGCGCCCGTGGTGACGGGGCAGGTGCCTCGACCGCCCTCGCCGTGCCGGGCTCCCGGTCGGCCGGTGCCTCGCTACGCGCCGGGGCCCGCGACCTGCGCCGCCTTCCAGGCCTCGACCTCGGGCTTGTTGAGCATGATGACGGCGACGACGCCCGCGATGAAGGTGGTGATCCCGCCGAGCAGGATGGCGGCGATCTCCACGTAGGCCACGATGCGACCCATCGTGACCGCGGCGGGGTTGTTGGTGAGCCCGAGGATGCCGGCGATGATCTCCACGACGCCCAGGGGCAGGAGCAAGCACGCGCTCCATCCGCAGCAGCCGAGGATCGCGCCGATGCCCAAGGTGAGCACGCCGAGGCCGAGCGCCACCATCTGCCAGCCGAAGTACAGGAGCGGCATCATGATGAAGATGGACACGATGCCCGAGACAAGCTGGGCGATGGCTGCGTTCCGAGCCGGTTCGGGGAGGGGCTGCATGGGCGCTCCGGGGGAGTCTCCGCGTATCTCGATTCGCGATCATTCGACCGCGAAGAGATCGAGCCACTCGCCGCGATGCCGGCATCGGCGATCGAGCCGGGCCGAGGGACCGAGCGCGGCGCGGGCCTCGGGAAAGGCGCCGAAAGCTTCGCTCAGCACGATGTAGGCGCGTTGCGCATAGCCGGGCGCCCCGGCGACGAAGCGTCGCAAAAGTTGGAAGTCGCCGCCGGCGCTGAAGGCGCGGCCGATAGGCGCGCTGTCGCTCCCAGGCCAGAAGGGCAGGTTGGCGACGATGCCGTCGAAACGCTCGCCCGCGATGGGCGCGAAGAGGTCGCCCTGGCGCACGTCGACGTCGAGATGGTTCAGCGCCGCGTTCATCCTTGCGTTACGACAGGCCTCGGTGTCGATGTCGGTGGC
>VGRE01000294.1 GCA_016875435.1 Deltaproteobacteria bacterium | reverse complement strand
CTTCGTCGTGCTGGTGGCGGTGGCGGCCGGGGTGGGCACGGCCGGTGTGCCCGGGGCCTCGATGCCGGTGATCGCGGCGCTGGCCGCCGCGCTCGGCATCCCGCCCGAGAGCGTGGGCGTGCTCGTGGGTATCGACCGCTTCCTCGACATGTGCCGCACCACGCTCAACGTGGCGGGCGACCTCGTGATTGCCGCCGCCGTCGACGAACCGGGGCGATAGACGGGGGCCGCCCCGGAGTTCCCTTGATCGAAGTGAGCATCAATGGCGCCGCGCGCCAGCTGGAGGTCGACGGCAACACCCCGCTCTTGTGGGTGCTGCGCGACACGCTGGGACTCAAGGGCACTCGCTACGGTTGTGGCATGGGGCTGTGCGGGGCATGCACCGTGCATTCCGACGGCATGGCGGTTCGTTCCTGCGTGCTCCCCGTGTCGGCCTGCGTCGGCGTGAAGATCGTCACCATCGAGCAGCTCGATCACCCGGTCCAGGACGCATGGATCGCCCACCAGGTGCCGCAGTGCGGCTACTGCCAGTCGGGACAGATCATGGCGGCGGCGGCGCTGTTGAACCAGAACCCGCGGCCCACCGACGACGAAATCAACGCCGGGGTCACCAACCTCTGCCGCTGCGCCACCTACCATCGGATCCGCAAGGCGATTCACGCCTGCGCCGCCGAGATGGCGAAGCCCCCGCCCGAGCCGCCAGCTGTCCCCGAGGCCACCGCGACCCCGGTGGAGGTGAAGTGATGCTCGTCAACTTGTCGCGACGCGCGATGCTCGCCTCCTCCGCCGGACTGGTGGTTGGTTTCGCCATGCCCGGCTGCGCCCACCTGCCCGTGGTCGACGACACCATCGGGCTCGGCGTGCCCCACCCGGGCGAAGCGCACGACCTGAACGCCTACGTGCGGGTGGCGCCCGACGGCACCATCGTCTTGCGCATGGGGGCCAGCGAGATGGGCCAGGGCGTGTACACGTCGTTGCCGATGATCCTCGCCGAGGAGCTCGACGCCGACTTCGCCCGCGTGCGCGTGGAATCTGCCCCTGCCGACCAGGCCTACCAGCACCTCAACGTGGACTACCCCGGCTCGTCCCAGGTCACCGGCGGGAGCCTCTCGGTGCGCGGCTACTGGAAGGCGCTGCGCGAGGCCGGCGCGGCGGCGAGAGAGATGCTGGCGGCGGCGGCGGCGTCGCGGTGGGGCGTGGCGCAGGCCGACTGCGTCACCGGGGCCGGCATGGTGCGCTCGGGCGACAGGTCGGCCCCCTACGGCGAGCTCGCCGCCGAGGCGGCGCTGCTGCCGACACCGTCCAAGCCGCGCCTGAAAGACCCGTCGCAGTTCACGCTCCTCGGCACGAGCCCGCCGCGACTCGACTTGCCGCCGAAGGTGAACGGCACCGCCGTGTTCGGCGCCGATCCCCAGGTCGAGGGCATGCTGCACGCCAGCATCAAGCACTGCCCCCATCATGGCGGCCACTTCGTGTCCCTCGACGACGCGGCGGCGCGCAAGGTGCCGGGCGTGGTCGACGTGTTCAAGGTTGACGGTATCGAGGCGGTGGCGGTGGTCGCCGAGCACTTCTGGGCGGCCAAGCAAGGCTACGAGGCGCTCAAGGTGAGCTGGGATCCCGGCCCGAGCAAGGGGCTCGACAGCGCGAAGGTGTCGGCAACCCTGCACGCCTCGCTCGACCTCGGCAAGAGGGCCTGGAAACACGGCGACCCGGTGGGCGCCACGACGATCGAGGCCACCTACGAGGTGCCCTACCTCGACCACGCCCCCATCGAGACCCCCACCGCGCTGGCCTGGGTGCAGGCCGATCGTTGCGACATCTGGGCACCCACCCAGGCGCAGCAGTTCGTCAAGACGTACGCCGCCGCCATCGCGGGACTCCCCGCCTCGAAGGTGTATGTTCACACCACCTTCCTCGGCGGCGGTTTCGGTCGCAAGGGTTTCTGGGACTTCACCGACGCGGCAGTGCGCCTGTCGAAGCACACGGGCAAGCCGGTGAAGCTCATCTACACCCGCGAGGAGGCCTTCGCCTTCGGCTACTACCGCCCGGCCGCCGTGGCGCGCCTGCGGGCGGGACTCGCCCCAGACGGGTTGATCCATGATTTTTACGCGCAGATGGCGAGCCAGAACATCGGCCAGATGCTCGTCCCCGAGTTCCTGCTGGGGCTCGAGGCCTTCATCGGCACGGTCACCGACGGCGTGATGCACCACCCCTACGGCATCGCCAACTCCCAGGTCGACTACGCGCGCGTGGAGCTCCCCATCCCCGTGGGCTGGTGGCGGTCGGTGCACGGCAGCCACAACGGCTTCATCATGGAGAGCTTCGTCGACGAGTGTGCGCTCGCGGCGAAGGCCGATCCCGTGGACTACCGCCGCAAGCTACTAGCTGACAACCCGCGTTTTCTCAACTGCTTCAACATGGCGGTCGATGCCGCCGGTCCCCTCCCCGCCGGGCAGTCGCGCGGCGTGGCGATCTTCAAGAGTTTCGGCAGCATCGTGGCCGAGGTGGCCGACGTGACGGTGACCGGCGGCCAACTCGATGTGCACCGGGTGACGGCTGCCGTCGACGCGGGACAGGTGGTGCACCCCGACACCATCAAGGCGCAGGTGGAGAGCGCCATCGGGCACGGACTGTCGATGGTCCTGGGCGAGGCGATCACGCTGGTCGATGGCGCGGTCCAGCAGGGCAACTTTCACAACTACCCGATCATGGGCATGGGGATGATGCCCGACGTGCACGTGGTCATCGTCCCCTCTCGCGAGTCGCCCGGCGGCATCGGCGAGGTGGGCCTGCCGCCTTTGCCCGGCGCGGTGTGCAACGCCATCTTCGCCGCCACCGGCAAGCGTATTCGGAGCTTGCCGCTTGGGAAGCAGCTCTCGATCTAGGGCCTCAGCCACCCGACGACTGTCCCCGCTTCCACGGCAGCGCCATTGTCGACGGCCCAGCGCTCGAGCGTGCCCGACATCGTGGCGGCGACCGGCGCGAAGGTCTTCATCACCTCGATGAGGCCGATGGTGCGGCCCTGTTCCACGCGGCCGCCCACGTCGACGTAGTTGGGCTCCCGCGGGGAGGGGCGATGCCAGAATGTTCCCGCAGTCGCGACACGGATGGGGATCAACCCCTCCACCGGCGCCTCGACGGCCACGGTGGCAACGCCTTTCTCCGCCTGCGCCACCCCACCCCGGGCGAGCGCCACGAGGTCGTGGAGGCTCCAGATGCGCGGGTTTCTGACATGGCGAGGCGCCTGGTAGGCCATCTCGGCGAAGGCCTCGAGGTAGTCGCGCACCTGTCCCAGGGGAACCACCTCGTCGGTGTCCATGCGCGCGGCGGCGGCGATCGGGTCCATGTCGGCCTCGATCCGCGCCGCCGTCTCGTCCATCGCCTTCTGCACCTGCGCCCGTTCTTCCGGGTCGGTGCTCGCGATCTCGAAGTTGTCGTCGAGCCTGGTGTTGAACGCGGCGATGGCGAGGGTGCGCCCCTCCATCACGGCCAGGCGGGTGAGCGGCGTGCTGAGTTGCAGCACCGGCTCGTAGGGCAGCCCGGCCATCGCGTAGTAGCCGGCGCCGCTGGCCTTGCGGAGCAAGACGGTGGCCATGGGCACGGAGTTGGTGCTGTTGGTGTAAATGAGCGACGAGCCGTAGCCCAGCAGGCCCTGCGCCTCGGCCTCCACGCCGATGTCGAAGCCGGCGATGTCCTGGAGCCAGACGATCGGCACGCCGTCTTCGTTGCAGGCGCGCGAGAACGCGGACACCTTCGCGATCCCGTCGCGATACAGGATGCCTCCCCCTCGCATCTCGCCGGGACGATCCGGGTGCGGCGTGGGCATCACGTTATTGGCCACGAAGCCCACCCAGAGCCCGTTCACCCGGCCCACGCCGCACACCATCTCGGTGCCGCGATCGGGCAGGGCCTCGAAGAAGAGCGAGTCGTCCACCAGCCGACCGAGCAGGTCGTGGGCGCTGTACACGTGGCGATGGTCGTCGGGGATCACCGCGCCGAGCTCGGCCGGGTCGTGCCGCGGCCGCGAGGGCAAGACCCCGCCGCGGTAGAAGTCGGCGCCGCTCGACGGCAGCCGCGCCACCTCCTCGCGGATGCGGAGGATGGCCGTGGCGTCGTCGGGCACGCGATCGTCGGCGCAGGCCGACTGGTGCACGTGCACCTCGGGCCCGCCGATGTCGAGCGAGGTGAGGTGTTGCGACTTCGCGCCCTTGATGAGCGCCGCCCCGGCGATCACCATGTAGGCGCACTCCGTCATGTACACGCGGTCGGAGATGATCGGCATGTAGCCGCCGCCGGCGATGCAATCGCCGAACACGCCGGCCACCTGCGGGATGCCGCTGGCGGCGAGCACCGAGTTCATGCGGAAGATGTGGCCGGCCCCGTGGCGCCCGGGGAAGGACAGGGCCTGCTCTGGCAAGAACAGGCCGGAACAATCGACGAGGTACACCACCGGCACGCGCAGGCGCAGCGCCATCTCCTGGGCCCGCTCGATCTTCTCCGGCGACATCGGCCACCACGATCCGCTGGCGACGGTGTTGTCGTTGGCGACGAGCACCACCCAGCGCCCCGCCACCTTGCAGTAGGCGGTGACGACGCCGGCGCCCGGCGCCAGTCGCTTGCTCCCCTTCCACTGGCGCCCCCAGTTCACGTAGCTGTTGACCGGCAACACGGGCGATCCCGGGTCGACCAGGCGCTCCACGCGTTCCCAGGTGGTGAGCTTGCCCTTCTCGCGTACCCGCGCCGCCGCGTCGGCCCCCCAGCCGGCCCGCACCGCCGCCTGTTTCTCCGCGAGCGCGGCCTCCCTCGCGGCGTTGCGATC
>VGRE01000293.1 GCA_016875435.1 Deltaproteobacteria bacterium | reverse complement strand
CCCAGCCTGCGGCCCTCGCGCCGGAACCCGCCGCCGAAGTCGCCGCGCCGGAGCCCGTCGTCGAGGCCGCACCGGTGTCGCTCGCGGCCGCCGCCGCGGCCGCCGCGAAGGGCGAGAAGAAGGCCATCCACGCCGACATGGGGTCGACCGACATCGAGCACTACATCGCCCGCGCCAAGGCCAACGGTCGCGACCCGTCGCTCATCAAGGGCGGCGAGGGCATGAACACGGCCGAAGACGGCGAGCCTTACTGGGGCCCGCTCGACAACGAGTCCTCCCGCGCCAAGGCCGCTGGTAAGAAGCTGAGCATCGACCAGTGGGAATGCATCTCGTGCGGCACCTGCGTGGAGCAGACCGACAGGGTGTTCGTGCTCCCCGACGACGGCAAGGCCTCGCCGATCGCGCAGGATGGCCCCATGGACCTCATCCAGGACGCGATCGAGGCCTGCCCCGTCACCTGCATCCACTGGGTGACGCCGGCAGAAGCCGCCGAGAAGGGGCTCGCCACCGGCGAGTAGCGTTCAGGACCCGGTGCAGTAGTACGAGACGACCAGCTGGTCGGTGCTGGTGGCGCCGAAGCAGTCGGTGACGGTGACGTCGACGTAGACATCGGTCTGCTGGGCTGAGCCGTAGGTGCCCGGCGCGCTCGCGAAGGTGAGCGTATTGGTGCTGCCCGTGGACGACGACAGCGTGCCGTACGTGGAGCCACTGGTGACGCTCCACGAGTAGTCGAGCTCGTCGCCGTCGGGGTCGTAGCTGCCGCTCGCGTCGAGGGAGAAGGTTTCCGTGACGCACTCGTTGCAGTCGTAGCTGGCACCGTAAGAAATCGGCGTGCAGGTCGAGGAGTTGCTCACCGACTGGTCGGCGCCCGCCGCGGCCACCGGGTCGCCGTTGCTGCCGCGGTCGACGATGGCGACGGTGATCGACGCCGGGCGCGAGTCGGCGCCGCCGTCGTTGACCGTGAGGGTGAAGGTGTAGTCGCCCGCGACGTCGGGGTGGAACACCGGCTGCGCGTCGGTCGTGTTGAGGATGTCGGCCGACGTGGTGGCGGAGCCGGAGGGCGCGCCGCTAAGCTCCCACGCGTAGCTGAGCGGGTCGCCGTCGGGGTCGAAGCTGGCGGCGCCGTCAAGGGTGAGCGGTGAGCAGGTGGTGAGCGGGCTCGACGCGTCGTAGTCGGGCACCGAGGTGGGCGCGCTCTCGACCTCGCCGTCGCAGTCGGTATCGCGACCGTCTGTGTCCTCGAAGGCGCCGGGGTAAATGTCGGCGTCGGTGTCGTCGCAGTCGCCCTCGTCTCCAGAGTAGCCGTCGCCGTCGTGGTCCCAGTCGGAGCAGGGCTCGTTCTCGTCGGCGGGGCTGCCTGCGTCGCCAGAGGGGCCCGACCAGGGGATGGTCGCCGGGCACCAGGCCTCGGTGTCGTCGTTGCTCACGGGGCCCATGCTCCAGGGATCCACCATCATGGAGGCCCCGGAGGGGTCGGGCATGGTGGCGCCGTCGTCCCACTCCACGCTGTCGAGCAGCACGTCGCCGGCCCAGATCTGGAGGTCGTCGTTCTCGTTGCTGAGCACGATGCCATCGTACTCGTAGCCGACCTCGGCCTCGCCGTTGGTCACGATGTCGCTGTTGGCGCCGAACACGAAGAAGGCGCCCGGCTCGAGTTCCAGCACCTCGTCGCTCGCCACCTGGTGCCACTCGGCGTCGCTATCGGAGGCGATGACGAGACCATTGAGGATCAGCGTGCGGTCGGAGGTATTCACCAACTCGAACCACTCGCCGTCGGGGTCGAGCACGTCGCCGGGGTTGTTCATGATCTCGTTGATCGCGAGGTCGCCCTCGGCCCAGTCGCCCTCGTCGATGAGGCCGTCGCAGTCGTTGTCGACATTGTCGCCGCTCACCTCGCCGGCGTCGGGGAAGATGTTGGGGTCGGTGTCGTCGCAGTCGGCCGGGGTGGAGTCGTCGCCGCAGCTGGTGTAGCCGTCGTTGTCCTCGTCAAAGCCCTCGTCGACCCGGCTGTTCTCGTTGTTATCGAGGCCGTCGCACTCCTCGACGCCCACGCAGTCGGCCACCCCGTTGCCATCGGCGTCCGTGAAGCCCTCGTCCACCTGGCCATCGCCGTTGTTGTCGACGCCGTCGCAGGTTTCGGTGTCTTCGCAGTCGGCCACGCCGTCGCGGTCGGTGTCGGGAAGGCCCTCGTCGACCACGCCGTTGCAGTTGTCGTCGATGCCATTGCAGGTCTCGGCCTGCCCCGGGCGCAGTTCGGCATTGTTGTCGTCGCAGTCGCCATCGGCCGGGGTCACGCCGTCGCCGTCGGCGTCGGTGGGCGGCACGTAGTCGGAGCCGCTGTCGGTGTCGGTGTCCTTGTCTTTCCCCTTCTCGTTGTCGTCCGCTGGCGCGCCGTCGCAAGCGGAAAGCGCGACGATGGAGAGGAGGCCGACGAGACCGAGTCGAGAGGAGAGGGCGCGCATGAACGCTCCAAAGTGAAGGCGAAATCGGGGCACCCCACCGTAGCAGAGAAGCGCGCCATCGTCACCCGCCCGATGCGCGCGGTGGTGCAGAATCCGCGCCGGGGCTTGACGGCGGGGGCAGCGAGATTAGAAGGGCGGCGCCCTGCAGGAGTAGCTCAGCGGTAGAGCTCCACGTTGCCAACGTGGTTGTCGCGGGTTCAAATCCCGTCTCCTGCTCCACCACGAAGAACGCCGATCCTCCGGAATCGGCGTTCTTGCTTTCTAGGCGGCGCGCCCGTCGTGGAAGACACGGCCCTTCCACCGCGCCCGCACCCGGAACACCGAGCCGAGCAACACCGCGGCCAGCACCGCGTTGCCCACCGGGTGCGACCAGGCCATCCAGCCGCTGCGCCCGTCGGCCCGGTCGAGCCGAAAGCGGAACGCCACCGGCAGGCCACAGGTGAGCGCGAGCCAAACCTGCCAGGGCCAGGCTGCCGTCATCCCGGTAAGCACGGTGGCCGGATGGAGCATGGCCACGGCGAACAGGGCGTAGGGCAGGAAGGACGACACCGCGAGGAACAACAGGGCCCCGAGCGCCACGTGGGGACGCCGCCCCATGCCCTCGTAAAAGTTCTTGGTGTAACCCAGGAAGATCTCGCCGAGACTCCGGTAGAGCCGCACGCGGAAGGCGCGTGGGCCAGCATAGAGGCCGATCGACCAGCCGCGCTGCTTGAAGGCGTGAGCCAGGCGCACGTCGTCGAGCACCTCGCCGCGCACGGCGGCATGGCCGCCCACCGCGTCGTAGGCCGCGCGTGACACGAGCAGGAACTGCCCGTTCGCGAAGGCGTCTTTCCGCCCCGGAGTGTTGACCGCGTCGATGTCGGTGGCGCCGCGCACGAACCACCCGATCACCGGGATGGCCACCCTCTCCCAGAAGCTCTCCAGGCGCCAGGTGCCGAAGAGGGAGAGCAGCCCGAGCTTCTGCTCGAGGAGCACCGCGGCGGCGAGGCGAGCGGCGTCCGGGGCGAGCACCACGTCGGCGTCGATGAACAGGAGGTGCTCGCCATGCGCCTCGGCCGCGGCGCGGGCGCAGGCCCAGGGCTTGCCTGCCCAGCCGGCCGCCGGCGGCAGTCCCACGACGACACGGAGGCGCGCGTCGCCCCCGCCGGCCAGGATCGCCTTCTCGGGGGTGCCATCGGTGGAACAGTCGTCGATGACGACCACCTCGAAGTCGGGGTGATCGCCAAGCAGCGCCGCGCGCACGCAGGCCTCGATGTTGGGCGCCTCGTCGCGGGCCGGGATGCAGATGCTGAGCTTCGGAAGCGGCACGTTGCTCGCCGCAGGCAGCGCGTGGCGACGGTGCCAAGCCCCGACCCCGGCGAGGAAGGCCGTCCACAACAGGGTGAGCAAGGCGAGGTAGCTGCCGAGCAGGAACTCGGAGAAGCCAGGGTCGCCCCACCTCAAGACAGCACCTCGAGGCGACCGTTCACCACCCGCGCGCGCGTGGCCCCCTCCGGCACCTCCACCCTCGTGAGCACGGCCGAGGGATCGGGGAGAACCGTCAGGCCCGGCGGGACGGCGCGCCCCGCCGCGACGCGCACGCCCTGGCCCACCACGCTGCCGGGCCCGATGCAGGCGCCAACCATGCCGTGCGGTGCGGCGACCAGCGTCCCGGCACGTCGCACGCGTACCGGCTCACCCAGCGACTGGTCGAAGAGCACCGCGCCCTGTCGCACCTCGGCACCGGCGCCGAGCACCCCGAGCTGCACCACGCCCGCGTGAGCAGCGCCGTGCTCGATCACGCTGAACTTCGCCATCGCCTGCCGCTGTATCCGGGCGCCCTCGCCGAGCACGCACGCCTCAACCATGGCGAGTTCCTCGACGCAGGCGCCGGGCCCGAGGACCGTCCCGCGCACGACAGCGCCCGCGCCCACCCGCGCGCCCGGCGCGAGCACCGAGAACTCGACGGTGGCGGAGGGATGGACAAAGGCGCCGTCGCGCTCGACCAGCGCCCCGGCGAGCAACTCGGGACGAAGCGTCCACCGGCGCGCCACCGCCCACGCCAGGGAAGCCGGCGTGGCGAGGCGCGCCCAGAGGAAGGGGCCGAGGGCGAGCAGGTTGGCCCAGAGCAAGTCCGACCAGTGGTCCACGCGGAACACCCAGGCGTCGGCCACGCGCAGCTCGACGCCGCCCACGGGCGGGAAGGCGTGCTCACGCGCGTCGAAGCTCAGGTCGGAGACCGCGCCCGGGTCGAAGGGGCCATGACCGGCGTACAGGTGACCGGTCGAGACGGTGCCGGTGGGGCGCGCCCGCACCCAGCCCTCGGGCGGCGCCAGAGACCGCGCCGAGGCGGCCGCGAGCGGCGAGAACAGCGTTCCCGGGTCGCTGGCGA
>VGRE01000292.1 GCA_016875435.1 Deltaproteobacteria bacterium | reverse complement strand
CTCGCCAAGCCCCTGCCCGGGAAGGCGCCGGCTGAGTCGCGCGACCGCGCCGAGGCGGTGATGCGGCTGGCCGAGGCCACGGGGCTCGACGCCTGGGCACCCGGCGCGCTCGACCGCCTGGTGATGTCGGCGGGCTGGCTCGCCGACCACCGCGCCGTGTCGGCCACCTGGGGTGCCCCCTTCGCGGCGGCGAGCGTGGTGGATCGCGATGGGGTCCGCGTGGGCGTGGTCGGCCTGTCCGCCCCGGTTGACGGCGTGCCCGCTCGCGACGCGGTGAGCGCCGTGCGCGAAGCCATCAGCGGCGAGGCCGACACCTGGGTGGTGTTGTCGAACGCCGGTGCCGCCGTCAACCGCGCCGTGGCCGACGGGGTGGCGGGGCTCGGCGCCGTACTCGCCACGGCCGGCGAGAACCTCGAGGACCCGTGGGTCGGCCGCGGCGCCCCCGTGATCGAGACGCCCGCCCGGGGCCGCCACGTGACCATGGTCCACCTCAGCCTGGCGAGCACCCCCGGGCCCTGGGCCATCGAGGACGGCGGCGTCTGGAAGTCGGTCGCGGGCGCTCGCGAGCGGGCCGACACGGCGGAGGCAGGCGCGAACGTGCTCGGCGAGGCCTTCGCGCGAGACCTTGCCACGCTGGCGGAGCAGACCCGGGGGCGCAACGTGGCGGTGGTCTCCAGCCGCCCCCTTGCCCCTGACCTCGACGGCGACACGCCGGTGTCCACGCTGGTCGACCTCTTTCACCAGACCCAGCTCGCGACGGCCCAGGCCGAGGCTGCCCGCCCCGCCGACTCAGCCTACGGCACCTCCGCGTCGTGCTCGTTCTGCCACGCCGATCGACTAGCCAGCTTCAGTTTCGACAAACACGCGACGGCCTGGGCATCGCTCGAGGCTCGCCAGTCAGCGCGCAACCCGGAGTGCGTGGGTTGCCACTCCACCGGCTTCGGCAAGCCCGGGGGCTTCTCATCGCTCGAGCCGCAGGCAGTGCAGCCCTACAAGGCCGTGCAATGCGAGGCCTGCCACGGGCCGATGCGAGGCCACGCGCAGCAAGACGGCAGCCGGGGCACCGTAGTCGACGAGGCCACCTGCCGGGGCTGCCACGACGCTGCGAACAGCCCGAGCTTCGACTACGCGACGTACCTGCGGCGCATCTCCTGCTCGCGGATGGCGGTTCAGGATTTGCCTGATTGAGGGTCGTAGCGCTTAGGCGCTGAGCGGCGGTGGCCCCGCGCGGGGCGCCCTTCCCCCGGGAGGGGTGGCGTGGCGCCCCACCGGGGCGCTCGTTCCTACGGCCTCGAACCTACAGCCTACGGCCTGATCACCAGCTCGCGAGAAACCGGTCTACTTCCTCGCGCTCCCGCAGGCCGACGCTGAACTCGAGACAGTGCGCGCAGGCGTCGATGCCCGCCTTCTGCCAGAGGCCGCGGGACTCGAAGGCGGTGCGGCCGCAAAGGTGGCAGCTCGCGCTCTCCGGTGATGCTGACTCGCGACGATCGCGCACCAGCTCGCTCACGCACAGCGAGCACAACACCGCGCGAGTGCCCGAGAACAGCGGCGCACCCTGCGCCGTGCCCCGGCCGCAGGCGCTGCACTTGATGTCGCCGCTGCCGACCGGCTGGGGCTCGCCCCGCGCCGCAGGAGGCGTGACCCTGGCGAGCAGCTTGTCGATCACCACCGAAGCCCCGCGCTCCTGCGCGCGGCGGTGCAGCGCCCGTGCCGCCTCCGGCTCGCCGCAGGTGGCCTGCGCCGCGAGCACCGCCACCCCCAGCTCCGTGTCGACGCCCTGGCCCCATGTGCCGAACAGCTCGCGCGCCGAGCGGCTCCGACGGGTGGCGATGGCGAGCAGGAGGATGGCCTGCCAGGCGCGCGCCGCTTCCCGCTCGGCCTCCACGGCGCGACGGTGGGCCGTGAGGTCGGCCGCGTTGCCACGGCGTTCCACCGCCGCCCGCTGGATGTCCTCCATCGTGACGTTCAGCCCCGCCGTGAGGGCGGGCTCCGGGATGTAGGCCGCCGCCGCGAGCGCGTTGCGCGCCAGCCCCACCGAGTAGCAGCGCCCCGCCTCGCGCAGACGGCCGCCCAGCTCGTCGGCCACGTGGCCAGCGGTAAGCGCGCAGGCCGTTTCCCAGGCTGCGAAACGCAGGCCCTCGTCTTCGGTGCGCTCGATGACGCCGAGGACTGCGCCAACCGAGCTCGGGCCAACCACCTTGAGCTCCTCGAGCAACACCGCGATTCGCTGGCGGGCGACGGTGCGCGGCGCCTGCTCGCCGCCGGTGGGCGGCAGCTGGTCGAAGCCCGAGACTTCCACCTCCAGCGCCCGCTGCAACCAGCCCACGTCGCCCGCGCGCCGGCGGGTCCGCGCCAGCTCCACGTAGCTGACCATGTCGTCGGGGTGCTCCTGGAGCGTGTCGCGGAAGACCCTGATGGCGTCGGCCACCTGCCCTTCTTCCACCAGCACGCAGCCGAGGGCATGCCGGGCGGCCAGCAGGTCGGAGTCGAGCAACAACGCCTTGTTGCAGTGTTCCCGCGCCTTCGCGAGCTCACCCAGGTGCAAGTAGGCGAGGCCGATCTGGGCGAGCACGCCGGCGTCGTCGCCGTGGGCGTGGGCCGCCACGCCCTCGAGGTACTGCCGGTAGTGCTGGATCGCGCCCTTGTACTTGCCGAGCCCGAAGGCCACCTGCCCGAGGTGCTTGCGCGCGGCGTTGGAGAACCTCGGGTGCTGCCGGAGGCGCACGAAGAGCTTCTCGGCATCGTGATAACGACCCGTTTGAAGGCAGAGGAGCCCCAGGTCGCGCATCAGCACCGGGAGCAGGTCGGGGCTCGGCTCACGCGCAAGCGCCTGGACCAGGTGAAACTGTGCGCGTTCGACGAGACGCGTTCCGCCAACCTGCCGCGCCCGCTCCGCGAGGGTGCGCCCGAGCAGCAGGTGAGACTCCCAGCTCTCCGGCGATGCGCGACAGGCGTTCTCCAGGTGACGAATCGCGAGGTGAAGGTCTTTCTGGGCGCGGTAGAGCGCGCCCAGAGCCAGGTGGAGGTCGGCGCGCGTGGGCTCGAGCCGCAGGGCCTCGTCGAGGTATCGCTGCGCCCCGTCGGGACGCTCGAGCGCCACCAGCGCCGCGCCGCAGAGCACGTGCCCCTCGGCGTTCTCGGGCTCGTCGTGTACCACGCGCTTGGCATGCTGGAGGGCCGTGGCCGCCAGCGCCTCGCCGCCGTGATGGTAGAGAGCCCGCGACAGGCAGACGCGAGCCAGCTCGGCTCGCGCGACGGTGTCGTCGGGCGACCCGGCGAGCTTCTCCTCCAGGTGCTCCTGCGTCCACTCGAGCTTCTGGTGCGGGTACATTTCCGCGGCCGCTTATCGCGATATGATGAGGACGTGCGAGGTTCCCACCGCCAAGGCCAGTCGACCGTCGAGTGGGCGCTCGTCATCGCCATCATCTGCGTGGCCGTCGTGGCCGCCGCGTACGCGTTCATGCCCACGTTCTACGACGGGATGGCGAGCGCTGGCGGAAACATGAGTAGCCTCTACACCACGGGCGATCTCGCGCCCTGAGCGTCGGCGTCCACGCCCCGGATTAGTCCAGCGCGCTTTGAACCGCCTCGTCATCCTCTTCTTCGTCTCCGGCGCCGCCGGCCTTGTCTACGAGTCGATCTGGTCGCGCGAACTGCACCGGATCTTCGGCACCTCGCAGTTCGCCATCGCCACCGTGCTCGCCGCGTTCATGACAGGCCTGGCAGCCGGCGGTGCGGTCGGCGCCAAGCACGCCGCGAGCGTGTCGCGACCGCTGCGCGCCTACGCCATCTTGGAACTCGGCATCGGCGCCTTCGCGCTTGCCTTCCCCCTGATTCTCGACGCGATCGAGCCCCTGTACCTCAGCTTCTGGCACACCTTCAGCCCCAGCGTCGTGAGCTTTGGGGTGTTCCAGTTCCTCGTCCTCGGCTTGGTCCTCCTCCTGCCCACCGCCGCGATGGGCGCCACGCTGCCGCTCCTCGTGCGGCTACCGGTGGCGGAAGGCTCGCTGGCCTCGGCGGGGCGGCTCTACGCGGTGAACACGGCCGGCGCCGTCTTCGGAACCTGGCTCGCGGGTTTCTACCTGCTCCCCGGCATCGGCGTGTTCGGCACCACCCTGCTCGCCGCGTGCGTGAACTTCGCCCTCGCGGCCGTGGCCTGGCGACTCGACCGGCAGTTCGAGGAGGAGTCCCGGGTCGAGACGGAGAGCCAGCCCGCGCTGCCCGAGCCCAGCCCGGGCACGCCCGAGGGCTCCCCATGGCCCTGGTACCTCGTGGCCGCGCTGGCAGGCTTCTCGTCGCTGGCGCTCGAGGTCGCGTGGTTCCGCCTGCTCACGCTCATCCTCGGGGCCTCCACCTACGCCTTCACCGTGATGCTCCTCGCCTTCCTCGTGGGCATCGCCATCGGCAGCGAGGGCGGCGCCAGCCTCGCCCAGCGCGTTGCCCGTCGCGACAAGGCCTGGCTAGGTGTCGCCGTCGCCCAGCTCGCCGTGGCGCTGTTCACCTTCGGCGCCATGTTCCGCTGGCGCTGGCTTCCCCTCACCTTCGTGAAGGCCTACTTCGCCATCGAGCCGATGGCCGACACCCTCCTGTGGCCGATGAAGTGCCTCATCGCGGTGGCGCTCATGGCGCCCCCGGCCCTGTTCATGGGCGCCACCTTCCCGATGCTCGTCGCGGCGGTTCGCGGTCGCGACCTGTCCCGCTCGGTCGGCGGCATTTACGCGGCGAACACGGTGGGCGCCCTGCTCGGGGCCTTCCTCGCGGGCTTCGTGCTGTTGCCGCAGTTGCAGGTGCGCGGCACCGTGATCTTATGCATCGCGGTGAACCTCGCTGCCATGGTCGCC
>VGRE01000291.1 GCA_016875435.1 Deltaproteobacteria bacterium | reverse complement strand
TCGCGACGGTCTGCAGAACGAGGCGGCGGTGGTGTCGCTCGAGGGAAAGGTGGCGCTGATCGAGGCGCTCGTGGCGAGCGGCTTGCGCGACATCGAGGTCACGAGCTTCGTGCGCCCCCGCTGGATCCCGCAGCTCTCCGACGCCGCCGAGCTGGTGCGCATGCTGCCGCGCCACGAGGGCGTTCGCTACTGGGCCCTGGTGCCCAACCAGGTCGGGCTGGAGCGCGCCATCGAGTGCGGCATCCACCACGTCGCCACGTTCCTGAGCGCGAGCGAGACGCACAACAAGCAGAACGTCAACCGCACCGTGCGCGAGTCGCTGGCCAGCGTCGAGGAGCTCATCGGCGTGGCGCGCGACGAGGGCATGGAGGTGCGCGGCTACATCTCGACGGTGTTCGGTTGCCCCTCCGAGGGCGACGTGCCGGTGCAGAACACGCTGCGCATCGGCGAGCGCTTGCTCGCGGCTGGGGCGCACACGCTGGCCCTTGGCGACACCACCGGCATGGCCGACCCGGCCCAGGTCGAGCGCGTGCTCGCGGCGGTCACGACGGACCTCGGCGTCGGCATCGACCGCATCGCGGTCCACTTCCACGACACCCGCGGCACGGCGCTGGCCAACGCCGTGGTGGCCTACCGTGCCGGGGTGCGGCAGATCGACGGATCGGTGGGCGGGATGGGAGGCTGTCCCTACGCGCCCGGCGCCAGCGGCAACGCCGCCACGGAAGACCTCGTCAACGTGTTCGAGCAGATGGGCGTGCCCACCGGCGTCGACGTGGATCGCCTCGCCGCCGCCGGGTGCCTCGCCGAGAGTCTGGTTGGTCGCGAGCTGCCGGGTCGTTTCCACCTCTACTGGAAGGGCGCGCGCCAGCGGCGCGGCGCCACGCGCAGCGCCTAGCTCTCCATGGCGCGCAGCTTCCTCAAGATCGTGCATGGCGCGAGGCAAGGGCTCAACGTCCCCCTGTCGCCGCGCGAGCCGCTGGTGATCGGTCGCAGGCAGGGCGAGCTGTTGCTCGACGACCCGCTGGTGAGCGGGCGTCACTGCCAGGTGGCCGCCCGCGGTGCCGAGTGGGTGTTGACCGACCTCGGCAGCACCAACGGCACCATGGTGGACGGTCGCCTCGTGCGGGAACTCGTGCTGCGGCCGGGTAGCGAGATCCAGCTAGGAAGCACCAAGCTCATCCTCTTCGTCGGCGCGCCCGAGGAGCAAGCCACCGCCGAGGAGAAGGTGCCCGAGTCCAACCCGGCCGCGGGCGCCGACCTCGCGTGGTTGCTGGAGGAAGAGCTGGTGGAGATCGCCGGGAGCGGCGAGCGCACGCGCTCGCCCGCCGACGTGATCGGGCAGGAGCTCCGCTTGCCGCCGGGGCTCAACGCGCTCGTCGAGGTGGTGGCAGGCCAGGACACCGGCAAGGTGTTCAGGTTTACCCGTGGTAACGTCAACATCGGCCGTCGAAACGGTGAAGTTCCCTTGTCGGATGGCGAGGTGAGCCGCCGTCACTCGGTGGTCGAGGTGTTCGGTCGCGACATGATCTTCCTCCGCGATCTCGGCTCCACCAATGGCACCTACCACAATGGTCGCCGCGTGCTCGTCGGTCGCCTGCGCTCGGGCGACACCATCGGTATCGGCAAGACCGTGCTGAAGCTGCAGGTCACCCGGTAGGGCTAGCCGCCCCGCTGGCCCGCCCAGCGTCGCCACGCCTCTTTCTCCTCGGCGTCGCTGCGCCCCTCGCCGTAGGAGAACCCGGCCAGCTTCTCGAAGCCCTGGATCGCCGCGCCGGCCACGTCCTTGTCGCCATCGTCGAGCGCCTTCTTCAGCGGGGCGATGGCGCCGTCGCCGCCGATGTTCCCGATGGCCTCCACAAAGTGGCGACGAACCCACATGGAGGCGCCGCGGTAGTGGTTGGTCGGGTCGTCGATAGCGCGCGCCAGGTCGGGGATGGTGCCCGGGTCGCGCAACTGTCCCAGCGCGTCGGCGGCGGCATGCCGCACCAGGAGCGCCTTGTCTTCGAGTCGCGCGGCCACTCGCCCCGCGAGCGCCCGGTCGCCCCGCTCGCCCAGGGCGAGGCACGCGGCGATCCGCACCGGCGCGTTGTCGCTGGCGAGGAACTCCACGAGCGCGTCGCGGGCGGGCGTCGACTCGTTCTTCCCGAGCGCCCGCACCGCCACCCAGCGCTTGGCGGGCGTGGTGTCGGCGTCCTGGGCCAGCTTGACCAGGGCGCTGGTGTGCTCCTCGCCGTGAAGGCGCGAGAAGGCCGCCTGGCGCAGGTCGGTGGGCTGCTCCGCGTCGGCGGCGGTCTCCACGTCTTCCGCGAGCCCCGCGAGGGCGAGGCCAGCCGCGAGGAGCAGAGAGAGCACCTAGAACTCGTAGGCGATGCGCGACTGCACCGTCCAGAAGTTGCCGTACTCGCGCCCCTCGTCGTCGGTCTCGTACTGCAGGCCGGTGGTCTTCAGGGGGATGCGGTCGGTCACGTGGGCGTAGCCGGCCTCGAGCGTGAAGTTGACGTGGTCGGCCCACTTGTGCTTGATCCCGAGATCGGCCTCCCACGCGAGGTAGTCGCTGGTGGCGGTGTAGGCGGTACACTCCACGTCGTCGCCCTCGGCGCAGCGCACCCGGGATCCGTCGGGCTTGTCGGGCCAGGCCATCATGTAAGCGCCGATGATCTCCCAGTTGGGAAGAGGGCGGAAGCGCACGTTCGGGTAGATGTAGCGGCTGTTGTACACGCCGCCGTTGCTCCACAGTCCCCGCGCTTTTTCACCCCAGACCTCGGCGGTGACCCGCGCCATGATCTCCTCGTAGAAGAGGAGACCCACGTTGTGGTCGGGGTGCAGGGGGCGACCGGTGAACTCGGTGTCGGTGGGCTTGTCGTCGCCCGAGGCGTAGCCGTACTCCAGGAGCGCGGTGTACTTCTGGTCCTGGTAGCCGCCCCGCAGCACATAGCCCCAGATGTCGGCGTTCTTCAGGATGGGATCCTCGGCCTCGGCGTCGTCGAGCGTGATCGCGCGAGTGCCGCCGCGGATGGTGAGCATCTCGGCTTCGAAGTAGGTGTTCGCCACCTCGGACTTCACGTAGCCGTCGATGATCAGCACGTCTGACTCGGTCTCGGCCTGGATGCGGTTCACGATGTAGAACCCGGCGGTCAGGTCGCCCTTCAGCGACTCGCTGAACTGCACGTCTTCCCCGCGGTACACCAGCACGTACACCATCTCGTACACGTCGTCCTGGGTGTCGACCCACCAGGCATCGGAGCGGTACTCGTCTTCGCGCGCTTCCGTCCACGAGTGGTCGTCGTCGGCGCTGCAGCGCGTGTCGTCGTCGGAGGTCTCGGGGTCGCAGGTGTACCCGTAGTACTGGATCAGCGGGTCTTCCACGAGCCGGTCCACGCCGATCGCCGCGATCAGCGGGATGTCGCGCACCTTGCTCTTGCCATTGACCATGTTGGCGACGGTGGTGGCCACGGTGATCGGACGGGTGGCGAAGAGAATGCGGTCGTAAGTTGAACCGAACTTGTTCTCGCCGAAGGTGTCGTCGAAGCCATTTCCGTCGTTCGCGAGCAGGCCCATGCCCCAGTGGCTCGCCTGCCGCCCGGCGCGGATCAGGCCCACCGGGACCTTGAACTCGGTCCACGCCCGCCGCACGACGATGGGCTCCACCTCGGTGCCGTCGATGCCGGTGTAGCTCGGGTCGCCAGCGAAAAGCGCCGTGCTGGCCAGGGACTGGTTGTCGCCCCACAGCACGCCGTCGAGCATGTCGACCATCATGAAAAACTTGGCGCGATCCTCGTAGTTGAGCTGGGGCTGCAGGCGCACCTTGTGGGTGAGGTAGGTGCCGCCAGCGGCCTGGCCCTCGTAGAGATCGATGAAGTCGTACGCCCGGAGCCGGTAGAAGCCGTCGAGGCTGAACTTCCAGTTGTCAGGCGCGTCGGCGCGCGCTTCGCTCGCGACGAGCGCGAGCAGGAGAGCGGCCCCCATCTACTCGACCAGGCAGGAGTCGGGGTAGCCCAGGCCGTCGGCGCGACCGGCGAAGATGTTCGAGATGTTGACCGAGCCCGACTTGATGGTGAGCACGGTGCTGCCGAGGTTGACGTACTCCGCGCCGTCGTAGCCCCACATCTCCACGGTCCAGGTGCCAACCGGCACGTTGACCGCCACCCAGAGGCCGTTGTTGGGGTTGACGTCGGCCTGCGACTCGTTGGCGACCGGGAGGTCGCTGTCGCTGAAGTAGTACACGGTGGTGGCATCGGGCGGGGTGCCGTTGCCGTCGTGTACGAAGACCTGCGCGTGCCCGAAGTACTCGGTCTCGCCGTCGGTACCGGTGGCGCAGTCATAGGCTGTGCCGGCGACGATGCCGGTGGTCTCGTCCCACTCCACGCCGATCACCGCGGGGATGATGTTGGCGGTGGCGCGGCTCACGCTGTTGATCCACTCGCTGGCCACACCGTCCTGCTCGTAGCCGAAGATCTGGTGTACCTCGTAGGTGTCGACCGTCTCCTCCCACTCGGGCGGGGTGGAGGTGCCGTAGCCAATGGGCTGGCACACGGGCACCGTGGTGCTGAAGGCGCCGTTGGCGTCGGCGGTTTCCTCTGCGTCGGGGCTGGTGGCGATGTCGTCCGAGAACCAGAACTTCACCGTCGCGTCGGGAACAGGCTCATCCTCCTGGAAGTCGCGAACCTCGCCGTTGAGGGTCACGTCCACCTGCTTGGCGGGGTCGACCTCGCCGAAGTTGCCCCCGACGCAAGTGTTGTCGCCGGTGTACGGGGTGGTGGTGCTGACGAAGTCGCTGAAGGCGCGCCCGGTGGTGTTACCGGTGTTACCGGTGTCGTCGGCGTCGTTGGCGCCGCCATCGCAGGCGAGGGGGGCGAGCAGTAGGTAGGCGAG
>VGRE01000290.1 GCA_016875435.1 Deltaproteobacteria bacterium | reverse complement strand
GGGCGTGGGTGCAGGTGGGCGCGGGCGATTTCGACGCGGCGGGTGCCCGCATCGCCGCGTGCGGCGCGGCGGCCGATGCGGCGGCCCCCTACGCGGTGCGTGCCTTCTACTACCAGGTCCTCGCGGACGAGCGGCGCGAGCGCGGCGACGCCCCGGCCGCGCTGGCCGCGCACCTCGCGGGCATGGAGACGGCGCAGCGGGCGGGCGACGCCGCCCGGGTGGCGTTCCACGACGGCATGGCGGCGCTCTACACCGCCAACGCGCAGCACGTGTCAACCTCCGTCGAGGTGCTCGGGCGCATGGGGAGTCATCGCCTGCTCGCGCAGTTGATGCTGGTCGGCGCGCTCGTGGGCCGCGATCCCGACATCCTGAAGGCCGCGGAGAGCGAGTCGCGCCGCGCCGGCGACCCCTTGCTCTTGCTCGACGTGCTCCATGCCGTGCGCGCCTCGGCGCGGCTTCCCGAGGCTCGGGTGCTGGCGCGGCGCCTTGCCGATGCCACCCACGGCGCTCTAGGCGACTCGCTGCGCCGCCGCCCCGCCCTCCGCTGGGCGCTGTCCGACGCGGGGCGCGCGGGCAGCGGTCGCGATAGGGGGCGTTGATGCCCCCCGACGGCAACGATGTCCTCGAGCTCACCGACCCTCGCACCGGCGAGAGCGCCGGCGAGATGCCGTGCACCCCGCTCTCCCAGGTGCCCGGGCTCGTGCATCGGGCGCGCGTGGCCGGCGGCCAGTGGCGCGCCCGCCCGCTGGAGGAGCGCAAGGCCGCCATGGAGAAGCTCGCCGCGGCCTTCCTCGGCCGCGGGCCCGACATCGTGCGCGTCCTCGGCGAGGAGATCGGGAAGCCGGCCGGCGAGGCGTGGACGAGCGAGGTCGTCACCACGTCGGAGCTCGTTCCCGCCTGGCTCGACCTGATCGACGACGAGCTCGATCCCGTCGAGGTGCCGCTGAACCCCGTGAACTACCCGATGAAGTCGGTCCAGGTCGTCCCCGAGGCGCTCGGGGTGATCGGGCTCATCATGCCGTGGAACTACCCCGTCAACCTGCCGCTGCGCACCATCGTGCCGGCGCTGCTCGCCGGGAACGCCGTCGTCTTCAAGCCCTCGGAACTGGCGCCGCGCTGCGGAGCCTTGCTGGCCGAGATCTTCGCGGCCTCGCTCCCGGCCGACCTCGTGGTCACCGTGATCGGGGGGCCCGGGCACGGCGCGGCGGTGATCGAGGCCGGCGTCGACAAGGTCATCTTCACCGGGAGCGTGGCCGGCGGTCGCAAGGTGGCGGCGCACGCGGCGAGCAAGGTCGTCCCCAGCGCCTGCGAGCTTGGTAGCAAAGACGCCGCCCTCGTCCTCCACGACTGCAAGCTCGATCGCACCGTGGCCGGCATCGCCTGGGGAGCCTTCCACAACGCGGGCCAGGACTGCGCGAGCATCGAGAGGGTCTATGTCGACCGTCGTATCCACGATGTCTTTGTCGAGCGCCTGGTCGGCGCGGCGAAGGCCTTGCGCGTGGGCGCGGATCTCGGCCCCCTGGTCAGCGCGCGCGCCCTTGCCAAGGTCCACGCCCAGGTAGCCGAGGCCGTGGAGCGGGGAGCCCGCGTGCTGTGCGGCGGCGAGCCCGTCGGCACCGGTTTCTACTACCCGGCCACGGTTCTCGTGGATGTGCCTCCCGACTGCGCGCTGATGCGCGAGGAAACCTTCGGTCCCGTGGTGCCGGTGGCGGCCTTCGACGGCGAAGACCAGGCCGTCGAACTCGCCAACGACTCGGCCTACGGCCTCTGCGTGTCGGTGTGGTCGAGGGACCACGCGCGCGCCGCGGCGCTCGCGGCACGCGTGGTGTGTGGCGTGAGCTTCGTGAACAACTGCTGCTTCACCGGCCCGATGGGCGGCGCGGCATGGGGCGGGCGCAAGGAGAGCGGCTTCGGCGCCACGGGCTCCAAGTGGGCGCTGGCGGGGCTGGTGCACCCGCGCACCGTGGTGGTCGACAAGTCCTTCCAGGCGAAGGAGATGTGGTGGTATCCGTACACACCTGCGCTCGCGACGATGGCAGAAGGCCTTGTCGAGATCGGGCGTAGCGGCGGGGCCAAGTTCGCGGGCGCACGCCTCGCGATCTCCGGGCTTCTGGGCCGCTGGAAAGTTTGAGCAGGATCGGGTGAGTTCGATGAGATATCTGGGGCTTGATCTTGGTTGGACTCCGCGCGACAGCTCGGGAGGCGTGATCCTCGAGCCGGCGGAGGGTGGCGTGCGGGTGGAGAGCGCCGACAGCCTGCGTGCCCACGAGGACACGCTGCGGTGGCTGGCCCGCAGCCGGGGGCGCACCGGCTGCATTCTCGCGACGAACGCGCCGATCGTCGTGGAGAATCTCTCCGGCAGCCGCCCTTGCGACAAGCAGCTTGCCGAGCACTTCAGCCGCTACCGGATCGACGAGTACGCCAACAACACGGTGTCCGCCTCGCACCCGCGCACGATGGCGAAGGGGCTGGTGCGCATGGGCTTCGACATCAACCCGGCCGCGGGGGCGGCCGAGCGCCTGGTCGAGACGCACACCCAGTCGGCACAGGTGCTGCTGTTCGGGATCGACCGGCCCGTGCGCATGAAGGCGGGCCCCATCGGCGGCCGCAAGGAGGGGGTGGCGCGCCTGCGCGAGCTGATCGTGGAGAAGCTCTACACGGGCACGCCGCGCCTCTTGCCGTCGCCCGCCCTCGAGACGTTGATGAGCGCCCACCTGCCCGATCTCAACGGCACGCGGCTCGGAGAGCTCGAGGAGCGGCTCGAGGCCCTGCTGGTGGCCTACGTGGCGGCCTGGCTCGGCGAGAACAGCGTGACCGGCTGCGCCTTCCTCGGCGATCTCACTCGCGGCTACATCCTCTTGCCCGACCCCTCGCGCATCGAGCCTCGGGGCTAGTTCCCGGCACGATCCACCCGGCTGGTTACCGACTTCTCTTCCCGGGCCTGCCGACCGGTGTGCAGGTCCAGGCGGTGTACGGGGGTGTTGCGCTTCTCGCGGTCGGTGTCGATGGCTCAGTTCACCGCAGGGGGCGTGCCACGGGGAGAAGCCCTCTTCTTGCTCGACTTGGGCGGCCTCACACAGGCGCGCGGCGCCACGCTGCCCAGCCGGGGAGGTTAGCCGCTCGGCCGACCGGAGCCCGCGTGTCCAACTTCGGCCTGACCGACAAGTCCCTGGTCCTCGAGAGCGCCTTTGGCGGCTGGGCCCTCGCCCGCCGCGCCTTCGCCGAGCCCGGGGCCGAGCCGCACTACGCCCCCGACCGCGCCATCGACATCGTGGCCTACGACCTTCGGCTGGTGATCGACCCGGTGGCGCGCACGCTCTCGGGCGAGGCGCACATCCGCTTCCGCGCCCTCGCCGGCGCGCCCGGCGAGATCGCGCTCGACTGCGACGAGCTCGAGGTCACGGCCGTGGCCACGCCCGAGGGCGAGGCGGTTCCCTTCCGGCACGCCGACGGCAAGCTCCGGTTCGCGCGCGTGCCGGAGGTGGTGATCGGCTGGCAGGGCTCGCCGCGGCGCGGGCTGTACTTCGTCGGGCCCACCCCGGCCGACCCGGCGCGGGTCCCGGAGGCGTGGACCCAGTGCCAGGACGAAGACGCCCACTACGTCTTTCCCTGCCTCGACCACCCCTCGGTGAAGCACCCTTGGCGGGTGCGCATCATCGCGCCGCCCGGCTACGCCGTGATCGGCAACGGCCGCCCCGACGGCGACCGTTGGCTGGTCGAAGTGCCGATGCCGGCCTACCTCTTCACCGCCGTGGTGGCCCCGCTCGATCGCCATCGCGACCGCTCGGGCAGCGTGCCCATCGACTACTACGTCCCGGCCGGCACCCCGGCGCGCCTGGTGCAGCGCGCCTTCCGCAAGACCCCGGAGATGGTGCGCTTCCTGTCGGAGTTCTACGGCCCCTACCCCTGGCCACGGTACGACCAGGTGGTCGTCCACGACTTCATCTTCGGAGGCATGGAAAACCTCGCCGCCACCACGCTCGTCGACAGCGTGCTCGTCGACGACGCGGCGGCGCTGGATTCCGACCTCGACAGCCTGGTGGTCCACGAGCTCGGCCACCAGTGGTTTGGCGACCTCGTCACCTGCCAGGACTGGTCGCAGGGTTGGCTCAACGAGGGCTGGGCCACCTACACCGAGTATCTGTGGTTCGCGCAGGACCGCGGGCCGGACGAGGCTAGCTACCACCTCTGGGAGTGCCTACAGAACTACCTCGGGGAAGACGGCGGGCGCTATCGTCGCCCCATCGTCAGCTACCTCTTCCGGCAGCCGATGGACGTGTTCGACCGCCACCTCTACGAGAAGGGCGGGCTCGTGCTCCACACGCTCCGCACCGTGCTCGGCGACGAGGCCTTCTGGGCGGGTGTCAAGCTCTACATCGAGCGCCACCGCGGGGGCACGGTCCACACGCGACACTTCGCCCGGGCCATGGAAGACGCGTCCGGTCGCAACCTCGACCGCTTCTTCGACGAGCACGTGTACGGGGCCGGCCACGCCGCGCTCAACGTGGAACTGTCACACGCCGAGGGCCAACTCAAGGTGACGGTCAAGCAGACCCAGGAAGGCGAGGGCACCGCGAAGGTGTTCCACCTCCCGTTGAAGCTCTGCTTCGGCGACGCGAGCGTCACCCTGCACCTCGACGCCCGCGAGCGCACCTACCTGCTGCCCTGCGCCCAGGCGCCCGCCTTCGTGGCGGTCGACCCTGGCTTCCGATTGCTCGCCGAGATCACCCTCGGCGGCTCGGTGGCGCTCCTCTCGGGCGCGCTCCAGGCCGACCCCTGCGCCATCGGCCGCATCCGGGCGGCCAGGGCCCTCGCCACCGATGGCTCGCCTGCCGCGCAGCGGGCGCTGGCCGGGGCGCTGCGGGGCGATCAGGCGTGGAT
>VGRE01000289.1 GCA_016875435.1 Deltaproteobacteria bacterium | reverse complement strand
AGGCGATTGGCCACGGTTGTGGCCAGGAAGGCCATCTCGCCGAGTCGCTCGTCGGTGAAGCCCTGCGGATCGTGCGTGTCACGCCCAGCCGCTCGAGGCCCTCGCCCATGGCGATGAGCCGGTTGGTAGCCTGGAGATCCACCCTGCCATGAACCCGCGAACTGGCGCGGAAAAAGGTCGTGCGGGCGGTTATCTCAGGACCCGTGCGGATGCCGTCTCGCCGGGCTCTCCTCGTGGCGGTGGTGATCGTGGCCCTCGCCCTGCGCGTGGTGGGCGTGCAGTTCGGTCTCCCGATGGCGGAGGCGCGGCCCGACGAGCAGACGATCGCCTACCAGGCCATGAAGTTCGGCCGGGGCGACCTCAACCCTCACTCCTTCAACTACCCGAGCCTCTTCAAGTACATCGTGTTCGTGCTCTTCGGAGGCGACTACGCGGTGGGGCGCCTGCTCGGTCGTTTCGCCGGGCAGGACGACTTTCTCCGCGCCTTCTTCGCGGCTGAAAGCGAGTTCCGCCTGCTGATGCGCTTGTGGAGCGTGGCGATGGGTACCCTCGGCGTGGCGCTACTGGCGCGGGCTCCTGGGCGCCTGTGGGGGGCGGCCTTGCTGGCGGTGAACTTCCTGCACGTGCGTGACAGTCACTTCGGCGTGACCGACATCACGATGACCACGGCGGTCACGGGCGCGGCCTTGCTCGCGCACCGCTACACCCGCGACGGTGACCGGCGCCTGTTGTTCGCGGCCGCGCTGGTGGCGGGTCTGGCCACCAGCGTGAAGTACAACGCGGCCTTGCTCCTGGCGCCGCTCTGGCTTGCCGCCGCCCTCGGTCCGGGCCCTCGCTCCCCGCTCGCTGCACCTCGGGGGGCCGGCAACCCGGGGCCGGCCGGCGCCCGGGGGCCGGGGGAAGGGGCCCCTCTTGTCCCCCTTCTCGCCGTCCCCGCGCTGATGGCGCTCGGCTTCCTCGTCGGCACCCCCTTCGCGCTGCTGGACTTCCGGCAGTTCATCACCGACTTCCGCTACGAGCTGTCGCACCTTGCCGAGGGCCACCATGTCGACGTGGGCACGGGCTACGTTCATCACGCGCTCACGACGCTGCCAACGAGCATGGGCGTGGTGGGGCTCGTCACCGCGCTGGTGGGAATCGGGCTCGCCTTCCGGCGCCATCGCCTGCGGGCGGGGGTGATCTACGGCTTCCCGGTGCTCTACTTCCTCGCCATCGGCCGCGGGGAAACCGCCTTCTACCGCTACATGCTGCCGGTGGTGCCCTTCTTGTGCATGGGGGCGGGCCAGGCACTGTCGGCCCTGGCCCGGCGCGGCACGCCGGCCGGGGCGGCGCTCAACCTCGTGCTCGTGGGGGCGGTGCCGCTGTACTCGAGCCTGCACGCCGATCGGCTGTTCCTCGCGGGCGACACGCGCAGCGACATGGGCGCCTGGATCGAGGCCAACGTGCCCGCCGATCGCGCCATCGTGCATGCCGGGGCCTACACGGGCGCCCCGATGCTGCAGCGCAACGTGGTCAACAACACGCGCGAGTACGAGGCCAAGCGGGGCCGGGCCGACAGCGCGGGCTTCCGCAAGCCCGACGACATGAAGTACTACGAGGCCGATCGTCCCGCGTACGACGTGCTGTTCGTGCGCAAGGAGGGGATCGACTTCGCCTCGCAGTTGTCGGTGGAAGAGATCCTCGCCGATCCGCCGCCGTACATCGAGGTCGAGGACTCGCCGCTGTCGTTCTACTCGGCCGTCCCCGGCGAGATCGACGCGCTGCTGGCCGAGCGCTACGAGCTCGTGCACGAGGCCCTCGCGCGCCGATCGGCCGGGCCGTCGCGCTTCGACCAGCAGGACTGTTTCTACATGCCCGTGGCCGGCTTCCGTCACTTCGGGCGCATGGGTCCCGACCTGCGCTTGTACCGGCTCGCGCGATAGGCCGGGCGGCCTTGGCCTCCTCCCCTCCCTCCGACGCCCGGCAGCTCATCCACCGCTTCCGGGGCTGGTTCGCGGGCGCCATCGCTTTCACCGCGCTGGTTTTCGTCGGCGTGTCGGCCTGGGCCGGCTTTGCCGAGGTGGGCGACGCGCTGGTCGCCTTCCAGTGGCGATGGTTCTGGGTGGCGGTGCTGCTCACGCTGGCCAACTACTGGCTCAGGTTCTTGAAGTGGCACTGGCTGGTGCTCCGGCTCGGCGCCCAGATCAGCATGCGCGACAACCTCCTGGTGTTCATCTCCGGCCTGGCGATGGTCATCAGCCCCGCCAAGGCGGGCGAGATCCTCAAGCCCTACCTCGTCCGCGAGCGCACCGGCGTGCCGATGGTCACCACCATCCCGGCGCTCGTGGCGGAGCGTCTCACCGACGGTTTCGCCACCCTCATCATCGCGGCGGTGTCGGTCTCGCGCTTCGCGGCCGACCAGGCGGCGCTGGTGTACGGCACCATCGGCGCCTGCGCCCTCGGCGTGGCGTTGTTGATGCACGAGGGGCTGTCGCTTGCCATCCTCGGTGCGCTGTCGCGACTGCCGCTCGTCTCGCGCGTGGGCCACAAGCTCGAGGAGATGTACCGCGCGCTCCGGGCCTGCCTGCGGCCCTGGCCGCTGCTCGTCACGCTGGTGGTCTCGATCGCCGCCTGGTTTGCCGAGTGCTGGGGCTACCAGCTCGTCTGGCTCGGTTTCGACCGGCAGGTCGGGCTGGAAGTGTCGAGCTTCATCTATGCCTTCTCGACGGTGCTCGGGGGCGCTGCGCCGGGCGGCTTGTTCCTCGCCGACGGCGCCCTGGTGGCCCTGCCGGAGACCCTGCTCGGCCTGCCCGAGGGGGAAATCGTCGCGGCGGCGCTGCTGATTCGCTCGGCCACGCTGTGGACCGGCGTGATCATGGGCGCCGTGGCCCTCTTCTTCGTGGGACGGCTACTACGTCGCGACGATCAGATGCAGGGCTGAGTGAGCGACGACGTGTTCTCCTCGCAGGAGAACCAGTCGATGTCGCAACTGCTGATGTAGTTGCCGCTCGCGCCGCAGGAGCGGGCCGAGCCATCCCAGCCCACGGTGGCGGTGCAGCCGGGCCACGAGCCGCAGCCGCCCGACGAGGGGTAGTACTTGGTCTCGCTGCCGTCGCAGTTCCAGTCGTAGCTGCCGTCGCCGCGGTGGCTCGTGCTGTACACCGCCGCCGCCGGCGAGGCCTGGTCGTTGTAGTCGTAGCAGTCGTTGTCGTAGCCGGACCGGTAGTATCCGTCGGAAGTGCAGAGACACTTGGCGGCGACGCTGGCCGAGCCGTAGCCGTCGCCGTCGTAGTCGTAGTAGTACGACGAGCAGCCGAGGCTGTCCTCGGTGTCGGCGGTGCCGTCGCAGTTGTCGTCGATCCCGTTGCAGCTCTCGTCCGCGTCGGGGCCGGTGTTCACCGTGGTGTCGTCGCAGTCCCCGTCGTTCTCGGAGTAGCCGTCGCCGTCGTCATCGAAGGCGGCGGTGCCCTCGTCGGTGTTGCCGTCGCAGTCGTTGTCGTAGCCGTCCTCGATCTCGGTGGCGCCCGGGTAGGCCAGCTCGTAGGTGTCGTCGCAGTCGCCCATCTCCTCGGTCCAGCCGTCGCCGTCGTCGTCGATCTGCGTGCCGGGGGTGACGACGAAGTACAGCTCCTCGCTCTCGCTGAACTCGGCGGTGTCGGTGACGGTGAAGAACAGGTGCTGGGTGCCGCCCGGCAGCGAGGCCTCGCACTCCGCGAGGCCGGTGGCGTCGGCGGTGGGGGCGCAGAACTCGGTGCCGTCCTCGAGCGTGAACGACAGCAGCAGCGCCTCGGGCGGATCCTGCTCGTCGGACACCTGCACCACGAAGCGGAAGTCCTCGCCCTCCTGCGCCGACTCGCCCTCGGCGGGGTGGATCACGGTGATCTCCGGCGCGTCGGGCACGTCGAGGATGGTCATCACGATCGACGACTCCGCCTGCTCGCCTTCCTCGTCGCCCGTCGTGAGCGTGATCACGTGGTTACCCACGCTGAGGTTGGCCGTGGCCAGCGTCGTGGTGCCGCCCACGTCGGCCGGCTTGTCGTCTTGCAGCACGCCGTCGATGTCGCTCGACCACATGACGAACAGCTCGTTTCCCGGCGTCTTGTCGTCGGTGACCGCGCCGATGAACTCCACGATGGTGCCTTCCTCGGCGGAGGAACCGTCGGGCGGCGACTGGATGCTCGCGCGGGGCCCCTCGTTGAAGGTCTTCACCGACACGTCGTTGGGGCAGGCGACCAGGAGCACGATGAGGCTCATGCCGGGACTCTCCAAACGCGCAGGATAGCACCCTGCGATGGCGCTGGTCGCGTGCGTGCAGATGCGGTCCACGGCGAGCGTGGACGACAACCTGGCCCAGGTCGAGTCGGGCGTGGCGCGCGCGGCGGCCCGTGGCGCCATTCTGGTCGCGACACCGGAAAACACGACGCTCTTGTCGACCCCCGCCGACAAGGTTGCTCGCGCCGAGCCGCTCGACGGTCCCACCCATCGCCGCCTCGGCGAGATCGCGGCTCGGCACGGGGTGTGGTTGCTGGTGGGATCGGTGGCAGAGCGTTGCGACGCGACGCGCTGCTACAACACCTCGCTCGTCTTCGACAGCGGTGGCCAGCTCGTGGCCCACTACCGGAAGATCCACCTCTTCGACATCGACCTGCCCGACGGCACCCGCCACGCCGAGTCGGCCCACGTGGCACCCGGTAGCGGCGTGGTCGTGGTGGATACCCCCGTGGGCCGCCTCGGCCTCTCCATCTGCTACGACCTGCGTTTCCCCGAGCTGTACCGTCGCCTCGTCGATGCCGGCGCCGAGATCATCTCGGTGCCCTCGGCCTTCACGATGACCACCGGTCGCGACCACTGGCACGTGTTGTTGCGCGCCCGCGCCATCGAGACCCAGTGCTTCGTGCTCGCGCCGGCGCAGGAGGGGGCGCACGGTCCCGGGCGGCAGAGCTACGGGCACTCGCTGGTGGTCGACCCC
>VGRE01000288.1 GCA_016875435.1 Deltaproteobacteria bacterium | reverse complement strand
GCGACAGATCCCTGGCGTGCGCCGCTGGACCGAGCGCGACCAGGCGCGCCGCACCGGCGTCCTTCCCGCTCGCCGGCCCGCGTGGTCCACGCGGCCGATCGTGGTCGGCGCCGGGCCGGCCGGCCTGTTCGCCGCGCTGAGACTGGTCGAGGCCGGGGCGCCGGTTTTGTTGCTCGAGCGCGGCGAGCCCACCGAGGCCCGGGTGCGGCGACTCGCCCGCGACTGGCGGGAGCGGCGTGTCGATCCCGAGTCCAACCTGCTCTTCGGCGAGGGCGGCGCAGGCACCTTCTCCGATGGCAAGGTCTATACGCGCCGTCGCGACGGCGACCTTGGCTGGATCTTCCGCCAGCTCGTCGATGCCGGCGCCGACCCCTCGATCCTGGAGGAGTCCTACGCGCACATCGGGACCGACCGGCTGCGGCGGATCCTCCCCGTGCTGCGCCAGCGCCTGCTCGACGGCGGCGCCGAGGTGCGCTTCTCGGCGCGCGTCGAGGAACTCATGGTACACGGCGGCCGGGTTGTGGGCGTGCGCCTCGCGGGGGGCGAGGAACTGCTCGGCGGCCCGGTGATCGTGGGGGCGGGCCACTCCGCGCGCGACACCGTCGCGATGATGCTGCGCGCGGGGGCCGCTGCCGAGGCCCGTCCCATCGCGATCGGCGCCCGCGTGGAGCATCCGCAGGCGCTGGTCGACGGCGGGCTCTACCCGGGCGGTCGCGGGGCGCTCCCGGCGGCGTCCTACCGCCTCGCCTACAACCCTGCTTCCGGCCGAGCCGCCTACACCTTCTGCATGTGCCCGGGCGGCATGGTGGTCCCGGCGGGGCACGAGCCTGGCACCGTGGTGGTCAACGGCATGAGCTTCGCGGCTCGCGGCTCGCTGTGGGCCAACAGCGCGGTGATCGCGCAGGTCCCGGTGGCGGACTACCAGGGCGAGCACCCGCTGGCTGGCCAGGCCTACCAGGCCGCCATCGAGCGCGCCGCCTTCGAGCTCTCGGGCAGCTACGCCGCGCCCGCGCAGCGGGTGGCCGACTTCCTCGCCGACCGCCCCTCGGCCAGCATCCAGCGCACCTCCTTCCCGCACGGCGTGGTGCCGGTCGAGTTGTCGCGACTGCTCCCGGCGCCCGTCGTGCTCGCCATGAAGGCGGCGCTACGGAGCTTCGACGAGAAGATCCCGGGCTTTGCCTCCAACGAGGGCGTGCTCATCGCCCCCGAGACCCGCACCACCTCGCCCGTCCGCTTCCTGCGGGCCGCCAACCGCCACAGCATCACGCTCCCGGGGCTGGTCCCCTGCGGCGAGGGCGCGGGCTGGGGCGGTGGTATCGTCTCAGCCGCCCACGACGGTTTCACCGTGGCCGAGGCGGTGATTGCCGGGGCATCCTAGGCCGATGCTCGCTCTCGTCGCTCTCGTCCTTGCCGCGCCCGCCTACGACGACCACGGCCTCGTGCTCGTCCCCCCGGAAACCGGCCCCTTTCTGGGTGGCATCAACGCCCCGAGCGTGGAGTGGGACGGCGGCGCCCAGCAGTACGTGATGTACTTCGAGTCCCAAGCTTCGACCGTTGAAGTCCCGGAGGACTGCTACGGCTTCTATCGCATCGGTCGCGCCACCAGTCCCGACGGCGTGGCGTGGACCATCGACGAGGCCTTCAGCTTCGATCCCGACCATGCCGACGCCGAGGGCACCTACCGATGCGCCGCCACGCAGCCTGCGGTGCTCTACGACGGCACCACCTGGCACCTGTTCTTCACCGGGGGCACCACGGACGAGGGCCGCGGGCGCAACGAGCCGAGCGGCATCCTCCACGCCACGAGTGCCGACGGCATCGACTGGTCGGTGGCGCCCGAGCCCGTGGTGCCGCCGGAGGCCAACGGCATTGGGCTGGCCTCTGCCACCCTCGTCCACGGCACGCTCCACGTCGTCTACTCGCAGTACCCCCACCTGATGCTCGCCACCGCGCTGGCGAGCAGCGACACCTGGACCCTCGGTGTCGACCCCGTCGTCGACAACGCGACGCTCGGCGACTGGGCGGCCACCTGGGTCTTCGGTCCCTCGCTGGGCTGCGCGGACGACGGGAGCTCGTGGATGACCTTCGGCGGCGACAGCGCCGGCGCGGTGCGCACGCTGGCGGCGGCCACCAGCCCTGATGCGCTCACCTGGTCGGTGGAGCAGCCGGTGACGGTGGGCGCGCTCGACAGCACCGCGCTCAACCACTGGGACGTGCTCGCCCACGACGGTGGCGCCTCGACGATGTGGTACAGCCGCACTGACGAGGCAACGGGGCTCAAGGCCGTGGGGCTCGCCACCAGCGGCGACACCAGCGGCCATCGGCGCGGGCGCAGTTGCCCGGACCCCTGGCCGCCGGTGCCGGACGACACCGGAGACACGGGAACGCCGGCGGACACCGCTGGCGGCGACGACACCGGCGAGAAGCCATCTGGGGACGCCGGCTGTGGCTGCCGATCGGCCCCGGCGGCCGGTCTGGCGCCGCTGGCGCTCCTCGCGCTCGGGCGGCGCCGCCGATAGCTACCGCATCACCACCTGGTAGGTGTCGCCCGAGATGGTGATCTGCAGGCGGTACTTGTCGGTGCCCGAGCGGCCGGGGCAGCTGGACTTGTTGGTGTCGAGGTTGATGATGCCCTCGGTGCCGCTGCTGGCCTTCTCGGCGGTCCAGCGGCCGGCTTCCTCGCAGTTGACCGTCTCGCCGCCGGCGGAGATCACCGCGGTGGCCTCGAAGTGGTTCTTGGGTCCGAACTTCAAGACGTTCCAGATGAGATCCGCGCCGCTGGCGGCGTCGGTGGGCTTGAACTTGGTGATGGGGTTGCGGACCAGGTGGTCGGCGAACTTGCGGGTGTCCTTGTCCTCGGGCAGCTCGGTCTCGGACGTGATGCCGCCCTCCTGGGCGACGATGCCGGTCTTCTGCGGTTCCTCCTTGGGACAAGCTGCGAGGCCAAGCACGAGCACGGAGGCGATGGTCAACATGGGAGCTCCAGGGTTGGGGGCGCCCGTTGTATCCGGGCTTGGCTCGCGCAGCCGCTCGGGCGAGTTTTCCACAGCTATGGAAAAGAGCGTGCTGCCGAGCGAGAAGCCATGAACTCTCATAAATGGTTGAAAACAATGGACGTTTTTCGTGCTCAAGTTTTGAGCACAGTGTAAACTACCGGCGTTGAACCGTGTGCGACACCCCGCCTCGGGCGCTGTTGCCCCTAGGCTTATCCACAGGGCCTGCGGAAATCGCCGCGCGCCTTGACGCGGAGCCGCGCCCGGCAAACGTGGGCGCGTGTCTCGTCGTGCCCTTCTCGTCGCTGCGGTTGGCTACGGCGCGCTCGCGGTGGGGCTCACGTGGCCGGCGGCGGTGCGGCCGCTCACCTCCGTCCCCGGGGGCGCGCGCACCGACACGGCCGACAGCCTGTGGACGCTCTGGTACGTCGCGCGGGAGCTCGCGGCCGGTCGACTGCCGGGCTCGGTGGACGGGCTGCTCAACCACCCCGCCGGTGGCTCGCTCTGGCCGGCGGATGCCGTCGACGCCTTCCTCGGCGCCCCGCTGGTGTGGCTGGCCGGGGCCGCCCCGGCGTGGAGCTTGCTGTGCATCGTCCACCTCGCCGCTGCCGGCCTTGCCGCGCACCTGCTCGCCGAGAGGCTGGGGGGGCGAGGCGTGGTCGGCGGGGTGCTCTACGCCGCTTCTGCGATCTCGATCTCCCACGTGCAGAACGGCGCGAGCGAGGCGGTTCTGGGGACGAGCCTGCTGCCGCTGGCGGCGCTGGGCCTGCTCGGCTGCGCCCGCGGTGCCGGGCCGCTGCTGCCGGGGTTCCTCCTCGGGGTGGCCGCCCTCGGTCACGCCTACACCGGCGTGGTGGCCTACGTGCTCGGCGCCACCGTGCTCGCCGTGGGCTTTCCCGGGGCCACGGCCGGCTTCCGGAAGCGGGTGGCGGTGGCGATGATCCTCGGCCTGGTCGTGGCGGCCGGCCCCTCGGCGCTGGCGCTGTCGGCCGCCACGGCCGACGACAACGTGGTGGGCATCAAGACGGCCCGGGAGCTGATGACCATCCGGCGAACCATCGGCGCGGCCGACCTCGAGGTCTTCCTGCACCCGGGCGACTTTCGCAGCCCCGACTTCCGCGAGCTCTCGCGCTACGGCGAGGACCTCGTCCACTGCGCGTACCTCGGCGGCATCGGTATCCTCGGCGCGCTGGCGTCGCTGCGCCGCCGTGCCACCCCCTGGGCGATGCTGCTCGCGGGCGGCCTCGCGCTCCTGCTCTCGCTCGGCCCGGTGCTCGTCGAGAACGGTGCGCCGGTGATCCTCTCCGGCCGGCGCGCCATCCCCCTGCCCTATCTGCTCGTGGAGTCGCTCCCCGGTTTCTCCTCGCTGTCGCTGCTGTGGCGCCTCGCCCAGCTCGGCAGCCTCGCCATCGCGGTGCTCGCGGCGCGTGCCGTCGAGCGGCCCCTGTTGGCCTGGGCAATGGCGGCGCTCGGCGTGGCCGAGACGCTCCTCGCCTCGCCGGTGGCAGGCTTCCCGCGCCACTTCGACGCCACCGTGGGCGAGGGGATTCAGGTCCTGGCCGATGCACCCCCCGGCGCGGTGATGAACTTTCCCGTGGTGGGCGCCCGCGCCTACCTCTGGGAGCAGTCGGTCCACCAGAAGCCGCTCACCGGCACGCTGAACTTCCCCAACAACAACGCCGCGCGCAAGGTGTGGAAGGTGGCGATCGAGCACGAGAAGGCCGCGCCGCAGGCGATGAAGGAAGCGGTCGTGAGCGCGGCCCGGGCGGCCGACGTGCGCTACCTGGTGGTCCACGTCGACGCGCGCGCCTTCGACGACGACATGCACACCGGCGCGGTGCGGGCGATCAAGGAAGCCTTCGAGCCCATGCACGAGTCGCCGTCGATGCGCGTGTACCGCTTCTGGTAGCCTGCGCGGGATGCACGTGGTGGAGGGCCTCGGCCCGCTCGACGACCGC
>VGRE01000287.1 GCA_016875435.1 Deltaproteobacteria bacterium | reverse complement strand
ACGCCTACACGCCCTCGAGCGTGGTCTCGCTCCGGAAGGTGAAGGCTTGAGCCAGGAGCGGTGGGACATCGTCGTCCGCTTCCTCAACGGGCCCCTGCAGTGGCAGGGCGACATCGTGATGCGCGGGCCGGTGGTTCGTATCGGTTCCTCGCCGGGTCCGAACGGGCTCAAGCTCGATGGATACCGCGCGCTCGACGACCGCCACGCCGTGATCAGCGCCTACCAGGGTGGCACCGTGCAGATCGCGCCGGTGGGCCCCAACCAGGTGCGCATGGCGCCACACGAGCACGTCGAGTGGGGCGAGATCCAGCCCCTGCGCGTGCCCACGTTCCTCTCCGAGGGCTGCGCCGTGCACCTCGGGCCCCCGGGGCGCGGCGCGACGCTCACCTTCGTGGAGTGCCGTCGACTCGGGGTGTGGACGCAGCAGGCCTTGCTGTCCGAGGCGGCAGAGGCCGACCCGAGCGTGGGTATCGAGGCGAAGTCGCAGGTGCAGACGCTCGACATCGCCAAGCGCATCCCGCTGTGGTTCGTGCCGATCGTGGGGCTGATGGTGTTGATGACCTGCTCCGGCGTGGGCCTCATCGCGGTGATCGCCCTGCAACGCGACGTGGAGCAACTCGGTCCCTCCGACCCCGGCCAGGACTACTACGACTACGGCGACGTGTTCGCCGAGACCACCGTCAACGCCAACTTGAAGGCCAACACCGGCAACGGCTTCGCCGCCTTCGTGTCGGCCACCAACGCCGAGCTCGCGGGCGACCCCTCGCTCAAGGCACCCGAGAGGGCCGACCCGCAGCTCGTCGAGTGGACCACCCGGGCCGAGCAGATGTACATCCGCGGCTGGAAGTTCTGGGGCAAGCTCGACCGCTCGCGCGACACCTACGCGATGGTGCTCACGAAACTCCGGGCGGCGAAGATGCCCGAGGTGCTGGCGGGGATCCCCTACCAGGAGTCGGGCTACAATCCCGTCGCGAAAGACGTCATGCTCTGCGCGATGGGCCTCTGGCAATTCCAACCGGAGATCGCATATCGAAACGGCCTGCGCGTGGAGGGTTGCCACATGCGGGGCAGCAGCATCCCCTGGAAGCCCACGGAGAAGGCGCTGCCGATCAACGCCATCCGCAACGCCGAGTACGTGGCCGACGCCAAGTGCCAGATCTCCTCCTGCGACGTGGACGAGCGCACCGACGCCGCCAAGGCCACCGACGCCGCGCTCCGCAACTTTCTCGACGGCTGGAACGATCCCGAGTTCCGCGCCAGCGGCGCGATGGTGCAGATGCTGGTCGCCACCCACAATGCCGGCTACGACGATAGCAAGTACCGCAGCAACGGAGCTGTCTCGCGTACCAACGTGGCGCGCGCGTACAAGCGCTACCTGAAGGACACGGGCAAGACACGCGCGCCCGACTTCATCGGCCAGAACATCAAGTGTGCCTCGAAGTCGGACATGGACCCGCTCAACGCGGAGAACATCAACGCCACTTGCGGGAGTTACCTGCCGAACGTCACCCAGACCTACGTGCCCTACGTCATCGCCCAGCACCTGCTCGCCGCCTGCTACTACGGGAAAAACTATGGTAGCAACCCGGCATTTTCAGACTATCGGAAGCTGGTTGCGGGCGACGGGTACTGCCAGGCGATCAAGGTGCCCTCGCCCGAGGAAGTGGCCGCCCACGCGAGCGGCGGATGACGGGGCGCCTCGTCGCTGGCATCGTCTTCCTAGTCGTGCTCTGCGGCGCGAACGTCGCGATGCTCGTGGCGGAGGAGATCGAGCCTGGCCCGGCCAAGGCGAGGGCCGAGGCGGCGCCCGTCGACCGGCTGGCGAACCTGCAGTACATCTCCTCGGCGCGGCCGGCGAACCTCAAGGCCATGGGCTTCGACTCCACGCAGGCCGACGCCGCGATGGCGGAGATGGGCGCGCTGGAGCAACGGCTCCACCTGGGGCAAGGCGAGAGAGACCAGATCCGCTTCCTGCTCGACAACACCGAGGACATCGGCCCCCTCGAGAACGCCTTCTGTGGCCGCTCGCCCCAACTGCCGAGCCGCTACGCCGCGCTCGCGTTCCTGATCGAGGAGAAGCAGGGCGAACTGCGGGTGCGCGACCCGGCCGGAATGAACACCTTTGATGAGCAGGACTGGGCGGTAAAGGCCCGCATCTCCACCCTAGTGCAGCAGATCGAGTTCATCGAGGCGCGGCAAGACGACGCGACGCGCATGGGCTTCGCCGCCGTGCTCGCCGGGCAGACGGAGACCGCCATCGAGGGCGACGCGCCCTGGGGCACCAGCCTCTGGAACAACTGGTCATGGGACAGCGTGAGGAAGAAGTACGAGAGCGTCGAGAGCAAGGTCGTTCGTTACGCGGCGGTCATGCACCTGGTGCTCGAAGCCACGAATGGAGAGGGGGGCATGTGCCGCACGGAGTGAGCACCAGCGATATAGTGCCCCGCGTCCGCTGACCGTGGAACCTCGTCGCCGCTTCAAGTTCATCAAGGAGCTCGCCCAGGGCGGGTTCGGAAAGGTGTACCTCGCCGAGCTTCAGACCGGCGAGAACTTCAGCTCGATCGTGGCGATCAAGCTGCTCCACGGCACGTGGACCACCAACGACGAGATCGTCATGCGCTCGCGCGACGAGGCGCGGCTGCTCGGCAAGTTGCGGCATCCCAACATCGTGCGGGTGGAGTCGCTCACCAAGATCAACGGCCAGGTGGCCGTGGTCATGGAGTACCTCAAGGGCATCGACCTCAAGGCGGTGAGCGTCGCCCTGAAGGAACAAGACAAACGATTCCCGAGCAAGGCGATCTTCGAGGCGATCTTCGCCATCGCCCGGGCCCTCGACGCGGCGTACACCGACGTGCCCCTCGGCGCCACGGAGCCCCTCGCGGTGATCCATCGCGACATCAAGCCTTCGAACGCGATGATCACCGTCGATGGCGAGGTGAAGGTGCTCGACTTCGGCACCGCGCGCGCCTCCTTCGACAACCGCGAGGCCAAGACGCAGCTCCTGTCCTTCGGCTCGCAGGCCTACATGGCGCCGGAACGCATGCTGGGCGAGCAAGACGCCCCCAGCGGCGACATCTTCAGCCTCGGCATCACGCTCTATGAGCTCTTGACGCTCGACAGCTTCGGCAAGATCCCGCTCCGCCAGGAGCGCTTCGAGCCGATGATCGCGGAGCGGATCGAGGCACTCGAGTGCGCGGGAATGTCGGCGCAGGTCCGCAAGGGGACGCTCGATGCGCTGCGCGGCATGCTCGCCTACGAGCCCACGGCGCGGCCCTCGGCGCAGGAATGCATGGAGCTGATGGAGCAGCTCGCCGATCAGGCCAGCGACGCCGGGATCGCCAAGTTCGGGCGCGACACGGTCAAGAAGATCTACGAGGCGATGGCCCCCGCGCAGGATCCGAATGATCCCTACACCGGCCAGACGCTCCGCGAAGACATCAGCGGCGTACACGAGACGCGCCGAGGCGACGCCACGGGACCGATCCCCAACGCCGCAGCGACCGTGTCGCCCGATGACGAGGAGTTTCGCCCGCCACCCGAGTTGGCCGAACCGCCGGTCGGCTTGACGGACAGCCGCCCGGACATGGGCGTGTCGGCGGCTGCGGCCTACGCCGCGCCCCCCTCACCACCCCGCGTCACCAGCGTGATGCCGGGCTCACCCGCCCCCGGGGGCACCCCCGCCGAGGCGCCATCGGAGCGCAGCGGCTCGCGCCCAGCGCCGGTCGACGGCAAGTCCTCGCCGCGGGCCCAGCCGAGCGGCAGCGTCAGCGGCGCCACGAGCGCGCCGACGCTCGCGTCCACCACGTCGCGACCGATGGATCGGCGCGAGCCCGAGGAGGAGGCCTCCGGCGGGCGCGGGCTCGGGAAGATCCTCGTGGCCCTGGTGGTCGTGGGTGGGCTTGGGCTCACGGCTGCCGGCGTTGGCTGGTTTTTCCTCCTGGGCCCGGGCGCCTCGGTGTCCACCCCGGTGCCCGACGCTCCCGCCGTCACCACGCTCGCCGCCAACCTCCCCAAGGGCACGCCCGACATGGACTGGTCGGCCAACCAGAAGGGCAAGGGCGGCGCCATCCTGCGCATCCCCGAGGGTGCCAGCGAGGTCGTCCTCAGCAGCAGCGCTGGTTTCCGGCAGGAGTGGGACGGGTCGATGAACCTCCGGGTGCGCGACGTCGAGCCGGGACGCGTGCGGGCGAAGGTCAAGGGTCCCACGGGCGCCTCCCAGCTCACAGATTTCGCCGTCGATGCCGATACCACCTGCCAGTACACGCTCAAGGGCGGCAACTGGGAGAAGGGTGAATGTCGATAGTCCTCGCGCTCGTCGCCGCCGCCGGCGCCCAGGACTTTGGCTACGTCGCGATCATGCAGCAAGCGCGCACCGCGCTGGTGGCTGGCGACTACAAGACCGCCAAGACGCTGCTCACCGCCGCCGAGGCTGCGGCGCCCACCTCGTCATCGCCGCTTGCCGAGCAAGACATCGCCAACCTGCCCTTCTACCGCGGCATCATCGAGTGGCGCGCGGGCGACAAGGACAACGCAGCGCTGAACTGGTGGCGCAAGGTCCTGGTCATCGCGCCGCAGTTCGAGCCCGACAAGGAGCTGCTCCCCGAGGTTGACGGGCAAGACGTGCTCTACGCCCTGCGCGGCGAGGTGCGCAACTACAACCAGTTCGCCACGGGCATCCCCGACGACACCGGCGACGCCCTGATCTTCATCGACGGCAAGCGGCTCACCATGGACGACATGCTCAGCGCGGGCCGGCACCTCGTGCAGCTCCGGTGCGGCGACGGCAACTTCGTGGGTTCCTGGTACGACTACGGCCAGGCCCCGGCCGACTACATGGTGCTGTGCACCGGCGGCGCCTACGTGTCGGCCACCACCGGCAAGCCCCCCAAGGTCGACAAGAAGGCGGAGAAGGCCGCCAAGGAAGCCAAGGCCAAGGCCGCCGCCGACAAGGCCGCCGCAGACAAGGCCGCCGCAGACAAGGCCGCCGCAGACAAGGCCGCCGCAGACAAGGCCGC
>VGRE01000286.1 GCA_016875435.1 Deltaproteobacteria bacterium | reverse complement strand
CGGCGACGCCGGCGACACCGGCGACACCGGCGACACCGGCGACACCGGCGACACCGGCGACACCGGCGACACCGGCGAGGTGGTAGTCGACAGCGCCGACAGCGGCCCTCCGGGCGACAGCGCACCCCCACCCGGGGACAACCCCCCGCCCGCCGAGGAGCCCCCCGGCAAGGAGGAGGAGCCGCCCGCAGGCTGCGGTTGCGACAGCGCCGCGGCCTGGCCCGCGTGGCTCGGGCTCCTCGCGGTCTTCGCGCGGCGCCGAAGCTGAGCTAAACTTTCCCGGTGCTCCTGCTCCTCGCCTGCGCCGACACCGCCGCCGTCACCCAGTCGGCCACGGGCGCGATCGAGCCGGTCCCCACCTTCGAGCGCCCCGACACCGGCGTGGTCCTCGACTCGCGCGACAACGACGAGCCCGCGCCCGTCGACACCGGGACGCTTCCCGATCCGGACCCGCCAAGGGTGGTGCTCAACGAGGTCGTGTCGCGCAACGACTCCACCTGGGACGGCGGCGACGGATCCTGGCCCGACTGGGTGGAGATCTACAACGCCTCGGCGGAGCCGGTCCCCCTGGCCCACCTCGCGCTCGCCGACAGCGGCGGCGTGCTCTGGCTCGGCGGCGAGGGCACGTTGGAGCCCGGCGCGCGCCACGTCATCATCGCCGACGGCAACCCCGACGCCGGCCCGGAGCACGCGCCCTTCGCCCTCGATGGCGACGGCGACGAGCTCACGCTCACCGTCGAGAGCCGCGTGTCCGACCGGATCGCCCTCGGCGAACTGCCCCGCGACGTGGCCTGGGCGCGGCTGCCGGACGGCGGCGAGTGGGGACTCACCATCCACACCTCGGCCGGGAGCGAGAACCCCGCCACCGGCGACACCGACCTCGACCCTACCAACCTGGTGTTCCAGTTCGACGAGATCATCCCCATCGAGATCGGCCTGTCCGACGCCGCGATGGCCTCGCTCCGGGCCAGCCGCCTCACCTGGGTGGACGGCAGCGTCACCTTCCCCGAGGGCGAGTTTCCCGACGTGCAGGTGCGACTGAAGGCCTACGTGGGCAGTAGCCGCACCCTCGACCAGAAGTGCGGCTTCAAGCTCGACCTCAACGAGTACGAGGACCGCCGCTGGCACGGGATTGAAACGCTCACCCTCAACAACATGGTCCAGGACGTCACCTACGTCCACGAGTACATGGCCTACAGCCTGTACCGGGCGATGGGCGTGCCCGCGCCGCGGCAGGGCTACGCCTGGGTGACCGTCAACGGGCAGGACTACGGGCTCTACCTCATCATGGAGAGCATCGACGATCGTTTCCTCGACCGCTGGTATGCCGACAGCTCCGGCCCGCTCTTCGAGGGCGCCTACGGGGTCGACCTCTACAGCGGCTACGAGAACAGCTTCGAGTACGACGAGGGACCGGACCCCTCCGATCGATCCGATCTCACCGAGCTGATCGCGGTGCTCGACCAGGGCAGCAACGAGGCGGTGCTGGCCGAGGTGGAGACGATGGTGGACATGGACGAGTTCCTCCGCAACATGGCGGTGGAGGCGGTGGCGCTCCACTGGGACGGCTACACCAGCAGCAACAACTACCGCCTCTACAAGGACCCCACCACCGGCCAGTTCCAGATCATCCCCTGGGGCACCGACCAGACCTTCATGAGCGCCCACTACGGCCCCTGGAGCGCCTACGGTCGGCTGTTCACTTTCTGCCTCGCCATCGACAGTTGCTACGACCGTTACAACGTGATCCTCGAGGAAGCCACCTACACGATGGACGACCTCGAGCTCGACGGGGTGGCAACCGACCTCGCCGACTGGCTGCGGCCCCACATCGAGATCGACCCCCGCAAGGAATTCGAGATGTCGACACACGACTACTACCTCGATTACACCGTGGCGACGGTGCAGAGTTATCCGCAGTCGGTGAGGGATCAACTGGCACGGAGGTAACCCCTACCCCCCCGACCCCACCCAGCTGGCCGCCGCGCAGTTGCCCGACAGCGCGGTGGACGACGTCACCTCCCCGGCCGCCACGCCTCGCACGGCCGCGCCGGGGGGCGTCCGCTGGGGGTGCTCGTGGCGGCGGACGCCGTGCGGGCGAGCCGGGGCGTGTCGGCGGATCTCGCGGAGCGCTTCGCGCGGGTGTTCCAGCGTGCGCTCGTGGGGTGATCGGGGCGCCGACGCCCCACCGGGAGGCATCGATGTCCGGGCGGCCATGCCTCGCCGCCTCGGAACTCGGCCTCTTCTCCGCGGCACGTCCCTTGCTGCGTGGGTGGCATGCTCCTCCTGTTCGGCTGCGTGCCCGCCGGGTCCACCCTCCACGCGGAGTCGGAAAGGGCGAGCCCGGTCGGGGCGGAAGACACGGCCCCGGAGCCGGTCGCCAGCGAGGCCGACAGCGCCGCCGAGGAGGTCGACCCGTCGACGGATGGCGCCGAGGACACCGCCGCCGCGGGCGAGGCGCCGGCGTGCGGTGACGATGCGTGCGACGCGGACGAGTCCTGTTGGGACTGCGCCGCCGACTGCGGGAGTTGCGACTGCCCGACCGACGTGGAGGCGGTGTTCTACACCGCCTCCGCCTGGAACGTGCTCGCCGACGCGCTGCTGTCCGATCCGTCCCCCTGTGCCGACTACTACCTCTCGATCCCCGCCCCGAGCGGCGACAAGACGACGGCGCGCGCGGACGTCGCGGGCGAGATGCACGCCCGCAGCCCGCGGATGCACGCGATGGCGGAGTTCCACTGGGGCACCTGGGCGGAGGAGCCCGGCTCCTGGTACGACAAGGGCGTCACCTTCCGCGCGCGAATGGACGCCGCCGGCTACGACGTGGACGCGGGCGACACCTGGGCGATCAACGAACTTCCCTCGACCGTGCGCTACGACGACGCGACGCGCCAGGACGCGCTGGACGCCTTTCGGGGGCTCCACGACGGCCCGGCGGGGAGCACCCCGGCCAAGGGCGCGGTGTTCGTCGTCGGAATGGGGCACGGGACGCAGAACTTCTCGGTGTACGAGCCGTACGTGCAAGACTGGCTGGACGATGCCACGTTCTGGGAGCAGGCGAACCTGCACGTGCGGTGGTGGGCGCAGGAGGTGTACGCGGATCCGCACTACGTGTGCGTCGACGGCAGCACGACCGCCGAGCGCGCGACCGCGGTGAACGAGTACGTCCAGCACTTCGCGCGGCACGCCGAGGTGGGCCCGGACAGCGCGAACACCGCCCAGAGTTACCTCGGCCGCGCGTACACGCCGCTGATGAACGCGGTGTGGGGGAGCGAGAGCGGCTACGGCGACACCACCGTGACGCTGGAGCAGATGGAGCACTTCGTCTCGCTCGAGGTGTACGCTGCGCGGGCCTGGGCGGACGACCACGGCTATCCGGACGGTCGGGTGGGTTTCGCCTGGGATCGCCAGGACGGGGTGGCCGACGCGGACCTGGAGGTGCTCGCGGGGCGCCTTGCCGCCGCCATCCACTACGCGTACGACGCCGGGGGCGGCGCGGCGCAGTATGCCTGCAGCCCGAGCGGCGCGTACACGTGGTGCGCCTGCTACGTGGACGGGGCCGCGTTCGACGACGGGTGGCAGACGTTCGAGGAGTGGTAGAGGGGGGGCGCCGGCATGGACTGCGCCGCGGCGCCCGGGACGGGAAGCGGGACGCTCGGGGCTCGGAACCGCTGGCGGGCGAGGGCGCGGACCGGCCATCGATTCGCCTGGTCTCGTCGCAGCCGTGCTATGACGGAGCCCCATGGTAACCGGAGCGATGCGCCCCCGATTCATCCAAGCCATCCTCGCGCTGCTGACGGCGATCTACCTCGTCATCGGCGTCGGTTTCCTCGTCGATCTCGACGGCTGGGCGGCGGCGATCGAGGTCGCCCCGACGACGGGCACCGCGCGCACCGATCTCCGCGCGACCTATGGCGGCTTCATGCTCGGGATCGGCGTGCTCTTCGCCGGATCCCTCCGAGCGAATCCCCGTGGAGGCCTGTGGCTCGGCGCGGTGACGAGCCTCGGACTCCTGGGCGGGCGTGTCCTGTCGCTGGCGCTCGGGGATCGTCCCGGGCCGCTGATGTACCAGTTCCTCGCGGCAGAGATTGCCCTGGCCGTCGCCTGCCTGGCGCTCCTGCGCGAAGCTCCCGCGCCCCCGCAGGCCTGACCCGCGTCGACAACGTTGCTGTCGATGTCCTCTCCGTCCACCTCGCCGCGGGACGGACATCGCCGCGAGGACGAGCGCGATGGCCATGGCGTCCACGACGAGGCAGGCCAGGACCTGGCGACGCTGCTCACCATCGCGGCGGTCGTCACCCACGAAGGCGCTCGCTCGCGGGCGGCCACGGGAGCCCGCGTGCTACTGTCCCAGCATGTTCCTGCTCGCCCTCGTCACCGGCGCCGCGTACGCCGCGTGCCCTTCGACGGGCGCGGACATCGACCGCGCGCTTGGCGACGCGGAGGCGGCGTACACCGGGATGGACATGGAGGGATTCCGAGCCGCCGTAGCCCTCGCTGTCGCAGGCGCGGACTGCCTCCTCGAGCGCCCGGCGCGCGCCACCATCGCGAGCCTCCACCGCTTCGTCGGCCTTCGCGCGTTCTTCGTCGACGACGACCCGGCGCGAGCCGCTGAGGCCTTCGCCTCGGCGCGGGCCATCGAGCCCGCGTACTCCTTCCCCGAGTCGCTCGTGCCTGCCGGCCACCCGGTACTTGGCGCCTACCGCGACCAGGACCCCGTCGCGGGCCCGAGGGCGCCGTTGACGACTCCCGCGATGGGCCATTTCGAGGTCGAGGGCCGTGTTGCGACACAGCGCCCTTCCGACCGCCCGGTGCTGATCCAGGTCGTCCTTGACGATGGCTCGGTGCAGGGGAGTTCGTACTCTTGGCGAACCGAGCCGGCGCCGCAACCCGCCATGGTTGCTGCCGCTTCGCCGGTGAAGAAGGGGCCGAACCTGCCGCTGGCGATCACGGCGGGCGCGTCGCTGGCCGTCGCCGGTCTTAGCTACGGTCTCGCCTACGGCGCGCACGCGGACTATTTCG
>VGRE01000285.1 GCA_016875435.1 Deltaproteobacteria bacterium | reverse complement strand
AGTTCGGGCTGCGGACCCCGCGCAGCGGGCCGGTCGCGAGTCATCCGAGCGACGCGCGTCGGGAAAGAAAGTGCATTCGTGTCGCGGCCTTCGCTGACCGCCAGTCCCTGATCGCCGTGGCGCTGGCTATGCTGCGTGGCCTTGCGCCGCCTCGCGATCCGTGTCGTCTTCGCCGTGCTGCTCGCGGCGCTTCTCCTCGCTGGGATCGAGGCTGCTTCTCGCGTGGGCGAGCGCCTGGCCTATGGCGCGCGCTGGACCCAGGACGGCCCGGAGGGGCTCTACCAGCAGGGGCCCGACGGCAACCCGCGGCTCGTCCCCGGGGCCACGCTCCCGGCCTGGCTCTACGCGGTGCGGGTCAACAGCCTCGGCTTCCGCGGCGAGGAGATCGCCGCGCCTAAGCCCGCGGGCGGCCTGCGCGTGTGGTGCCTCGGCGGTTCCACCACCTTCGACATCTTTTCTCGTGACGACGCGAGCGCCTGGCCGGCCCGCGTGGAACGCCTGCTCTCGGCGACTGCGCCCGGTCGCGCGATCGACGTCGTCAACGCCGGCGTCCCCGGCATGGTGCTGGCCAGCTCTCGGGTCGACCTGCTCGCCCACGACCACACGCTGCGGCCCGACATCGTCGTGGTGCATCACGGCCCCAACGATCTCCGCGCCGCCTCGCGACAGGGCATGCCCCTGGAGCCGCCCCCCCCCGAGGTGTCGCTCGCCCTGGTCCGGGTCCTCGCCCGCGTGCTGCCGCCCGCGCCGCCGGATCCCGCCTGGGCGAGGCGCCGACTCGACCCCCGTGGGCTTGAGATCGTGCGCGAGCGACTGGTGGAGCTTGTCGACGCCGCCGAGGCCCAGGGCATGGCGGTGGTGCTGGCCACCCTGGCCCACCGAGCCGCCGACGACGCAACGGGCGACGAGGCGCTGCGAGTCGTGGCCGAGGGCGTGCGCCTCTACCGGATGCCGCCGGAGGCGGTCATCGCCATGTTCGCCGCCTACAACCAGATGGTGCGCGAGCTCGCCGCCGAGCGCGGCCTTCCCCTGGCCGACGTGCGTGCCGCCGTGCCGACTGACGACGCCTACTGGGGCGACGCGACCCACTTCGCCGCCCCCGGGTCCGAGCTCGCGGCGCAGGCTGTCGCCGACGCGATCGTCGCCGCCGGCTTGCTCGATCGCCCGTCACGCTGAGGGTCGGGCGGCCCGGTGGCCCGGCGCGTCGAGCGAGCGGGCGTAGTAGCGCAGGATGTGGAGGTCGGCGGTGTCGAAGGACACGACGCTGCCTCGCCGGTGGGCGAGTCCTCGACGCGTGAGCAACGCCAGCGCGAGGTCGACGGTGCGCTCGGCCTCTTCCGACGCGTGCACGTCGCGACCGAGCCGGTCGGTGGCCTCGTCGTCGTCGCGGGCCGACCTCGCCGCCGCCCGCACCAGCTCGAAGGCGCTACCCTGCGCCAGCGGCGCGCCGGACTCGCGCCGCGATGCGATTTCCTCGCGCACGCGCCGGATGAGCTCCACTCGCTCGATCTCGGCCGCGTCCACGACGCGCGCGAGCAGGGTCACCGGGGTGGCAGGCACCACGGCCGCCACCCGGTCCATCAGGGCGTCGGCCAGGGGCGCGAGCGCGGCCAGGCGCGCCTTCCGGTCGAGACGGACGGTGTCGAGGATGCCAGGGTCGAGCGACCTGGCCGACACCGCCTTGCCGAAGCTCACCGCCGCGTAGCCATACTTCCGGTGCGCCCGCAGCCACGCCGGCCCGAACACGGCGAGCAAGACCCGCGGCGCTGCCCGCGCGATGCGCACGAGCGAGCGCAGCTTGTCGAGCGGGCGCGGCGGTGGCGCGTCGGCGGCCTCGGCGGTGAGGTTGCGGTCTTCCAGCACGCGGTCGAAGTTGAGCCCCACCGGGATGAACCAGATCTCGCGGTCTGGGTCGTCACGGAGGATGCCCAGCAGGTAGTCGAGCAGCCCGAGCTTGGGCGCGCGCAGCGCACCGTCGCGACTGAGCGCGCCCTCGGGGAAGAAGGCGGTGGTGAGACCGCGGCTGGCCACCAGCTGCAGGTACCGCTGCAGCACCTGGTGGTAGAGGGGGTCCTTCTCGCCCCGGCGAATCAGGTAGCTGCCGAAGCTGCGAAACAGGCTGTCGAGCGGCCACACGCGCGCCCACTCCCCCACCGCGTAGGACAGCGCCACCTGCTCCATCGCGCCCACCGAGAGCACCACGTAGTCGGCGTTGCTCCGGTGGTTGGCCACGTACACCGTCACCGCGCCCGCGGGGATCGCCCGCCGTGCCGCCCTGAGGCCCTCCTTGTCGAACACCAGCTCGTAGGCGAGGTTGGTGGCCCAGTTCGCGATGCCCTTGCCGAGCTTGTAGTAAGAGAGGAGGTTGAAGTAGGGCACGATCTCGTCGAGCCACACCTCCATCTTCGCGCGCACCTCGGCGGGATTGACCTTCAGTTCCGCGGCCCGCTCGGCGATGGCGCGGTTGAGCACCGGGTCTTGCAGCAGCGCCTGCCGCACCCACACGCGGTCGACGAAGCGGAACTGCTCGAGGTGCAGCCCCTGCCGACGCATCCACTCGCCCACGCCGCGATGCCAGCGTTCACGCAGCGCCCGCCACATGGCGAAACGCAGGATCTCCCACGCGATGATGGACAGGACGACCGTGGCGAGGCCCTCCAGGAGGCTCATTCGCGTCTCAACCAGGGGCCGAGCTGCTCCCGGAAGCTCCGTGTCCACGGCAGGGGACGGAACGTGACCGGTTCAACACGCACAACCGTGCGGGTGCCCCGGGCATGGGGCACGTCCTCGTCCATGGGCAGGATGTTCACCCCGAAGCTGAGCGAGGTCGAGCCCAGCTTCTCCACCCACACGCGGCAGCGGAGTTCGCCCGTCCCGTGGAAGGCCCGCAGGTACTCGATGGTGTTGGCGCGCACCACGTGGAACTGGTCGGGGTTGCGCTGGGCGTCGAGCACGCCACCCCAGCCCTGGCGGTGCCAGAAGGAGCCGATGGTGCGCTCGAACATCAGGAGGTAGCGGGCGTTGTGGAGGATCTGGAAGGCATCGAGGTCGTCGAAGTAGACCGCGTGGACCTGCTCGTGAAACCGCATCCTCCCGGCCTATCCCCGGCCCAAGCCCGGCGGCCTAGTCGCCGTCGAGCTGGCGCTCGGCCTCGACCCAGTTCTCGAACGCGCTCCCGCCGCGCGTGAGCCAGATCTCGTAGGCTCGCCGGGCCACCTCGTCGTGCGAGGCCCGGGAGCGTGGTGTCGGGTCGGCCGGCAGCACCACCTCGGGGCGCGCCTCGAAGGCGGCCGCCTCGGCCCGCTTCGCCTTCTTCGCACGGGGCAACGCCGCCTTCTTCGCGGCTTTCTTCGGCTCGGTTCCGGTGTCAGTCTTCTTGCTCGCCATTGCCAACCTTCGGAAAGGCCCGCGTGTAACGCGGGCCTTTCCTGGGCGCTAGGCGCTCAGCTCGTCGAGCTTCTTGCGCAGGCCCTTGCGCTCTTCCTTGAGGTTGTTCGCGTCGGCCACGACCAGCGCGTCCTGGAGCAGGCGAGCGGCGGCGCTCTTGTCGCGCGGGGCGACCACCCCCGCGAGGTGCTCGCTCGCCTCCACGAAGCGTCGCCAGTCCTTGGCGGCGCGGCTGTGGTTGAGCGCCTCGCCGAAGGCGGTCTCGGCGCTGCTGCGCTCGCCGATGCGCGCGTAGGCCACGCCGCTGTTGAAGCTCAGGTCTTTCAGGAAGCGGGCATCCATGGCTCCCGCTCGCTCCTTTGCCTTGCCGAACAGCGAAGCCGCCTCGGTGGCCCGGCCGAGGGCCAGGTTGTAGAAGCCAACGTTGTAGATGTCGATCGGGAGGAAGCGGTCGAACTTCAGCGACTGGGTGAGCTGCAGCGTGCGGTTCGCCATCTGCAGCGCGGCCTCGTAGTTCTTGAGCTGGCCGTGGGCCTGCGCGAGCAGGGCGGCGGCACTGCGCTCGCGCACCGGGTTCTTGAGCTGGTTGGCGATCTGGGCCACCCGGGCGAGCACGTCGGCCGCCTTGCCGGCCTGCTTGCTGAGCAGGAGCGCCTCGCCGAAGTGGAAGCCGGCTTCGAGCGCCAGGGGTGCCATGTTGAGCTGCCCGGCGAGCTCGTTGGCCTTCTTGAAGTGCTCCGAGGCTTCCTCGTGGCGGTTGGCCCGGCGCGCGATGAGGCCGCGGACGTACTCGGCGTTGGCCTGTACTGGCGGCACGTTGGCCGCTTCCAGCGCCTTGCGGATGTGGTCGAGCGCGGCATTTGGGTTGCCGTCTTGCAGCTCGATGCTGGCGAGGTGGTTCTCGATCTCGGCGATCTTGAGCTTGTCATCCGCGGCGGCGTAGAGCTTCGCCGCGTCGCGCGCCCGGTCCCGGCTGCGGTACAGGTCGGAGCGGCGGAAGTCGAGGCGGCTGCCCGCGAAGAGCAACCAGCCCTGGAGCGCGCGGTCTTCCTTCTCGGTGGCCCAGGCCAGCGCCTCGCCGATCACCTTCTCGGTCTCCTCGACATTGCCCTGGTTGACCATCCGCTCGATCAGGTTGAGGTACACCGTGCGGCGAAGCGGGTCGGGCCAGGCCACGGCGCCGAAGTGCTTGGTGGCGTCGAGCGACATGCCCCAGGCCTGGATCTCGTCCTGGCCGAGCGCCATGCTGCGCAGGAGGTTCGCCCGCTGCCCCGCGCCGTGCTCGGCGTACACGCGCGCCGTCTTCACCGCGAAGGCATGGCCGCGCGGCGCAAGCACCCGCTCCATGAAGAGGCCCACGCGCCGGCCGATTTCCTTGTCTTCATCGGACTGGTGGGCGGCGATGACCGCCTCGCGGAAGAGCGGCTTGTGGAACTGGTAGAGCCAGGTGCCGAAGCCCTGGTGGAACTGGTCTTCCTTGACGAGGCCCTTCGCCGCGTCGAGCAGGTCGTCGACGCTGTCGCGCTCGTAGCCGGCCATGTCGGCCACCAGGCCGGAGGGGAACTGCACGCCGAGCAGCGCCGCGAGGTGGAACACGCGGTCGGCATCGGCGGCCCCGGCGTGCTTGCGACCCCCTTCCT
>VGRE01000284.1 GCA_016875435.1 Deltaproteobacteria bacterium | reverse complement strand
GGTGCAGGCCAACGGGAAGAGCACGGGCACAGGTTAGCAGGCGCGCCCATGTCCTCCAACGCCACCCTCTTCGGCCTCCTCGGTTTTGCCCTCGTGCTCGGCGGGATCGGCGGCTACGCCGGCTACACCGTTGGCTACTCGCGCGCGCACCTCGAGGCCCAGGTGCAGATCGCGGAGAAAGACAAGCAGATCGCTGACTTGTCGTCGCGCCCAGCGCCGAGGCCCGAGGGCGGCGAGAAGGCGGGCGACAAGAAGGAGAAGCCCGAGTTCGAGCCCACGACCATGACCGCCGAGGAGCTCTCGGTGCTCGTGCCGAGCCTCGGGGGCCTGTCGGGCGAGGCCCAGTCGAAGGCCACCTACATCCTGAACAACGTCGTGGGCGCCTGCATGCCCTGCTTCGACCAGCAGTACAGCATCGGCAAGTGCCTCGAGCGCGCGCCGAAGCTCCTCGACAAGACGATGTGCAGCGACATGCAGAACCTTGGCGAGCGCGCCGTCCGCCTCGCCAAGGCCGGGAAGTCGCCCGACGAGATCCGCGCCGCCGTGGAGTTCAGCCAGCCCTGGCTCAACGTCGACACCTCCGGGCGCCCCTCGAAGGGCCCGGCCGACGCGCCGGTCACCATCGTGGAGTACAGCGACTTCCAGTGCCCGTACTGCAAGAAGGCGCAGCCCAACATCAAGGAAGTGTCGGCCAAGTACGGCAACAAGGTGCGCTGGGTGTTCATGAACCAGCCGCTCGCGATGCACCAGATGGCCCGTCCCGCCGCCCTCGCCGCCCTCGCCGCCGACAAGCAGGGCAAGTTCTGGGAGTACCATGACGCCCTCTTCGCGAGCGAGGGGATCGACGAGGCCAAGCTGGTGCAGATCGCCAGGGACATCGGGCTCAACGTGGGCAAGTGGGAAGCCGACCGGAAATCCACCGAGGTCGACCAGATGGTGGCCGACGACGTGCGCGTCGCCGAGAAGTGGAAGATCAGCTCCACCCCCACCTTCCTCGTCAATGGCTACAAGATCAAGGGCGCGATGCCGCCGGAGTTCTTCGCGCGGATCATCGATGCCGAGCTCGAAGACCCGCGGTAAGCCGAGCCCTCGCGCCGCCGCCGCGAGAGCGCTCCTGGCCATCGACGAGGGCGCGCGGGCCGAGGAGGCCCTGGCCGAGCTGGCACCCGGCGACGGCGCCGACCGGGCCATGACCTGGAATCTCGTGCTCGGCGTGCTGCGCACCCGCTCCGCGCTCGACGCGGGCATCTCACAGGCCGCCCGGCGTGCCCCGTGGACCCTCGACGCGCCGGTGCTGGCGGTGCTCCGCGTGGGGGCCTACGAGCTGGCCCACACCCGGGCGCCGCCGCACGCGGTGGTCCACGAGGCCGTGGAAGCGAGCCGCGCCGTGCGCGTGGGCCATGCCTCGGGGCTAGTCAACGCCGTGCTCCGGCGGGTACGCGTGCCAACCGAAGGCGACGCCGCCCTCGGTTTTCCCGAGTGGTTGCTCCAGCGATGGCGGTCGCGACAGCCCGGCATCGACAGCTACCTGCGCGCCTGCAACGATCCCGCCCCCATCCACATCGTCGCCCGGGACGACGGGGCTGGCGTTGCCGCCGCCTTCCAGCACCGGGGACTCGTGCTGGTGCCCGCCGCCGAGGGTGTGTTCCTCCTGCCGTCGCGCGCCGGGCGCATCGACGAGTTGCCCGGCTTCGCCGAGGGCCGCTGGTGGGTAATGGACCCGGCGGCGGTATCGGTGGCCGATCTCGTCCCCCGCGACGCCCAGTCGGTGCTCGACACCTGCGCCGCGCCCGGGGGAAAGAGCTTCCGCCTCGCGGCACGCGGGCATGCCGTCACCGCGACGGACAGCTCGGAGTCGCGCCTGGAGCGCCTCCGCGAGGGCGCGGCGCGCCTGTCCCTGCCGTTGGCCGCGTCGCGACACGACTGGTCCCAGGCCCGGGACGGCCAGTTCGACGCCGTGCTCGTCGACGCCCCATGTACCGCGCTCGGGCTCGTTCGCCGTCACCCGGAGATCCGCTGGCGTCGCGACGAGGCCGACATCGAGCGCGCGGCCGAGCGCCAGCGGGCGATCCTCGCGAAGGCTGCGGCTTGCGTGCGCCCGGGGGGCGCGCTGGTGTACGCGGTGTGCTCGCCCGAGCCGGAGGAGGGTCCGGAGGTGGCGGCCTCGCTCGGCTGGCCCGAGGAGGCGCGCTTCGAGAACTTCGGCAACGCCGAGGGCGCCGACGTGTTCTGGGCCTGCCGCCTCCGCCGCCCGGCCGCGTCCGGATAGTCCCGCGCGATGGCCGCCGAGACGCCGATGCTGCGCCAGTACCGCGACCTGAAGTCGCAGGTGCCCGACGCGCTCCTCTTCTACCGGATGGGCGACTTCTACGAGCTGTTCGGCGACGACGCCGTCTGGACCGCTGCCGCGCTCGAGCTCACGCTCACCACCCGCGACCGCGACACCCCCGACCCGCTGCCGATGTGCGGCGTGCCCTGGCACTCGGCCGACGGCTACCTTCGCCGCTTGCTCGACATGGGCAAGAAGGTCGCCATCGCCGAGCAAGTCGAGGATCCACGCTTCGCCAAGGGCATCGTCAAGCGCGAGATCGCGCGCGTGCTGAGCCCCGGCCTCACCGCCGACGCGGTCGACAGCCACGATCCCGCCTGGCTGGTGGCGATCGGCGGCACCCGCGGTGCCTGGGGACTCGCCTTCCTCGACGCGAGCACGGGCGACCTGCGCTGCGCTGACGTGAGCGACGCCGGCGCGCTTGCCGCAGAGCTGTCGCGACACGGCCCTCGCGAGGCGCTCATCCAGCCGGGCGCCGATACCCCCGAGATTCGCGCGCTCCTCGGCGACGTGTGCACCACCGTGTTGGACGACTTCCGGGTCGACCGGGCCGAGCTGGGCTCGCGCTTCGGCGTGGCGACGGACAGCCTGGCCTATGGCCTCGGTGCCGCCTGCGCCGCGCTCCGCTACGCCGCCGAGCGGCTCAAGGCCGACCTGCGCAACGTCACGGCGCTGCGCACCTACCGCGTGGGCGGCGCGATGGGGATCGACGAGGCCACGGCCCGCAACCTGGAGATCTTCCGCCCGTTGCGCGGCACGGGGCGGAAGGGCACCCTGCTCGGCCTGCTCGACCGCTGTGCCACCGCCATGGGCGGTCGCCTGCTCCGCGACTGGCTGGGCGCGCCGCTGGTGGATGGGTTGGCGATCGACGCCCGCCTCGACGCGGTGTCGGCCTTCGAGCCCTCCCTCCGTGCCCACGCGCGCGGGCAACTCGCCCGGGTGGCCGACATCGAGCGCATCGCGGCCAAGGTGGCCCAGGGGCTCGGCGGCCCCCGGGACCTCGTGGCCCTGGGCCACAGCCTCGTGGCGGTGCGCGAACTCGCCGCCTACCTGTCCGGTCCACTGGCACGCCTGCCCGCCGACCTCGCCGACGACGTGGCCGACGACATCGGCCGCTGGCTGGTCGACGAGCCTCCGGCCGGGCTCGACGACGGCGGTTTCATCCGCGACGGTGCCGACGCGCCGCTCGATCGGCTGCGGGGCCTCGCCACCAACGCGAAGGGACAGATCGCCGCCATGGAGGAGCGCCTCCGCGCGGAGGCCGACATCGGCTCGCTGAAGGTCCGTCACAACGACGTGTTTGGTTACTACATCGAGATTACCAAGGCCCACCTGCACAAGGTGCCGCAGGCATGGCACCGAAAACAGACAATCGCGAATGGCGAGCGCTACATCACCGCCGAGCTCAAAGAGTACGAGGAGGCGGTGTCGGGCGCCGACGAGAAGCGGATCAAGCTCGAGGGCGAGTTCTTCCGCGCGCTGCGCGGGCGCGTGGGCGAGGCGGTGCCGCGACTGATGGCCATCGCCCGGGGCGTGGCGGAGATCGACGTCTTCGCCAACTTCGCCGAACTGGCCGAGAATCACCGGTGGACGCGGCCCGCCATCGACGACACGGGCAACGTGGAACTGGTGGCCAGCCGTCACCCGGTGATCGAGGTGGCCCGCCGCGAGGAACGTTTCGTCCCCAACGACCTTCGCATCGACGGGCGCTCGCGCCTGCTGTTGCTCTTCGGTCCCAACATGGCGGGAAAGTCCACGTTGATGCGGCAGGCGGCGCTCAGCGTGTTGATGGCGCAGGTCGGCTGTTTCGTCCCGGCCTCCCGCGCTCGCATCGGGCTGGTCGACCGGCTTTTCGTCCGGGTGGGCGCCAGCGACGACCTCGCCCGGGGACAGAGCACCTTCATGGTGGAGATGGGGGAAACGGCGAACATCCTCGCCGGGGCCACCGAGCGCTCGCTGGTGTTGCTCGACGAGATCGGCCGTGGCACCTCCACCTACGACGGCCTCGCGATCGCCTGGGCCGTGGCGGAGGACTTGCACGACCGCGTCCGGTGCCGCACGCTCTTCGCGACCCACTACCACGAGCTGGCGGCGCTGACCGAGTCCTGCGCCAGCGCGAAGGCGTCGCACGTGGCGGTGTCGGAACAAGGCGACAAGGTCGTCTTCCTGCGCACCGTGCGCGACGGCCCGGCACCCGGCTCCTACGGCATCCAGTGCGGCCGACTTGCCGGGCTCCCGCGCAGCGTGGTGGAGCGCGCGACGAGCCTCCTGAAACAACTGGAGAAGAAGCGCCCGCGCGCCGAGGCCAGCCAGCTCAGCCTATTCGGCTTCGGGCAGGCGGCGCCTGCGCCGGAGCCTGCCCACGCGCCCCCGCCGGCGCCGCTGGTCGACGCGGTCCGCGCCGCGCTCCTGGAGATCGACCCCGACACGCTGACCCCCCGGTCGGCCCTCGACGAGTTGTACCGCCTCCGCCGGATGGCGAGCGAGTGACGGAGTCATGGGCCGCCGCGCTGGACGGCTACTTCGCGTGGTTGAAGGTAGAGCGCGCGGTGTCGGAAAACACCCTGCTCGCCTACCGCGCCGACCTCGCGCGGCTGGCGGAATGGATGGCGGACAACGGCCGCCCCGCGCCGGCGGGCGTGGAGCACGTGGATCTCGCCGCGTACATCGTCCACCTCTCGCGCGAGGGACTGTCCGGCCG
>VGRE01000283.1 GCA_016875435.1 Deltaproteobacteria bacterium | reverse complement strand
CCATCGCCGCCATGCCCACGACGGCGCCGAGCGGCTGGAGCAAGTACACTAGCGGATGTCGCGACAGCACCACGTAGGAACGGGCATCGCAGAGGTGGTGGTACACGAGGAATCGTCCCGCGAAGATCGCGGCGAGTTGCCCTGCCGCCATCAGTTTGACAGCCGCCCAGCCACCCGGCGAGAGCCAGGCGCCCGCCGAGATCGCGACCTCGTCGTCGGCGTTGAAACCGGCGAGGTGGGGCAGCTCACCGACGGCGAGGACGGCCAGGTCGAACAGCAGCACCGTCCACGGCCACAGCTCGGCCTGGAACACGAGCACCAGGGCAGCCGCCGTGAGCGCCACCGAGAGCCCCTTGCGGTCGGGATCGACCACGGCCGCGTTCTTCTTGAAGCCGCGCCAGAGCTGGTCCAGGCCCCGGTACATGTGGGTGGCGGTGATTGCCGGCCCCACTCGCACCGCGTACCGACCTCCCCGGCGCTTCACCTCGCGCACCAGCGCCACGTCCTCTACGATGCGGTCGCGCACCGCCTCGTGTCCACCCGCTCGCAAGTACGCCTCACGACGAAAGGCGGCGAACTGCCCGTTACCCATGGCGTCGTCGGGGTAGCGAGGGTCCTTGGCGCGAGAGGGGTCGAACAGGGACAAGAGGAGCGACCAGAAGAAGGGTTGCACGAGGCGCTCCGCCCAGCCCTCGACGCGCTGGCCGCCCAGCACCACCAGCACATCGACATCCAGCCGCTCCATCGTCGCGAGCACCGACCGGCAGGCCCCGGGGGCGTGCCAAGTGTCGGCATCGACGAAGAGCAACACCTCGCCCGTGGCCGCGTCGACCGCCTGCTGCAGCGCCCAGTTCTTACCGAGCCAACTCTCGGGCGGCTCCGTCCCCTCGATGACCCGGCATCGGTGCCGCCGCGCGATGTCGCCCGTGCCATCGGTGGAGCGATCGTCCACGACGATCACCTCGATGCCATCGAGGTCCTGGGCATCGAGCGAGGCCAGGAGCCGGTCGATCACGGCCGCCTCGTCGCGCGCTGGCACGCACACCGAGAGGCGCGTGCGCCCCGCGCCCTCCCCTGCGGGTGCCGGATCCAGACGCCACCTTGGCGAGAACAACACCCGCAGCTTGGCCACCGCCAGCAAGCGCCCGGCGAGGCCGCCGAGGGCCCACAGCCAGAGGAGAACCGTCATCCCGGGAGGATCTGCCCGTTGACGACGCGGTAACTACCCGGCGCAAGGTCGCGCGGGAGTCGCGACACCGCTCCCTCGGCCACCAAGCTGACGCCGCTCGGGACGGCGCGCCCCGGCGCGAGGCTCACGCCCGCGCCGATCTTCACGCCGTGGCCCACGGCGCAGCCGAGGAAGGGGATGCCCACGTCGCGCAGGCCGCCGTCCATCCAGACCTTCACGTTGCCGCGCAGGTTGAGGTCCTGGAGCGTGGCGAAGGTCGAGACGAAGGTGTCGCGACCGATCACGCTGGCCTGGGCGCCGATGTGACCGCAGCTCGAGCGTTCGCCGAGCACCGACATGTTGAACATGGAGTAGTTCGAGAGGTGCGCGCCGGCCCCCACGCTGGAGAGCCGCGCGGTGACATGGTCTTCGACGATCGCCCCTTTCCCCACGTGACAGGCCTGCAGGTGACTGAACGCGCCGATGCTGGCGCCGTCCTCCACGATGCAGCCCTCGAGCGAGGCGCTGGGGTGGATCTTGCAACCCCGGCCCACCACCGACAGGTGGCGGCGCAGCGGGTAGCGCAGCCAGGTCCACAACAGCGCGTGCGGACGCAGCGTCAGGCCCGTCCAGATCTCCACCCCCAGCGCCGCGAGGTGTGCGCGGAGCAAGTGGACCCAGTGCCGCACCGTCACCGCCGTGCGCAGGTCGATGGCCCAGTCCACCACCTGGCCTTGCCCGAAGGGCCCGGGGAGCGGCCCGCGTCCAGTGAGGCCCAGCGGGGGCACCATCACCGGCCGCGTCGCCTCCCCCCAGCGCAGGCCCACGAGCCGCGCCGGCTGGGCACCCGGCGTCCCAGCGGCCACCCCCTCGCCATCGCGAAAGAAGACTTGTTCCTCCACCTCGATCTCGCCGACCCTCGCCGGGCGCTCGACGGTGGCGAGCTGCGCACCCGTCGCCGCCACCTTCAGCCAGGCGGCGATCGCGCCGGGAGCGACGTCGATGTCGGCGTCGAGGTAGAGCGCATCGTTGTCGCGACCCGGCTCGTCGACGTCGGCCTCGACGCGCAGTCCCACAGCCGCCAGAGCCAGATCCTGTCGCTCGCGGATCGGCCGACCCAGCACGCAGAGCGCCTCGGCTGGCTCGCCCCAGGGCTCCACCAGCCCCGGGCGACGCACGCGGAAGGCGCGCGCCGGCCTGCTCACGTCGACCTCGCCGCGACCCAGGCCCCGAGCTCCACCAGCACGCGGCGCTCGCCGCCGTCGTCGGGGGGGACCGGCGCCACCTGACCGGCCCACATGCGCTCGCAGTGGCGCGCCGCCCACGCCGAGAGCGGGACGAGGCGCGGCAGTCCATCGGCCCCGCGCACCACCAGCGCCGCGGCCGGCCCGGGCACGGCGTCGAAGCCCTGCAACATCGGTACCACATCATGCTCGGTCTCCACGATCTCCACGCCAGCACCTAGCCGGAGTGGGGTGGCATCGTGGACGTCGGGCGCGAGTGCAAGCGTCGCGAGCGGGGCCGGGCCCGGGTCGGCCAGGGCGGCCTCGAGGCTCGCCAGCTCCGCCTCGACCACGCCCCCGGGGAGGCTCTCGGCAAAACGCCGGGCGAGCGGCCGTCGCACGGCACGGTCGGCCGCGAAGAAGCGTGCTTGCGCTTCTGCGAGCTGGCCTCGCCGGCGCAGGCTGGCCACGGTCGCGGGAAGCGCGCTCTCGATGCCCTGGGCCACCTGCTCGAAGCCGAGCCCGAGGGTGGACCCGGGCCCGAGCGCGTAGCCCACGGCGCAGGCCACCTCCTGGCTGGGGAGTCCCCGGGGCGCCTCCGCGTAGGCCGCCGCGACGTTTGCCGCCGGCTCGCCGTCCTTCAGGCGGAGCAGGACCCGGTCGAGGAAGTCTCTCCCCTTCCTGTTGCGCGTGGCCAGCGCGCGGCGGATCACGAGAAAGCGCCAGGCCAAGTCGGCGGCAGCTCGCTCCGCCGGGGCGCAGAGCGGCACCACGGGCGGGGCACCACCCGCGAGGTGGCCCGCGAGCGCGTCGATGCCGGCCACCAGCTCGTCGATGGAGCGGCGCCAGCCGCTGCCCCAGCCGCGGAAGGCCTCCATCCACTCGGCGAAGGCTGCGCCCTGGAGGCGGGCACCGTGGGCGCTCGACCAGGCGAGCCCGTCGGAAGCGAGGTCGATGCTGTTCCACGGCGTGTGAATCACGCGACCCTCGGCCAGCCCGCGCAGCGCCCCATCGATCTCCCGACACAGGAAAGCCCGGCCCGCGTCGATGCGGGCGGCCCCGTGGGGATCGTCGGCGGGGCCCGCGCCGGCGAGCCGCTCGCAGGCGCGGCAGAAGGGCTCGGAGAAGGCGTCGACACCGGCGTGCTCGGGACAGCGGGCCCGGCCAGCGTCGTCGAAAAAGTACCAGAGCGCCACTGGGAGCGCCTCGGCGAGCCGCGCCATGGTGGCCACGTGCAGTCGCGACATGCCCGGCCACCACGCGAAGCCCACCAGCTGGTGGCACAGCTCGTGGGCGGTCCATTTCCCGCGTTGACCGGGGTGGAAGCTGCCCAGGGGCCGGTCGAGACGGAAGTGCCGGAACTTCGTCTCCACCAGGACGCCGTTGCTCCAGCCGCCCACCTCGCCGAGGTCGGGACGTGCTTCTGGCGCCCAGGGGTCGGGCAGCGCCACGTGGTACTCGAAATGCGACAGGCCCACGCCCGCCGCCTCGGCGAGCCCGAAGATCCGCGCCCCAGCCTCGGTGGCGGCTGCCTCGGCCCGGGCGGCCTCGCCGAGCCGCGCGTCGATCACGCCCGGGCCATGAAGCTCGCGTTGTACGCTGCCTCGTTGCACGCGTCGGCGTCGGCTCCGGTGAGGATCTCAGCGTCGATCAGCAGCTCGTACTCGCGCCGGAGGTTGGTACGGCAGAGGTAGGTGCCATCGGTGTTGATGCTGAACGGGATCTTCCGGTCCTGGAGCGCGCTCAGGATGTACCGGAACTCCTCGAGGTGCCGCACCGCGCGGGTGTGCAGGTTCGAGGTGGGACAGATCTCCAGCAAGGTGCCAGTGTCGGCGAGGCGCTTCAGGGCCTCCTCGGAGTACGCGGCGCGGATGCCGTGGCCGATGCGATGGGGCTTGAGCCGATCGATCACCGCGATCACGCCATCGGCGCCGCTCGCAGTCGTTTCCCCGGTGTGGATGGTGGTGCCGAGCCCCGCCTCGCGCGCGCGCTGGAAAACCTTCTCGTAGCGGGCCACCGAGTCGTCGAGTTCGATGGTGTGCGACTCGGGACCGGCCACGTCGATGCCGATCACGCCCCGCTCGCGGTAGCGGATGGCCTTCTCGAGCAAGATCTCGTTGAGGTGTGGGTCGAACTCGCGGGCGAGGCAGAAGATGAGGCCGGCCTCCACGCCATATTCGAGGCAGGCGCGATCCATGCCGCGGATGGCGGCGTGGATGATGTGGTCGAGGTCGCGCTCGCCCTCGAGGTTGCGCTTCATCGGGTTGAAACGCAGCTCGATCCGCCCCACGAGGCTGCTGCGGTACTCCTTGCCGATGATCTCGTACACGCTGCGCTCGATCGCCGAGGGCGAGGACTGGATGCGCTCCGTCCACTCGTGCATGATCTTCAGGTAGTCGTCGAGCGACTTCACCTTCTTGGGGTTGACCGTGATCAGTTCCACGAACTCGAAGTAGTCCTTGGTGGGGAGCTTGAAGCCCTGCGAGTGCGCGATGGCCCACATGATGTGGGGGGCGACGCTGGCCCCGACGTGGATGTGGAGATCGCAGAGGGGACGGGTGAACATGAGTCAGACACTCCCGCCAGAATGCCAGCGTCGCCCCCGCGCAGGCGGCCGGTCGCGAGGCTCGCAGCGACGCGCGCGGCAAGCGCGCGAGGCCGCCGGAGCCCGCCCCCGGAGCCGCGCCGCAAAGGCGCGG
>VGRE01000282.1 GCA_016875435.1 Deltaproteobacteria bacterium | reverse complement strand
GACCGCGGCGGCGGCGGGGCCACGCGTCGGCGCGCTCGCCGGCTGGCTGTCCCTTGCCCTGCCAGCCATGTTCTTCACGTCGATGCGGGTGGAGCCGACGTCCCTCGTGGCGCTCTTGATCGCCTGCGCCGCCGCCCTGGCGGTGCACGCCGCCGACCGCCCCTCTCCCCTCCTCGCGGCCGGCGCCGGCCTCGTCGCTGGGCTGGCCTCGATCACCAAGGAGAACGGCCTCGTGGCGGCCGCGCTCTTGCTCCCCGGCCTGCTCGCGGCGGCGGGAGGGCGCCGGGTGGCCCTCGCGGCGGCCTTCATCGCCGGCGTCGCCGTGCCGACCGCGGCGAACCGGGCGATCGAGCGCACCTTCGACACGCGGGCCGACGGTGACGTGTCCAAGCTCCAGTTGCCGCTTGCCGACGTCAAGGCCCTGCTCGAGGCAGGCACCATCCCGCACGCCCTCACCGAGGGCCGTTCCTCCCCGCCGCCCGAGCGTCTCACCCAGATCCGCGATCCGAGCGCCAAGTCGGCCACGCGCGCCCTCGCCTTCCTGGACATCCAGGCCCGCCGGCTCGCGGCCGCGCTGGGCCCTTGGCTGGTGATCGTCCCCATCGCGATGGGGTGGATCGCCCGGCGCCGGGGCGCTCCACGCGTGCTCGTCGCCCTGGGGCTTGCCCTCGTACCCTGCATGCTTGTGGTGACGCAGCCGCGTCACGCCGACGTGGCCGTGCTGGGCGGCGTGGCCTGCGTGGCGGTGGTCGCCGCTGCCCGCGCGCGCTGGGCGGCGGGGGCCTTGGTGCTGGCGCTGTCGCACGCGGCCTGGCGCTCTGCCACCGTCGAGTGGGACGAACTGGCCCGGGCCGTCGCCTGTGCCGACGCGGAGGCTCGCGTGGCCGAGGCGCTTCGCCCCGAGCTGCCGCCCGACCAGGCCTGGTGCTCCACGGCGGCGTGGTTTCCCTTCCGCATAGGCGCCACCTCGGCACGTTGCCTGCTGGAAGACGTGCGCGTGGGCGAGCGCCGCACCTTCGTCGTCGAGCGGGACGACCTCCTTTCTCTCCGGGACCGGGGCACCGAGATGTCGCTCGACCTCCGCTGCGGCGCGCCCCGGTGGGAGGGCTGCGTCGCGAAGACGTCGGTCTGCACCGTCACCAACGCCGGCCTCGGGCCGAGCGGCCTCTCGTGGACCTGGTGAACGCTCCCCTCCCCCACCTCAAGCCGACACCGGCTTTCGGGCGAAGGCCTTCGACCAGTCGATACGGCCGGTCAGCTGCATCAGCGCGAAGAGGGTGACGATGCCGAGCACGGTGATGGTCAGGCCGGTGAAGCCATCGAAGAAGTGCGCCGTCGCGAAGCCCACCTGGTAGAGCAACTGCGCGAGGCCGGCCTCCACGAAGGCGAAGCGGACGCCCACCACCAGGCGCAGGTAGCTCACCACCAGCAGCACGCTCACCCCGGCGCTGACCCCGAAGGCCCACTCGATCGGCAAGTGATCGGCGCTGTAGGCTAACAGTAGATTGAAGGCGAAGAAGGCGGCAGCGATGAACAGGTAGTTGATCGGGTGTACCTGCCGGTCGCGCAGCAGCCCGAGCACGTAGACCCAGAGGAAGAACAGCCCGAGCGAGAGGGGCGCCGACACCGCCAGCTCCGTGGCCAACTCGCCCGGCTGGATGCGCGTGGGCATGATCATCCCCGCGCCGAAGCCGGTCACCACCGAGGCGAAATCCCAGCGGAGATCCCAGCCCTCGCCGTTGTCGAGCTTCGCGGTCGGCGACAGCCCCGGAACCGGAAAGTCGATCCGGTCGAAGTCGGTGACCATGGCGAGTTGGAAGTCCTTCACCTGGGTGACGCCCTGCGACGGCTGGTACTGCCAGGTGTCGGCGCCGCGGCTCTGGTACGACACGGCCAGCGTGACCACCTGTCCCGGGTCGATCCACACCGAGGTCGTCACGGCGCCGTCGCGCGGGACGGCGCTCACCTCGGCGCCGTCCACGACGAGGTGGAAGTCGTCGTACATCGCGTTCTCGTCGGGGAAGCGGAACGTGAGGTCGAGCGCACGGCGCACGGTGTCGTCGCTGCTCACCGTCCAGGTACCGTCGAAGTCCACGTCGTAGAGCGGGAACCAGAAGAGGCCGCGGCGGCGCTCGTCGAGGTGCAGCTTCACGTCGGCACGGGTGGAGGCCGGGGAGAGCGCCCGGCTGCGAGTTTCCGCTCGACGATCGTAGCGAGTGGTGATCACCGTGCCGTTGGCGTCGGTCACGTCGCGCTTCTCCACCACCTCCTCCTCCCAGCGGAGCTGGAACTCCGGCGCCCGCTGCACCTGGGCGTTCCCCCATAGGCTCCCCACCTCCTGCCGGATCTCCCAGCGCCCGTTGCTGTTCCGCGAGTCGGTGACCCCGGCGAGCACGAACCAGCTCACGGCGGTGATGATGAACACGAACACGATGCCGACGGCTCTGAGGACAGGATTCACGGGTTCTCCAGGAACACCGGCAAGCTAGGTCCGCCGGGTGCACGAACGCCCGACGGGGCGTGCCGCGACCGAGGACGAACCGTGCAAGGACAGTGCAGGGCGCGACCGCGTTACACCCGCGCGCATGGTCCCAAACCTGAAAATTCCCACGCCGGTGTCCCTGGTCTACGCGGCCGCCACGCCCCCCTTGCTCGTCAAGGGTCGCTGCGTGGCCCAACAGGGCGCCGAGCTCACCCTCGAAGTACCCGAGGGCACCGATCTTCCTGCCGGTCACTCGGTGATCGTCGACTTCTCCGCCGAGGCGGGCGTGTCGCGGGTGATCGCCAACGTGAGACAGCGCGAGGGCACCCGCCTCCAGGTGAAGGTCACCCGCGTGCCCACCTCGGACAAGCGCGAGTACCCCCGGATGAACGGCGGCATCACGCTGAAGTACTTCGTGATCGCGGGCAACAACCCCGGCGCCGTCGATAACTGGCTGCAGGGCGGCAAAGCCGAGGGCAAGGTATTCGAGCCCGACCCCTTCATGAACTTCAGCGTGACCGGGCTCGCCTTCGACGACCTGAACACCTGCGCCGACGGCGACACCCTCGCCTTCACCCTCTCCGTCCCCGGCGCGGCCCACACCTGGCGCGGGGCGGCGCAGGTGGTTCGCATCTGGAAGATCCCCATCGACGAGCGCGACGAGAGCATTCCCGCCACCCATCGCATCGCCGTCCAGTTCAGCGTGCTGCCCGACGAAGCCGCCGAGGCCCTGCGCGTACACACCGAGCGCATCCAGGAGGCCTGGCTTTGATCCGCGACCGTTTGAAAGCAGCCGTCAAGAAAGTGGCGATCAAGGCCTTTGGCATGGAGTGGGAGGCGGAAGACATCCCCGAGAACGAGGCGCTCAAGAAGCGTGCCGCGCCGGCGACGATCGACCCGAGCGTGATTCCCAAGGTGGTCGATGGCTCGGGCGACACGCCCGGTCCCAAGCACCTCGAGAAGATCGGCCGCACCTGGCTCGCCTCGCAGGTGATCAGCAACGTGTCGCCCTTCATCATCGACACGCGGCACCCCAAGGAGTGCGCCGGCGGCACGCTCCCCGGGGCGGTTGTGCTCCCCGGCGAGCAGGTAAAGTCGCGACTCGACCTGCTCCCCGGCAAGGACATCCGGGTGACGGTCTACGACCAGACCGGCAGTTCCGAGTCCGACCACCTCGCCACCTGGCTGCGCGAGCAGGGTTGGGGCCTCGCGCGCATGTTGCAGGGGGGCTACGCCGAGTGGCTGGAGCACGGCGAACCCATCGCCACCCCGCAGCCGCCCGAGGGCGCGAAGTACCATCTGGGCAACCCGGTGGAGGTCAAGAAGGCCGGCCGCGGCTACGTCCAGGCGGTGGCGCTCGAGGGAAGCAAGGCGGTCTACTCGGTGCTGCTCGACGACGGCACCGTGAAGCTCGGCGTGAAGGAGAAGGAGCTTGCTGGGTAGTTTGCTCGTTCTCGGGCTCGCGCTCGCGGGCCCGGGCACAGTGCTCCCCGTGGCGCCCACCAGCGCGCCCGGCCGCGTGGCACCCACCCTCGCTGATCCGCTCGCGGCCGCCATCGAGGCCCGCAACCAGGGCAACCTCGCCCGCGCGATCTGGAACTACGAGAGCTGGCTCGCGAAGAAGAACACCAGCGGGCGCCTGCGCGCCGCCGTGCAACTGGCGCTCGGCCTCGCCTACCTCGACAACGGCGACCCCAACCTCGCCAGCGCCCTGTTCTCCAAGGTGCGCGCCTCGGGCACGCCGGTCGCGCCCTGGGGGGCCTGGTACGAGGCGCTGGCCGACCACGAGCGCGGGCGGCACAGCGTGGCGGCGAGCGAGTGTGCCGCCTACCGCAAGAACTGGCCCGAGGGCCCGCACGCCGACGAGTGCCTCGTGCTCATGGGCGATGCCCACGTGGCGGCCGGGAACCGCGGCCCCGCTGTGGCCGCCTACCAGCAATACATCGCGGCGCACCCCGACAGTCCGCGCGAGGAGAGCCTGCGCCTCGGCATCGCGCTGGCGGTGTCGAACACCGACCCGGCGCAGGGCATCCCCATGCTGCAGTCGCTGGTGCTCGACCACGCCTACCACTCCACCGGCGACAGCGCGCGGGCGAGGCTAGACGAGCTGGCGCGGGAGGGCTTCGACACCGCGCTCCCCACCGACGGCATCACCGCCTGCCGTCTCGCCGCCGAGCGCAAGCGCTGCGGCTACGAGCGCGAGGCCTGGGCGATGTTCCAGGAGCTTACGCAGCGCGCCGCCACCGACCCGGCCGTGGCGCAGTGGATCGACAGCCACGACGACCAGTTCAAGTGGGGCACCAAGCAGTACCTCGCCGTCGCGGCCACGCTGGCCGAGCAGTACGCCGCGCGCCCCGGCGCGGAGATCGCCTGGCAACGGTACCGGGCGCTGGCCAAGGGCGGCGACTGGAAGGGCGCGGCGCAGCAGCTGGTGGACGGCGCCAAGGCCCATCCCGGCAGTCGTTTCCGATCGGCGAGAGAAGAGCTGGCACGCGCACAGTTACTCGCCGGCGACTACCCCAATGCGCGTGACGGGTGGACGGCCATCGGCAAGAGCGGGGGCGCGCTCGGGAAGGAAGCCCGGTGGCTCGCGGCCTTTTCCGCCTACCGCCTCGGCGACTGG
>VGRE01000281.1 GCA_016875435.1 Deltaproteobacteria bacterium | reverse complement strand
GGCGGGCGCCGACCGCGCGGGCACGCCCATCTGGATCGGCGGCGGGGGCCGCACCTCGATGCGGTGCACCTGGCCGTCGACGAGCAAGGCCCGCGGGCGCGCGAACAGGCTCTTGGGACGGTTGGGCGGCCGCTCGGCCAAGGGGGAGCCTCTAGTCCCGGTCCCAGGCGCGCTCGAGCGGCCCGGTGCCATCGGTCACGAACTGGCGAACCTGGCCCAGCCGCGACTCGTCGAGGGCGAGGGTCAGTCCGGTGGCCGACATCTGCGTGTGCAACACCGCCTCCTTGATGAGCGCGTTGACGGCGCGACGCAGCACCTTCTGGTGCTCGCTTTCGAGGCCCCGGAAGAGGTTGTCGGCCCGCACGAAGCTGGGGCGCACGTGCCCGCGCTGGACCACCTGGTTCAGGAGCGCGCGCACCAGCGCCTTGTCGGGGTGCTCCTGCGGCGCGGGCGTGGGCGGCCCCTCCCACCAGGTCTCGAGGCCGCCGGCCACGCGGATGCGCTCCACGTTGGCGCTGTCGAGGCGCAGGTCGCTGGGCAGGGAGCCGTCGGCCACCAGGATGCGGACGATCTCGAAGGGGCTGAGCTCCAGCCAGCGCGCCACCTGCTCGATCGTCATGCGCTGGAACAGTTCGAGGCCACTCATGAGCCATCCTCCTCGGCGAGCATCGTCGGGCGAACCCACAGCCCGTACAGCTCGATCCCCGCCATCGTCAGCTCCTCTGCCTCCTCGCGCACCGCGCCGATCTCCTCCAGCGCGCGCTCGTTGAGGTCGCCCTGCACGGCGCAGTCGCCAAGCCAAACCTGGATGGCGAGACAGCCGTGAAGGTCGCTGTACTGGATGGGCGCGGAGCCCGCCCCGATGGCCGCGAGCAGTCGCGACACCGCCGCGACCACCCTGTACGCGAACAGCGAGCAGAGGTCTTCCTTGCGCTCCGACCAGTCGCGACTCACGGCCGACGGGACCGGCAGCACCGCCACCAGCGCCTCGGGCGTGCCCGCGGGGGCGTCGACCGCGAAGAGCACGCCCACGCCCACCGGGTCGAGCCCGAGGCTGGGAGGGCCCGCGTTGCTCGCGACGATCACCGGTTCCAGGCGACGGCGCACCTTCTCGTGGTGGTCGAGGATGGCGCGGCGGTAGCTCTGCGGGAGGGCGGCGAGCGACGTCTCGATCTCCACGAACTTCTCGTACTCCTCCACCGCCGAGGCGATCTCCGGGTCCTGGAGGTGCGCCTGCAACTCGGCCTCGCGCGCGGCGATGGCCTCGGCGAGCAGCGAGGCGCGCGCCTCGATCACCTGCTGGTCGTTGCCGAGCCCCTGCCGGATGGCCGCGCGCTCGCGCCGCTCCGACTCGAGAGCAACCTGCTCGTGCTTCTCGCGTAGCTCGGCGCGCAGCGTGGCGAGGGCCGCCAGCTGCCGCTGCGCCTCCTCGATATGTCGCCGCGCCAGGTTCTCCTCGCTGTCGACCTCCGCCACCGAGGCGGCGAACTCCGCGTCGGCACGCGCCCTCCACTCGGCGATCTCTTCGAGGTCGGCGATCACCGCCGGGCATTGGGGATTACCGATCATTGCTCTCCTCGTTCATTCGCATTCGGCCCAGAGGCCCTGGTTGCTCGCCTGGGCGGCCTCCTGCGCGCTGTAGAGAAGCTCGGCGAGCCGGATGTCATCGAACTCTTCGTACACGCGCGCGTATCCGTAGCGGATCAGGATGTCGTTGACGAGGACCGCGGCATCGGTCGAGTCGGGCTCGCACACGTCGTCGTCCTCGGTGTCTTCACATTCGTCGACGTCGTCGTACACGTCGCCGAGGATGACGTAGGCGAGAGCGCGACCGTAGGCGTCGGTGCAGGTTCGATCGAAGCTGAGGATCACCCACTGGTCGAGCAGGAGGTCGCTGCTGAAGTTGGCCGCCTCGTCGCCGTAGCAATCGGCCACCTCGGTGCTGTCGTGCGCGATCTCGGGCGCGTCGACCCCGAGCATGCGCACGTCGAGCACGTAGGCATCGTCGCCGCTGGGCGCGTCGCTGCCGCTGCTATTCAGCTCGCCCGTGTCGCCCCCGCCGTCGTCGCCGCCGAGCTGTTCCTCGTTGCCGTAGGCGTACACGCGCACCGTGTCGCCATCGAGCACCTCCACCACGTAGGCGAGCATGTCGGGCGCGCAGTGCGGCCCCTCGGCCAGCGGCGCGTCGTCAAATGTGTAGCAGGCGGCAAGAAGGGCAATCATGGGCGTCGCGCCACGCGGCGCGCAGAAAGGCTACCATGCGGCGCAGCCACGAGCCCGCCCTGAACCCCACGCCCGCCGCGCCTCGCCCGCTCAGCGACGACCCGCAGGCCACGGGTGCCCCCGTCCTCGCCGCCCGGGGGCTCGGCAAGCGCTACGACATCTACCCCAACGATCGCAGCCGCTTTTTCGAGTTCCTCGGCAGCCGCTCGCACCACCGCGAGCACTGGGCGGTGCGCGGCCTCGACCTCGAGGTGCGGCGTGGCGTGGCGGTGGGCGTGATCGGCAGCAACGGCGCGGGAAAAAGCACTCTGCTTCGCCTGTTGTCGGGCATCACCGAGCCCACCGAGGGCCAGGTGGCGGTCCCGGGGCGGCTGAGCGCCTTGCTCGAGCTCGGCGGGGGCTTCCAGGAGAGCTTTACCGGTCGCGAGAACATCGAACTCGGCTGCCAGCTGCTCGGCCTCTCTCCGGCCGAGGTCGAGGCGCGCATGCCCGACATGATCCGCTTCGCCGAGCTGGGCGCCTTCATCGACGACCCGGTGCGCGCCTACTCCACGGGCATGGCGCTCCGCCTCGGCTTCGCCATCGCGGTGCATGCCAGCGCCGACGTGCTGGTGGTCGACGAGGTGCTCACCGTGGGCGACCAGCCCTTCCAGCGCAAGTGCATCCGCAAGGTCGAGAGCATGCTCGGCGAGGGCTGCGGCCTGGTGCTGGTCTCGCACGACCTGCACGCCATCCGGGCGTTGTGTCGCGACGTGATCTGGCTCGACCACGGACGGCCCCGCATGCGCGGCCCGGCCCGCGAGGTGGTGGAGGCCTACCTCGACCTCGACCGGGTGCGCGCTGCCCGCGCACGCGCCGAGTCCGACGCGCCGCGCCCGGCCGCGCAACCGGCTCGGGTGCTGCAACTCCCGCCCTCGAAGGTGACCGAGGACGACGCGGAGGTGCAGGCGGCGGTGCTGCGCGCCACCTCCCTGCCCGACGCCGCCGAGCTCTGGACCCAGTCGCCCGGCGACGCACCCCGCCTCGAGGACGGCGACGGCCTGCGCGTGAGCGGCACCGGCGAGGTGCGCATCCTAAATGTGCGGACGACCAACGGCGCCGGCGAGCCCACCGAGCGCGTTCGCACCGGCGAGAGCCTCGTGGTGGCCGTCACCTTCCGCACCACCGAGCCGGTGGACGACCCCATCTTCGGCGTGGCGCTGCATCGCAACGACGGCACCTACGTGTATGGCCCCAACACCCGCTTCGACGGCGTGCTCCAGGGCCGCTACCACGGCGTGTACACCTACTTCATTCACTACCCGAAGATCCAGCTCCTCGGGGGCAAGTACCGCCTGAGCGTGGCGGTGTACGACAAGGGCCACGTGCGCCCGATGGCCTGGCACAACCAGCTCTACGAGCTCGAGGTGGCGCAGGACTGCGAGGACCACGGCCTGGTGCAGCTGCCTCACCGCTGGGGCCTGGTCACGCACCACGAGGACCGCGGCCGGTGACGCGCCTCATCCTCGTCGGAGACCGCTCCGACCGAGGTTTCGCCGCGCTGAGGACTCGCCACTTCGCGTCGGCGCTGGATGGCTTCCCGCTCGAGGTGGTCGACTGGCGCGAGCCCGGCGAGCCGCGGGGTTTCGACGCGGTGGTGAGCGCCTCCAACTACGGACCAACCCGGGTCGCGACACGGCTCGCGGGCGATGACCACCCCCTCTGGATCGACGTGGCAGGCGACCCCTTCGCCGAGGCCCAGCTCGTGGGTGGCCCCGCCGCCGCCACCGAGTCGCTCGCCACCTGGGGACAAGCCCTAGCCCGCGCCGACGCCTTCTCGGTGGTGTGCGCACCCGGGGCGCACGCGCTCCACGGTGCGCTCGGCGCCATCGGCCGGCTCCCGCTCCTGCGGCCGGGCGACGAGGGGGTGGCGGTGTTGCCCGTGGCGATGGACTTCCCCGACCCGGCGGGTGCGCCCCGGGGGGCGGGGACCACCGTGGCGCTGGCGGGTGGCTTCAACACCTGGTTCGACGACGAGACGCTCGCGGCGGGACTCATGCTCGCGATGGACGAGGGCGACGCGCGCTGCATCGTCACCGGCGGCGCGATCGAGGGGCACTACTCCGAGGGTTACGCCCGCTTCCGGCAGGCAGTGTCGCGACACGAAGAGCGATTCACCTTCCACGAGTGGCTCCCTCACGATCGAGTCGCCGCCGCGCTCGAGCCCGCGCACCTGCTGGTGACCCTCGACCGCCCCGGGCCCGAAGCCGCGCTCGGGAGCCGCACGCGGCTGTTGTACGCGCTGCACCGGGGCCTTCGCGTCGTGACCACGGGAGCTTCGCCGCTCGCCCGCGAGCTCGCTTGCGACGGGCTCGCCACCCTGGTCCCGCCGGCGCACGAGGTGGGACGAGACGCGGCGGCCCGGGCGCTGGCGCGAGAAATCTTGTCACCGCGCCCGGCGCCGACCGCCGACGCCCTGCGGTCGCGACTTTCCGTCGCAGCCACGACCGGGCCGCTGCGCGCGTGGGCGTCGAACCCGCTGGCGCGCCCCCGGGTCGCGACACCCTTCGCGCCGCTATTGGCCGAGCGCGACGCGCTCCGGGCGGAGCTAGCGGCACTGCGGGGATCGGTCAGCTACCGGGTGCTCGACTGGGCGCGGCGGCGGGGCAGCTGATGGCGTCGTGATGGGCTCGGCGGATGTGAATGCGGCTGAGGCTCGCGCATGGGGGCGAGGAGGAAGACTCAGGGGTCGACCCGGCCCTGCCGGACATCACCTGGGACCTGGGCGACGGCACCACCAGCGATGGCGTTCGCATTCTAGATGCCCTAGCCTCCCACTTTCCGCACTCAGGGGGACATGGTTGCCGCGCGACCCGCCCGCCGCCGACGCCGCGACCCCAGCGCCGCCGCCATCACCGCGAGCGCGCCGGCGGCCGG
>VGRE01000280.1 GCA_016875435.1 Deltaproteobacteria bacterium | reverse complement strand
CGCGCCACCCGCCGACGCGCCACCCGCCGACGCGCCACCCGCCGACGCGCCGCCCGTCGACCTCGCCAAGGCCGAGGCCGCGCCCACCGTCTCCAACTTACAGCTCCGCCTGTTCAAGCCGAGCCCCTACCACCTGCCCGCCAACCCGCGGCAGCAGGTCGACTTTACCGCCTACACGCTGGAGTTCGGCGAGGTGAAGCTCGGCATCGCCAGCATGACCGTGGGCCTGTTGCCCCACGTCCAGGTGGGCACCAGCGTGCCGCTCGACGTGCTCGGCATCCCCAACGTCCACGGCAAGGTCCACGTGACCGAGAAGGGCCTCTGGGACATCGCCGCGCTCGGCCAGTACTACGTGCTCCCGCGCCAGGACTTCTCCGGGCGCTACATCGGCGCCGGCGGCATCGTGTCGATCCAGCCGCTGGAGCCGTGGTCGATCCACCTCGGCGGCACGTGGAACTCCTGGAACGTGGCCGGCGACATCCAACTCGACAACTTGTCTCAGCTCCTGTGGTTTCTCGACGACTCGGCCTATGGCGTGACCGACCACGCCGAAAACGTGCTCGACGTGACGACGGTGAGCCTGCGCGCCGCCACCGACATCCGCTTCAATCGTCGCGACAGCATCGTGCTGCAGGGCGAGGCCATCGTCTTCTCCACTGCCAACAAGAGCGACGACCTCTTCGTGCCCACCTTCCTCGGCCTCGAGGAGGCGCTGGAGCGCGACGGCGCCGTGCCCATCACCGAGGCCGGCGTCGCGAGCATCGCCTGGCAGTTCGCCTGGGAGCACTACGAGCTGCGGCTCGGCTGGGGCCTTTCCAGCGTGCCGGGGGCGTGGCTCCTGCAGTCCACCGAGCTCAGCTACCGCTTCGGCGGCAAGACGCGGCTGAAGGAGCGCCGGATGCGGAAGACGTGGGAGAGGAACACCGACGAGCTCAAGCAGGGTCTCGACCAGGCGGACGACAAGAGAGAGTAGAAGTAGACAGCGGCAACAGGCCCACCCGGCGCCGCGCCTCGTCGCAGTTCTCGCTGCTCAACTCGAAGTCGCGACAGGTCACGGGACGATCCGCGTAGTGCGCGCAGCGGTAGTCCTCGCCGAGGCAAACACAGCGCGTGAGCGGGCGCTCCTCGGTCGACCCGGCCACCGGCACGCGCCGGATCCCCAGCCGCCCCCCGGCGACGACGAGCAACTCCGGGTGACGCCGTGCGAAGCGGTCGCGTCGCGACAACTCCACCGCATGGAAGGCTTCCCTGCAACATGCGCCACAGTCGAGGCAAACGTCGGTGCTCACCAGGTGGGCCAGCCCCCGGCGGCCTGGACGTCGATCCAGTCGCCCACCACCGAGGTGGGAAGGCCCTCGCGGAGGATGCGGTCCACCTCGGCGAAGCTGGTCCACCCGCCAGCCACGGCGCCGCCCCGGCTCCACCCGTGCGGTTCCCGTCCCATGGAGAAAGCCACGGGATGCACGCCCGGGAGCGTCACGTATACGAAGGCGCGCTCGCCGGTCCACGCGCGACCGAGGGCCATGAAGCGCTGCGTGGCGCGGAACCGGTCGCCGTCGAGCCAGAGCGGCACGTCGTGAGTGGGCGAGGCGAGGCCGTCACCCGCCCAGCCCATGGCCACCGCCGGGATGCCGAGCGCCTGCAGGCCGTTGATGGCGAGGGTGGTGGCGGTGGCACAGTCGCCCACGAACTGGCCCTCGCGGGCGAGCACGTCGAGCTGGTAGCTGGCGCTCACCCCTTCCCAGGGCGGCACCGACACCCCGTCGACGACGCCGAGAGTCGCGCCCTGGCGACGGTCCGCCTTCCAGCCCTTGCAGGTGTCCACGTCGAGCTGCTCGGCCCGGCAGAGCGCCTCCATCAGGTCGGCGTTGGCCCGGTAGCGGAGCTTCGACCACACGTGGCCGTCGACCGCCGCCGCGGTGCTCCCCGCATCCACCCGCCGCGGCAACATCTCGCGCAGGGCGCGGAGCGTGTCGGCGCTCGGCACCACGAAGCGGTAGCGAGCGGCGGTGAGCTTCTGCGTTTCCACCGAGAGCGCGAACTGCCCGTAGGCGATGCCCTGGGCGGCGGGCCAGGCCCAGGCGAGCTTCGCCAGCGGGTCGCGACCCCCGAGGCGCCAGTCCGCACCGCCCGCCTCCAGCCAACTATCCAGCTCCTCCGCGTACCGTAGCCACGCTGCCGCGTCGGCCTCGACGGTAGGCGCCACCTCGGCGGCCACCACGCCGCGCAGCGTGCCGAAGGTCACCGCCAGCGCCAGCGCCATGTCGGCGTCGGCCACCGGCCCCGCCGCGGCGATGGCCGCCAGCACCTCGATGCGATCGGGCGTGGGCTCGCCGAGCAGGCCGCCGGCGCCCACGTCGCGGATGCTCCCGTCGAAGCTCGGCACGTAGGCCACGGCGTAGCCCACGTGGCCCGGCTCCAGCAGCGGCGATCCGCCGAGGTCGGCCCGGAACGTCACGCTGTCTTCGCCGATCTCTGGCCGGTTGTCGCGCATCACCGCCGGCTCGCCCTCCACCCGCAGCGAGCGCTCGAAGGCCCAGGCCCGGCCGAAGCCGATCTCGATGTCGGCGGCGGGCCCACCCCCCACGTCGAGCAAGAGCCAGGCGCCGCTGTCGGTCACCCCGGGGCCGCGCACGGTGCCCACCACCTCGCTCCCCTCGAGCCACACGTCGGCGTCGACGAGATCCACCCGGATGTCCTCGCCGGTGCGGTCGGGGATGGCGCCCGACGGCACCGCCGGCACCAGCAGCGCCGCGAGGCGCGGGTCGGCACGCTCCACGAGGGCGAGCACCGCCTCCGAATCGTCGCCCAGCACCGCCCGGATGCTGTCTTCCACGGCGGGGTCGATCCCCGGCTCCGCCTCCCCGGGCAACTCGACGGCGATCTCGGCGGCGGCGGGCTCCACGCCCGCGTTGTACCCCTTGGGCCCGGCAGATGCCGCGGTCGCGCGACCTTTCATGACCGGGCGTAAGGAACCATCACCTCGCTACGTTGTCGGCCGACATGGTGCTCTCATTCCTGTTTCAGGTCGCGCTGGCCTCCCCGTGGGACGCGCCGCCCTGGACGCCGCCGCCCCCGCCCGTGGGCTGGGAGGCCACCGAGGCCACGTGGCGCCTGCGCATCCGCGAGGGCGAGGCGGTGGAGGTGGAGGCCACCTACCGCTTCGTCACCCCCGCGCCCGCGACGGCCAACGTCCGCCTCGGCAGTCCCGACCTGCTCGTCACGTACGCGAGCGGCCCGGTGATCGCGACGCCGGATGGGCTGGTGCTCGCCCTCGAGCCGGGCCCGCTCGCGCACGAGGAGCGCCTGCGCGGCCTCTACGCCACCCGCGCCGACGGGCGGATGATCTTGGACATCCATCCCGCCGCGCGCACCCGCGTGGAGGTCGACGCGCCGGGGCTCGACGTGACGGTGGACGGCGCCGTGGGCGGCGAGCTCGGTCCTGCATCGCGACTCCAGGTGAGCTGGGCGCCCCATCGCGACGAGGCCCCGCCGGCGCGACAGGCCCTGGTCAACGGCGAGGTGGCCACCGCCTTCCGCGCCGAGGCCGGCACCATCGCCCTCGACAGCGCCATCCGGTGGACGGTGCTCCGCGGCGAGGTCGACACCTTCCGCTTCGACGCGCCCGGGCTCCAGGAGATCGAGGTGACCGGCGCCAACATCGCGAGCTGGTCGGCGAGCGGGAGCACCGTCACCATCAAGACCAAGGCGCCGGTGAAGGGCGTGTTCAGCGCGCGGGTGGCCGGCCGCGCCCCGGCCAGGGGAGAGGCGAGCGTGCCGGGGCCGGTGCCCAGCGGCGTGGCCAGGGTCGACCGGTACTGGACCCTCGGCAAGGCCGACGAGGGCGAGCTGATCCCGGTCAACACCCCCTCCAGCATCACCGAGAAGCAGCTCCCGGCCTGGGCCCGCGGCCTCGGCGAGGGCGCGCCCCTCGCCCACTGGCGGGGCCACCAGCCGCTGCGCGTGCTCCCCGTGGCGTGGGACGCGGTGCAAGGCCCCGACACGGTCATCACCTCGGCGCGCTACGTCGTGAGCGCCGCCCGCGAGGGACGCATCGCCCTGCGCCAGGTTTACCGGGTGCGCAACGAGCGACGCCAGTACCTGCACGTGCGTGCCGCGCCGGGTTGGAAGCCGATCGTAGTGCGGGTGGGCGGCCTGCCGGTGTCGGCGCTCGACGACGGCGAGGGCGGGCTCTACATCCCGCTGGAGAAGTCGGTGGAGACGCTCCGCGGGCTCCTCGCCTTCCCCGTCGACGTGGAGTGGATCGGGGAAGACACCGCCTGGATCAAGAGGGGCGACCACCAGTTTCGCCTGCCCTCGGTCGACGCCCCGGTGCAGTCGGCGAGCTGGGAGGTTCACCTGCCGCGGGGCTACCGCGCCGTGGGTCGCGACGGTCGTTCCTTCGTGGCCACCGTCGACACCACCGAGGACCGGCGGAAGCGCGAGGTGGTCGACAGCGCCGTGCTCAAGGCGGCCAGCGCCTACAAGGACAACGACTTCGACACCGCGCAACGCTGGCTCGACGAGGCGAAGAACTACGAGGCCGACAACGAGGACATCGCGCAGCTCCAGGACAACCTCGACGTGCTCTCCGGCAAGGCCGCGCCCTCCAGCAGTTCCTCGACCAGCGCGCAGGTGCGCCGCGTGAAGGAGCTGGCCAAGGCCAAGACCAGCGGCCTGCAAGAGAAGCAGGTGACGGTGGAACAGGAGGCGGAAACTCTCTACCGTTCCGGCGACTACGACAAGGCCGAGGCCCTCTGGAGCGAGGCGCTGGCCATCGCCAACGAGCTGGAGCGCACCGAGCAGGCGGAGAGCACCGTCCAGAAGTCGAACATCGCCGAGGCCGAGGGGAAGCTCGCGTCGATCCGCGCGCAGAAGGGTTCCACCCGGCAATCGCAACCGGCAGCAGTCCCCGACGGCGCCCACGACTCCTTCTCGCGGCGCGGCGACAGCGCGCCCGGCACCGAGGCGATGGAAGGGCTCGGCTACCTCGATGCCAACGGCGGCACCGTCGTCATGGGCGCGGGTGCCTTCGGCCTCGTGGGCACCGGCGAGGGCGGCGGCGGCCAGGGCTACGGCTGGGGTCGCCAGGGCTACGCCCCGGGCGGCGAGGGTGACGACCGGACCGGCGAGCTCATGGTGGAGGAGGACGAGTCGGCACCGGCCGACAAGGCG
>VGRE01000279.1 GCA_016875435.1 Deltaproteobacteria bacterium | reverse complement strand
GGCCGCGCCGTGGGCGTCGAGGCGCGCACGGCGGCCGGTCCGTTCCGGGTGCGGGCGCGCGCGGTGGTGCTGGCTTGCGGGGCGCTCCACACCCCGGCGCTGCTGCTCGCGCAGGGCCTCGCCAACAGCTCGGGTCAGGTGGGGCGCAACCTGTCGATCCACCCCGCCACCGCCTCGATGGGCGTGTTCGACGAGTCGGTCGGTGCCTTCGCGAGCGTGCCACAGGGCTACGGCATCAGCGAGTTCCACGAGGAAGGTCTGTTGTTCGAGGGCTCGTCGTTGCCGCTGGAGGTCACCGCCGCGATGACCCCGGGGCTCGGCCCCGCGTGGACGGCGCTCATGGACGAGGCGCAGCACACGCTGCTCTTCGGCTTCCTCGTGAAGGACAGCTCCCGCGGCCGCGTGACGGCAGGTCGCGACGGGTCCCCGCGCATCCGCTACTGGCTCAACTGTCGCGACACCAAGCGCGTACAGCGTGGTCTTGCTCTGCTGGCGCGCTGCTTCTTCGCCGCCGGGGCCCGCGAGGTCGTCCAGTCGGCCATGGGGCACGAGCGGCTGGCTGGCGCCGCTGATGTCGAGCGTTTCCGTCGTGCCCGCCTGGCCGCTCGGCACTTCGACCTCACTGCGTACCACCCGGTCGGCACCTGCCGAATGGGTCGCGACCCAGCGAAATCGGTGGTCAACGAGCACGGCGCCGTCCACGACGTGCCCGGCCTGCACGTGGTCGACGCCTCGATCTTCGCGGGCGCGCCAGGCGTGAACCCCCAGTGGACGCTGATGGCGCTGGCGCTGCGCGCGGGCGACCGGCTCGCAGCCACGCTCGCCTAGGTTCGTCGGCCGGCGCTCGGCGCTTTCCCCCGACCCCGCAGCTTGGCGCCGCGGCCACCTACTGCGGCGCTGGGCCGTCGGCGGGCGGTGCCACGGGCGCCGGCGGAGCGTTGCCGGGGCTCACGGGCGGCGGGGCGCCATCGTCCATGCAGCAGCGAAAGGAGATCGACGCGTCGGCGTTCGTGGGGTTCTGTTCCAGGGCGAAGGCGCAGCGCGTGGCCGACTCGGGTGCATGGTTGAGCTTCCCACCCTTCAGGAGGAGGAAGTTGGCGGTCCGCCCCGCGGTGGAGGTCCACTCGTAGGCGCCGCCCGACATGTCGTGCACGCCCCACCCCGACCTGCAGCTCGCGAGCGAGCCCGACGCGCGGTCGAGCGCGCCGTCGTTGTTGACATCGCCCCCGGGCTTCGCGCCGCAGGTCTCGGTGACGTAGGCGTCGCCGTAGCCGTAGATGTTCATCTCCGGCCCCTTGCAGGCGCGCTCCCACTCCACGGCGCTGCACAGGCGCTTGCCTCGGCTGGAGCACAGCGCCGCCGCGTCGTCGTGTTTGACGCGGATCGGCGGGTTGGCCCCCAGCTCGTTGGGCCACTCGAACATGTCGATGTAGAAGCCTGGCACCTTCTCTTCCTGCGCCTCGGGCTCCGTGGCCTGCACGAGGGCCGGCGACTCGGAGCGCATCCGCCCGCGAATGAAGGTGCCCTCGGGGATGAACACCATGTTGGTGTGCCCCTCGGCCTTCGTCTTCTGCAGCGCGGCGTCGACGGGGTTTTCCCTGATCACTCGCGCGCGCTGCGCCTGATCGGCGCGGGCGGCCTTCTTGGCGGGGTCGTTCAAGGCGAGGAAGCTGCCCATGGCCAGCAGGGCCAGCACGCTGCCGCCGACCACCATCGCGATGGTGCGCGTGCTCGTCTTCGACACGGGCCTGTCGTCGTCGGTGAACGCGCGCTGGATGTCGTTGATCATGTCGCGCGCGGAGGGGTACCGGTCTTCCGCCTGGCCCGCGAGCGCGATGTCGACGATGCCGTCGACGTGCTTGGGCAACTCCTCGCGGATCTGCGTGGGCGAGAGGTAGGTGCTCATGGGCGTTTGCCCGCAGAGCAACTCGTAGAAGATGACGCCCGCCGAGTAGATGTCGCTCTGAATGGTGCCCCCGGTGGAGGGGCTCGAGAGCTCAGGCGCCATGTACTTGCGATCGATGCCGTCGGTGAGCTTCTCTTCGAGCGTGCTGGGCCCGATCAGTTCGGAGAAACCCAGTGAGTTCAGCTTGATGGTGCGCACCATCTTGCCCGCGCCCGGGCCCACGACCCGGCTTTGGACCAGGATGTTGGAGGGGGCGACGTGACGGTGCACCAGGCCTGCAGCATGGGCGGCCTCCACCGCTTCCAGCACGCGCACGATGATCTGGCAGGCCTCCTGGAGGGTAAACGACTTGCGCTCGCCGGCGTAGCTGTCCATCAGGCGGCGGAGAGAGTCGCCTTCGAAAAGCTCGGAGACCACGAAGATTTGGCCGTTGTGCTCGCCGATGTCGAGGACCGGCACGAGCGCGTCGGCGCGCGCCGCCTGGATGCGGCCAACGACGCCCTGGGCCGAAGCCATGCCGATGCTCGCGCCATGGATCACCTTGACGGCCACTTTCCTGGCGCTGGCGAGCGAGCGGGCCGTGTAGGTGGTGCCGATGGGGCCATGCCCGACGACCGCGTCGATCTCGTACTTCTTCGCGACGACATCGCCCTGTCGAAGCTGTTGCTGCGTTTCGGTCACGCAATGACTCCCATTGCTCTGCCTCTTGACGCTACCACGGCGGGGGGTGTGTGGACAATGCGCCTAGCTGCTGCGCCCGCCAAAGAAGAAGCGAAAAACGGCGCCGAGCCGTCGCCACCACTCTCGCGGGTGGATGCGCGCGGCGAATAGCCAGTGCATCACCAGGCCGAAGAACATCCCAAGCGCAACAAGGTTAGTGAGGAATCCGACGAAGGGCCAGATGGGCACGCCCCAGAGCTCCGGCGCCCAGGTGGCGACCATCATCGTGCCGCTCACAGAAAGCGCCAGCGCGCAGAGCGCGAGCGAGATGCGCACCGCCGCGTGGCGGATCTCGAGGCGCAGCGCCTCCGAGTCGGGGTCGCGCGCGGTGACCGACACCCGGCCGCGCTCCAGGTCGAGCAGGAACTGGTTGGCCTGGGTGGGCAGGTCGCGGAAGGCGGCCTGGGCCTGCTGGAACACGCGGATCGCGTCGGCGCTCACGCGCTCGGGGCCAAAACGCCGCTGCACCAGGCGCTGCGCCCACGGTCGCACTTCCTCGACGATGTCGTCGTTCGGCAAGAGCCGCTTGGCGATGCCGTCGACGATCGAGCCGGCGCGCGCCACCACGGCGAACTCGCGTGGCAGCTGGATGCGGAAGCGCGTGGCCACCTCGATGAACTCGGTGAGCGAGCCGCGCGTGCTGAGGTCGCTCAGCGAGGACCCGTGGTACTTCGCCATCAGGCGCTCGATCTCGCCGCGAAAGGCCTTGAGATCCACCCGCTCGGCGGTGGCGCCCGCCCGGTAAACCGCCATCGCCACCATCTCGGCGTCGCGGAACACGAGCCCGGCGAAGATGTTCGTCATCACGTCTTGCATCTCGCCGGTGAGGGTGCCGGTGAGACCGAAGTCGAGGAAGCAGATGTGCCCCGTCCCGAGCACCATGATGTTGCCGGGGTGCGGGTCGCCATGGAAGAACCCGTGCTCGAAGAGCTGGAAGTACCAGCTCTCGATGAACTTCCGCATCGCCTCGCGTCCCGCGGCGCTGCCCGACTCCACGTCGTTGAGTTTCTGGCCGTGGATGCGCTCCATCACCAGCACGCGGCGGGTGCAGTACTCGCGGTGGATGAGAGGGATCGTCACCCCGGTGATGCCCTCGTGGTTGGCGCGGAAACGCGCGGCGGCGCGCGCCTCCTGGAGGAAGTCGAGCTCGGTGGCGATCGCCTGCTCGAATTCCTGGACGATCTCCACCGGGGTGTAAAGGCCCGGCACCCGCACCTGTCCCTCGACGAGGCGCGCGAGGGTGTAGAGGATGTGCAGGTCGGACTGGAGCGTGGTCTCGATGCCGGGGCGCTGCACCTTGACCGCCACCTCGGCGCCGTCGATCAGCGTGGCGCCGTGCACCTGTGCGATGCTCGCGCTGGCCAGGGGGACGGGGTCGAAGCTCTTGAAGACCTCGTCGACTGGCCGCCCGAGTTCGGTTTCCAGCGTGGCCTTCACCTGGTCGAAGGGCACGGTGGGAGCGTTGTCCTGGAGGGTGGCGAGTTCGTCAAGCAGCGCCTTCGGCAGGATGTCGGGCCGCACCGACAGCACCTGCCCGAGCTTGATGTAGGTGGTGCCGAGGTCGGCGAGCGCGAGGCGCGCTCGCATCGCGAAGGGCTTGTCGCTGGCGGACGTGGCTGTTTCGATGCCCAGGATGCGCGCCAGCTCGCCGAAGCCGTGCGAGGCCAGCGTGAGCGCCACGTCGCGCACGCGGGGCAGGTCGCGAACGGAGATGTGGGCGCTCATCGCGCCCTCGTCCTAACGCGCGGGATCAGTACGCCCGCGCGAAGATCGCCACGTGCGTGGCCGGGCGTCCCGAGAAGAAACACGGGCCATCCGGCGATTGCCCGCCGAGCGGGTAGCAGCGGATGGTCGCCTTGGTCTCCTCCTTGATGCGCGCCTCGTTGCTGGCGTCGTCACACCAGTTCACGCGGAAGAACAGGCCTTCCTCGATGCGCGCCTTGAACTCGTCGTAAGACGACACGCTCACGGTGCGTGAGGCGAGGCGCTCGACGGCGCGGTTGTAGAGGGTGGCCTGGATCTCGTCCAGCTTGGCCTTCACCACCGCCACCAGGTGCTCGTCCATCGGGATGGCGAACTTGCCGCCGCCTGTCCTTGGCGCGGCGAAGACGCTGTTGTTGGCCACGTCACGAGGGCCGATCTCCAGCCGCAGCGGCACGCCCTTGCGCTCCCACTCGAAGTACTTGGCACCCGGCTTCATGCTGTCGCGGGCATCGAGCTTCACGCGCACCTGCCCGCAGAGCAGCTTGTCGACTCGCTCGGCGAAGGCGAGCACGGCGGCCTTCTCGGCGTCACCTCGCCAGATCGGGGTGACGACGACCTGCACCGGTGCCAGCGACGGCGGTAGCACCAGGCCGGTGTCGTCGCTGTGCGACATGATCACCGCGCCCACCAGCCGCGTGGACACGCCCCAGGAGGTAGCCCACACCCAATCGCGACTGCCGGCCTCCGTCTGGAAGGTGACGTCGAAGGCCTTCGCGAAGTTCTGCCCGAGGAAGTGCGAGGTGCCCGCCTGGAGCGCCCAGCCGTTCTGCATCATCGCCTCGATGCAGTAGGTGTCA
>VGRE01000278.1 GCA_016875435.1 Deltaproteobacteria bacterium | reverse complement strand
CCTGGCCTACGACGTGGGCGTTCGCGGTCCCGACCGCGGGCTCGTCGATCTCCACCCCGTGCACGCCGGGCCCTACCTTCACGCGCGGCGGCGCCGGGTGGCGGTGGCTGGGGTGCCGTGGCTGGCAGGCGCCCTCCCGCTCCTGTTTCCGCTGGGTCGCGACATCGCCATCCTCGTGCCCGCCGCGCTGCTGGTGATCGGCGGCTGGGCGGCCGGGCAGGCCTGCGGCCTTGCCTTTGCCCTGCGCGCGCCGAGTACGGCCCGGTCGTCCGCGTGGGTTCCCATGCTCGATGCCGTGCGCGGCGCCAACCCGAGGCCCCAGGCGGCGCTGATCTGGGCGCCCGGCGCGGCTCTGGCGCTCGCGGGCAGCACCGTCGTGGTTGGCGCGTACGGGCTCGCGGCGGGGGGAGGCGGCACCATCGCCATCGCGGTGCCCTTCGCCTGCCAACGTCTCGTGTCCCGCTGGGTACGTCCCTCCGCCCGCGACCTGTGCGCCATCCCCGCGGTGGTCAACGACGTCGACGCCGCCTGGGCGGCGGTCGACGACGCCGAGGAAGGGGCTCGCGTGTACCTCGAGGGGCCGGTGCGCTGGCTGCCGGCGGCGTGGCGGCCCGAGGTCCTGAGGCACCTGCGTCACGGCTGGCGCGAGCACCGTGGGTACGTCGGCGCGACCTGGGGGCTCGTTGTCATCGCAACCGTGGCATTGCTCGCCCGGGACGATCTGGCCGGTCCGGCAATGGTGCTTTGCCTTGCCACGCTCGGCGCGCTCGGCCCGCGGCTCGCGGCAGGCGATCCGCCCTGGCTCGACGTCGCTGTCGCCCGGCCAGGGATCGTCCGCGGGCGGGCCGTGGCGCTCGGCCTCTACATGGCGGCCGCGGGCGCGGCGCCGGCGACGGTGGCGCTCTTCAATGGCCAGGCGCGGGTGGCGGCGTTGGCCCTGGCGTGCGGCCCGGTGCTGGCCATCGGCGGTGCGCGCCTGCGTACCCCGGCCTACCTGGTGCTGGCGGTTAGCCTCGTCGCGGTGAGCAGCGCGCGGTGATCGAGGTCGTCGACGTCCGGAAACGCTTCGGCCGCGCCGTGGCCCTCGACGGCGTGAGCTTCACCGTCGCCAGGGGCGAGCGGGTGGCGCTCCTCGGCCACAACGGGGCGGGCAAGTCCACGTTGATGAAGCTCCTCGCCGGGCAACTGCTGGCGGCGGAGGGGGCGATCCGCGTGGCGGGCATCGACGTGGCGCGGGAGCCGGAGCGCGCCCGCGCCGCCCTGGGCTACGTGCCCGAGGAGCCGCCGATGTGGGGCTACCTCAGCGCCCGCGAGACGCTAGAGTTCGTCGCCGAGCTTCGCGGCGGCGGCGACGTCATGGCCGCCCTCGACCTCACCGGCCTGGGAGACGACGCCGATCGGCTCGTGCGCGAGTACAGCCAGGGCATGCGGCGCAAGGTCGCCATCGCCGCAGCGCTGGTCGCGACACCGCCGGTACTGGTGCTCGACGAGGCCCTCAACGGCTTGGACCCGCCCAGCGCGCTGCGAATCGCCGCCCATCTCGCCGCTCTCGCCGAGGGCGGCGCCAGCGTGCTCGTCTCCACGCACGTTGTCGATCTCGTCCCGCGCCTCGCCGAGCGGGTGATCGTGCTGCGCGCTGGCCGGGTGTTCCTCGATCGCCCGGTCGCCGAGATCGGCGCCAGCGGGCTCGCCGCGGCCTTCAGCGATCCAGAGTCGATCCCAGGGCCAACCTGAGCGCGGCGAGCTTTCTGAGCACGAGCCGGTTCGCGGCGAGCGGCCCTCCGGGAGCCCAGTGCGGGCGCGACGGCACGTCGCCTCGGGGGTGATCGTTGAGCTGGAACCAGGGGAGATTGCCCTTGGCGGCCGCGCGGATCATGCGCTGCGCGTGGCGGACCTCTTCCGGCTGGGCGTGGTCGGGCTGGGCCTGCAGCCGCACGTAGCCGCAGCGCAGGCCGGCCACGCCTCGCGTCGCTTCCCGGCAGTTCCAGTACGCGTCGTCGTCGAGCCCGTGGCCCAGCGCGGGCACCATGATTGTCCCGCCCGCGGTGATGATCTCGCGGTCGCACGGGCCTTCCCAGTCCACCAGCCATCGCGCCGGGAGTTCCCCGGGCCACCGCGACAGGGCGCCAACCGCGGCGGCCACGCCGAGGGAGAGCGAGAGCACGCCGAGGGCGCCGTTGCAGGCCGGGTCGGACTGGGCGGCGGTGATGGTCGCCCGCAGGTCGTCCTGGTGCTCCGGTCCCCCGTAGTCCTCCTCGCCCCAGCTCTCGCCGCGCCCCGCCGGGTCGTGCAGGTACACGGCGTAGCCGAGGCGGGCAATTTCGTCGGCGCTCACCACGGCGGCGCGGGTGGTCAACTGGTCGATGCCCTGGTGGATCGCGGGCGAAACCACCAGCGCGGGGAGCACGCCGGCGCCTGACGGGCGAACGCGAAGCGCCTTCAGGCGGTAGCCGCAGCTGCTCAGGAGCTCGAACGGCGTGGTCTCGACGCCGGTGCGGTGGAGCCGCGCTCGCGCGCCGCGCAAGGTGGCCCCCAGCTTCCAGGCTGCGCGGACGGCGGGGGAGACGGGCTGGTCGGGCAAGGGTCGAGCCTAACTACAAGGACTCCAACTCGCGGGGCGCGACGTAGTCGAGGAACTCGCGCCGCGCGTAGATGAAAACGGGGAGGTCGTCCATGTACTACTCGTAGTAGCTGTCGTCGTCGTGGCGGTAGGGGTCGGCCAGCCCCCAGTCGTAGGTCTGGGCTTGCATCTCGGCGAGAGCGAGCGTCACATAGGCACCGACGTGGCATGGACACCGAGGCGGTAGGCGCCGCCTTCGCCCACGCCGCCGAGAGTGCCGCCGCTGCCGTCGTCCAGCGCTCGCACGGTGACGGTGTAGTTCCCGGCGGGGAAGGGACCGGCGTTCTCGATCTGCGGGTCGTCGCCGCCCACGCTCGAGGCCGTCGCGAGCACGGTGCCGCTCTCATCGGTGATGTCGAGCCCCGCCACGAGCAGGCTCCCGTAGGAAAGCGCTCCGAAGGCCACGCTCAGGTAGGCCTCGTCGCCGGTGCCCAGGGCGTAGGCGTCGATGTCGGCGGTGCTCTCCACTCGTCCCTCGGCGTAGCCGGCGTACCAGTTCCCCGCGGAGGGCTCCTGGTCGATCATGTCGAGGTCGTCGGCCACCTCGTCGTTGGGCTCGGTCTCCCGGTCGTTGCCGTAGCCCTCCTCGGTGATGAGCACGAAGATCCACGCGCCGTAGGCCTCGCCGCCGCCGCCGGCGCTGTTGCCCACGGCCAGGACGTAGCTGGTGCCGAGGGTGGAGAGCATCTGGCGCCCCTCGCCCAGCCACGCGGGATCGGCGTGGAACACCAACTCGGCGTCCTGGTTGTACACGTCGATGTAGGGCTGCGCCGGGCTCGATTCCACGTGCTCGTTGGCCACCAGCACCACGGCGGCGTCGTCGTAGGGCAGGCTCACCGAGACGAAGTCAACGTCGGCCTCTTCCTCGAAGATCAGCGGCAACGAGTACCAGGAGTAGGTGTTCTCGATGTCGAAGCCGCCGCCCACCGACAGCAGCGAATCGTCCTCCGCGGGTATGGAGCCGGGACTGAGGATCTGGACCGTGTAGTCCGTGGATGACACTGGCGACTCGGATCCCTCGAAGCTGCGGCGGTCCTGCACCTGCACGTAGTACTCGGCGGTGGACGGGAAGAAGCCGAAGCACACCGAGTCGTAGGTGCTCACCTCGCCGGCCGGGTGCTCGTCCTCCCACGCGATGCGGGTGCCATTGGCGTCGAAGACCTGCACCACGGTGTCGAGCGAGTCCTCCACCTCGTCCTCGTCGCTGTTGGTCACCTGGACGCGGAACTGCTGGCCCGCCGTGCCGGCCACCTTGTAGATGTCGATGTCGTCGCCCTCGATCGCGTCGCCCGACTCGGTGTCGAAGGGGAGATCCCAGGCCGTTGCAAAGTCGTCGGCGTCGGCGTCGGCGTCGGCGTCGGCGTCGGCGTCGGCGTCGGCATCGCTGTCGGTGTCGGCGTCGGTCTCGCTGGGGGTGCTGCCGTTCTGGTTCACGCCGGCTTCGCAGGCGAGGAAGTTCACGAGGAGGAGCATGGTCGTAGTGTAGCCGAACGCCTTGCCCCGGCCCTCGGTCGCGTGTAGACCTGGGCCCGACATGCGCGCCCTCACCGGAATCAAGCCCACCGCCATGCCCCACGTGGGCAACCTGCTCGGCATGATCGAGCCGGCGCTGCGCCTACAGCACAGCCACGACGCCTTCTACTTCATCGCCGATTATCATGCGCTCACGACGTTGCACGACGCGGAGCGCATGCGCACCTACACGCGCGAGGTGGCCGCCACGTGGTTGGCGCTCGGCCTCGACCCGGCCCGGACGGCGCTGTTCGTCCAGTCCGACGTGCCCGAGGTGACCGAGATCGCCTGGCTGCTGGGCTGTGTCACCGGCATGGGCCTCCTCGAGCGCGCGCACGCCTACAAGTCGGCGCAGGCCGACGGCCGCGAGCTCAACGTCGGCACCTTCACCTACCCGGTGCTGATGGCGGCCGACATCCTCGCCTACGACAGCCACCACGTGCCGGTGGGCAAGGACCAGAAGCAGCACGTGGAGATGGCGCGCGACATGGCGGCGTCGTTCAACAGTCGTTTCGGAGAGGTGTTCGTGCTCCCCGAGCCCCTCATCCGCGACGACGTGGCCACCATCCCGGGCCTCGACGGCCGCAAGATGTCGAAGTCCTACGGCAACGCCATCGAGGTGTGGGCCGATGCGAGGGCGCTGCGCAAGAAGGTGATGAGCATCGTGACCGACAGCAGGGGCGTCGACGAGGTCAAGGATCCGGACACCTGCAACGTCTTCGCGCTCTACAAGCTCTTCGCTGCGCCGGAGGAGATCGAGGCGCTGGCCCTGCGCTACCGCGCGCCCGGCCTCGGCTACGGGCACGCGAAGCAGGCGCTGTTCGAGGCGATGGAGCGGCGGCTCGGCCCGGCACGGGAGCGCTACACCGCGTTGATGGCCGATCCGGCCCAAATCGAGGACGTGCTGGAAGGTGGAGCCGCGCGCGCGCGCCGGGTGGCGCTGGGCGTGCTCAAGCGTGCCCGCGAAGCAACTGGCTTGCGAGACACTCCCCGTAAAAATGGGGGCGGGACGCACCCCGCAACCTGAGCGCGGGTGACTTGACAATTTTCTGACAATCCGTCCCGCAGGACTCCCCTATTAACGCCCCCCGGAGCGCCCGTTCCCCGCGCGCGTAGCCATCCCCCC
>VGRE01000277.1 GCA_016875435.1 Deltaproteobacteria bacterium | reverse complement strand
ACCTCGCTCGGCCGGTGCCGCCTATCGCTGTGTGGCCGGCCGGGGAGCGACCTCGAGGCCCGGATGCGGGAAGACGGCCTGCGCGTGGCCACGAAGTACCCGCGCATGGCGGGGGAGGCGCTGTCGCGACGCGGACTCGTCGCCGAGCTGGTCCCCCTGCACGGCAGCGTGGAGCTGGCAGTCGTGGTCGATCTCGCCGACGCGATCGTCGACCTCGTGGAGACCGGCGCCACGCTCCGTGCGCATGGGCTGGTGGAGTACGCGACGCTCGCCGAGGTGAGCGCGCGGGTGGTGGTCAACCGGGCGAGCTACGCGCTCAAGCGCGAGGCGCTCGCCCCCTTCCTCGAGAGGCTCGGCCAATGCGACGTGGGACGGTAGAACGCGAGGGTGCCGCGGTGCTGGCCCGGCGCGAGTTGTCGCCCGCCGGGGTGGGCGAGGTGGTGAGCGAGATCATCGCGAGCGTCGCGGCGCGTGGCGACCACGCCCTGCGCGAGTACACCCGTCGTCTGGACGCGGTGGACGTTCCCGTCGTGCGCGTGGGCCAGGACGAACTCGTGTCGCTGGCCGAGACCGTGCCCGAGGCGCTCGTGGGGACGATGGCCCGTGCCGCCGAGAACATCGCCGCCTTTCACGGCCCGCAGCGCCCGCGCCCATTCACGCTCGCGGGCGGACACCTGCGCCAGCGCATCGTCCCGCTCGACGTGGTGGGTTGCTACGTGCCCGGCGGCCGCGCCGCCTACCCGTCCACGGTGCTCATGAACGTGGTGCCGGCCCGGGTCGCGGGGGTCCGTCGTATCTGCATCGTCACGCCACCGGGGAAGGATGGCCGCATCAACCCGGCCATCGCTGCCGCCGCGCTGGTAGCGGGGGCGACCGACGTGTTTCGCGTCGGTGGCGCCCAGGCCGTGGCGGCGCTGGCCTTCGGCACCGAGGCCGTGCCCCGGGTAGACAAGATCACCGGCCCGGGCAACGCCTACGTGGCCGAGGCCAAGCGGCAAGTGGCGCAGCGCGTGGGGGTCGACATCCACGCCGGCCCGTCGGAGGTGCTGGTGCTGGCCGACGAGTCGGCCGACCCCTGGCGGGTGGCCTGCGATCTCATCGCCCAGGCCGAGCACGATCCCCTCGCGATCCCGGTCTGCGTCACCACCTCGCGGCGGGTGTTCGACGATCTCTCCGCGGCGCTCGCGCGCGAGCTGGAGCGCTTCCCCAACCCGGTGGCGGTCGAGGCGCTGGAAAAGAACGGGTGGATCTTGCTGGCTGCGAACGCCGACGCGGCCGTGGCCTTCGTCAATCGTTACGCCCCGGAGCACCTCCAGCTGGAGGCCGACCCGGCGCTGGTCGATCGCATCACGGCGGCCGGCTCCATCTTCGCCGGCGGTTTCTCGCCGGAGCCCGTCGGCGACTACTTCGCCGGGCCCAACCACACGCTCCCCACCGGCGGCTGCGCGCGCTTCCAGTCGGCGCTCGGCACCGCCGACTTCGTGCGCCGCGTGCAAGTGATCGCCCACGACGCGGAGTGGCTGTTCCGCGAGGGCGCCAGCGTGGCGGAGTTTGCCCGCGCCGAGGGCTTGCCCGGCCACGCCCGCGCCGTGGAGGTCCGGCTCGAAGACGCGGCAGCAGGTGGCGGCATCGCCCGCGCGGCGGCGGACTGGGTGATCCCCGAGGTGCGCGGCCTCAAGGCCTACACCTTGACCGCGCCCCCGGAGGCCCCCGCGAAGTTGAACCAGAACGAGGCACCGGACGACCTCCCCGCCGAGGTGAAACAGCGCATCCTCGACCGGGCGCTGGCCCTCGACTGGCGCCGGTACCCGCCATTCGACGACGTGGAAATGCGCGAGCTCATCGCACGTCGCGACGGGTGGAAGCCCGAGGGGGTGCTCATCGGCAACGGCAGCAACGAGATTCTCTCCACGCTGGTGCAGGCCACGGTGGGCTTCGGCGAGCGCGTGGCCATCCCCGATCCCTGCTTCTCGCTCTACCCCTTGCTCCTCGGCGCCCGCGGGGCCGACATCGTTCGCATCCCGTTGTCGCGACAGGACGACTTCGCGTACTCTCTCGACGCCTGCCTGTCCGCCATCCGGAGCTCGAAGATCGCCATCTTGACATCGCCCAACAACCCCACCGGGTCGGTGCTCCACCCCGGCGTGCTCCGCGTGCTCAAGACCCAGTCCGACGCGCTCCTGGTAGTGGACGAGGCCTACCGCGAGTGGTGTGGCCAGGACTTCTCGATGTTTCTCGAGAGCGGGCGGGTGGTGCTGTTGCGCACCTTCAGCAAGGCGCTGGCGATGGCCGGGCTGCGATTCGGCTACATGCTCGGTCCACCCTCGCTGTGCCAGGAGCTCCGGAAGCTGTTGCTGCCCTACAACGTCAACGCCTTCACCCGGGCGGCGGTGTCGGTGCTGCTCGAGGCGCCCGATCTCGTGGCGGCGCGGGTGGAACACGTCACCACCGAGCGCACGCGGCTGGCAGCGGCGCTCCGGGCGGGGGGGCGTCACGTGGTGGAAGGAGGTGCGAACTTCCTGCTGTTCTCGACGGACGACCCCGCCGACGAGTTCCGCCGGCTCCTCGCGGCAGGCGTCCTGGTGCGCGACCTGTCCTCCGCCGTCCCCGGATTCCTTCGCGTCAGCATCGGGAGCCGCGCCGAGGACGACCTGTTCCTGTCCACCATCGGGGGTGCCGCGTGAACCGGAGCGGACGCGCCGAGCGCCAGTCGAAGGAAACCACCATCAGCGTGGACGTGGGCCTCGAAGGGGGCAAGATCGCGGTCCAGACCGGCTTGCCGTTCTTCGACCACCTGCTCGAGGCTTTCGCCCGGCACGGGCGATTCGGCCTGCTGGTGAGCGCCAAGGGCGACCTCGAGATCGACCCGCACCACACGGTGGAGGACGTGGGCATCGTCCTGGGACAGGCCCTCCGGGCTGCCCTCGGTGACCGCTGCGGCATCGAGCGGACCGGGCACGCCTACATGCCCATGGACGAGGCGCTGGTGCGGGCCGCCTTCGACCTCTCCGGGCGACCCTACCTGGCCTGGCGGGTGACGGTGCCCGGCGTGTACACCCCGACCATCGACCTCACCGTGCTCGAGGGCTTCTGGAAGGCGCTCTGCGACCACCTCGGCGCCAACCTCCACGTCGATACGCTCCACGGTCGCGACTACCACCACGTCTGCGAGGCCGTCTTCAAGGCCTGCGGGCGCGCTCTCCGGGCCGCCGCGCGGCGGGACGGCACCGTGGAGGTGGCGAGCACCAAGGGCATGCTCGACGGGTGAGCGCTACTCGCAGGTGCCTTCCTCGCTGACGGCGGCCTCGCGGGCCTCGGTGTCGGTGCAGTCGACGCCCTCGTAGGCGGCGGCGCGGCACTGGTAGCTCGCGCCGTAGGCGTCTTCCTGCTCGGCGGTCCACTCGCCGCAGATGGTCTCGGCGTCGTAGACGGCCTCGCCGCCGGCGTCCTCGTTGCAGGCCGCCACCACCTCGATGTAGTCGCGGCAGGAGTTCTCGTCCGCGCAGGCCAGCAGGAGCCAGAGCCAGGTGGTCGCCATCATGGCTCCTGCCCGCGGTGGGGTTGCCCGTGGCGCGAGTGGAGCACGGAGAGGGCGTGGCCCAGCGAGAGGCCCCGGCCGTGGAGCACCGCCGCGAGGTGGTAGATCAGGTCGGCGGCTTCCTCGGCCAGCGCCGCGTCGTCGCGGCGGAGGGCGGCGTGGATGAGCTCGGCGCTCTCCTCGCCGATCTTCTTGATGCGCAGGGCCTCGTCGGCGAGGAGCCGGGCGGTGTAGCTGCCCTCGGCGCCCCGCCGGGCGTGCATGGTGCGGTCGAGCGCGGCCACGATGCCGCCGGTGTCGCCGTCCCAGCACGCGGGGGTGCCGCGGTGGCAGGTGGGGCCCCGGGGGACGGCGCGCACCAGGAGCGCGTCGTCATCGCAGTCGAGCGCGATGCTCTCCACCGCGAGCGCGTGGCCCGAGGTGGCGCCCTTGTGCCACAGCTCGCCCCGGCTGCGCGACCAGAACCACGCCTCGCCGCTGGCCTGAGTTCGCCCGAGGCTCTCTGCGTTCATCCACCCGAGCATCAGCGCCTCGCCGGTAATCGCGTGGACCACCACCGCCGGGCAAAGACCAGCCTCGTTCCAACGTATCAGTGATACATCGATCATGTTTCAGTGTCTCACGAGGTGACTGCGAGCCGCCAGCGTAGCCTTCACGGCCGCGATCGACAGCTCGCCGAAGTGGAACAGCGACGCGGCGAGCAGGCCGGTGGCACCGGTGTCGGCGGCATCGGCGAAGTGAGCGGCGGTCCCCGCGCCGCCGCTGGCGACGATCGGCACCGGCACGGCGGCGCGGGCGCGGCGCAGGCCCTCGAGGTCGAAGCCCTGCCGCGTGCCGTCGTGGTCCATCGAGGTGAGGAGGATCTCCCCCGCGCCGCGGTCGACCAGCTCCTCGAGCCACGGGACGAGCCGCCGCGTGGTAGGCCTGCGCCCGCCGTGGGTGTGGATCACGTCGGCGCGGGTATCGACGGCCGCGACGACACACTGGGCGCCGAAGCGAGTCGCCGCCTCGGTGACGAGCCCGGGCTTTTCCACGGCGGCGGTGTTGACCGCCACCTTGTCGGCCCCGGCGTCGAGCAGGCGGGCGAAGTCGTCCACCGAGCGCACGCCGCCGCCGACGGTGAGTGGGATGAAGAGCCGGTCGGCCACCTCGCGCACCACGTGGAGCATGGTGTCGCGACCCTCGTGGCTCGCGGAGATGTCGAGGAACACCAGCTCGTCGGCGCCCTCGGCGTCGTAGCGCGCGGCCGCCTCCACCGGGTTGCCCGCGTCGCGCAGGCCCACGAAGTTGACGCCCTTCACCACCCGGCCGTCCTTCACGTCGAGGCAGGGGATCACGCGGACCGCTAGCACCGCGCGCCCTCGGTGAGCACCGCCATCGCCTCGGCCAGCGAGAAGCGCCCGGCGTAGAGCGCCTTGCCGATGATGGTCCCGGCGTACTTGCGGGTTTGCAGCAGGTGGTCGAGGGTGCCGATGCCGCCGGAGGCGAGCACCGCGAGGCCGCCCTCGTGGAAGTGGTCGAGCACGGCGGTGTCGGGCCCTTCCATGGTGCCGTCGCGATGCACGGCGGTGACCAGGACGGTGTGCGCACCCGCCTCGCGCAGCAGGGCAACGGCCCCGGTGACTGATACATCGGATGTATCGGTCCAGCCCCTCACCGCGATCATCCCATCTTTCACGTCGGCGGCCACGACGATCCGCTCGGGACCGAAGCGCGCCAGCGCGGGTTCGAGCAGCCCGGCGAAGGCGGCGGTGCCCACCACCACCCGCCGCGCCCCGGCATCGAGCCAGCGCTGGATGTC
>VGRE01000276.1 GCA_016875435.1 Deltaproteobacteria bacterium | reverse complement strand
ACTTCTTGTCGCCGTCGTCGCAGTCGCCGTCTTGCTCGACGTAGCCCTCGGGCTTCTCGCAGGAGGTCTTGGGCTGGCCGGCGCCGTAGCCGTCGTTGTCGGCATCCCGGTACCAGGTGGTGTCGAAGCCCTCGTCGGTTTCCCCGTCGCAGTCGTCGTCGAAGCCGTTGCAGACTTCCTTGGCCTCCGGGTTGGCGTTGGGGTCGTCGGGGTCGCAGTCGAGGGCGTCGGCGGTGCCGTCACCGTCGCGGTCGTTGCCGCTCCCGCCGCCGCCGCCGTTGTTCTCCGAGGTGTCCTTCTCAGAGGGTTCTTCAGGGATAATGCCCCAGGTGCACCCGATGATAGCGAGGATGCTGAGAGAAACGAAGAGGCGCATGGGTGGCTCGCTATTTCGTTGTGGGTGGGCGTCAAGGGGCCGCGTTCGCGGCTACTCGAAGGGCAGCTCGATGAGCGCGTGGCTGTACACGGTGCTCTGCCCGTTGCCGGCAACTTCCACGAGCCGCAGCGTGAGGGTGTCGTCCCAGATCGCGTCGGTCACGTGAACCTCGATGGGGCGGGCCGGGTCGGCCTCGTCGCCGTTGACGTGGTAGTGCCCGGCGAAGTTGGCGTACACCGCGTCGTCGTAGGCGGCGAGCAAGCCGTCGAGCAGGTCGATCTCGGCGAGGTCGAAGGCCCCGGGGCTCAGGTGCATGGGGTGGTGGGAGAAGAACACCACCGAGTCGACGGCGCCCTCGCCGTGTGCCTCGAGGTCGTTTGCCAGCCACTGCCAGCTGCCGCCCTCGAAGTCGTGCAGGTCGGCCATCTCGCCCTCGATCCCGCCGGCGTGGCGCGAGTTCCAGTCGAGACCGACGAGGTGAGTCCCGGCGTGGTCGAAGCTGAAGTCCTGGAACCAGCTCTGGGTGCCGTACTCCGGGTTGTTCACCGGCGTGGCGGCGCGGTCGAAGCCCGAGAACTGCCCGGCGAGCGCGGCGTACTGCACCGAGAACACCTCGTCGAAGCGTTCCTCCGAGCCGTACTGCACCTCGTTGTCACCGAGCACCGGCACCCAGTGCACCGAGAGCCCGCCGAGCAGCTGGCTGGCGAGGTCTACCCCGATGTCGCCCCAGCCGATGTCGCCGACGATGAACACCAGCTCGATGTCCTCGGCCTCGGCGTTGTCGTTCACCCACTGCACGGCGGTGCGCAGGCGCTCGGCGTGCTCGTCGTCCGCCGTCACGTGCGGGTCGGCGAAGACCACGAAACTGAAGAGGGGCTCGACCGGGCCGGGGTCCACGGCGGTGTCGAGCGGGGCGGGGGCGCAGGCAACGAGGAAGAACATCGCCGGGCTAGTCTAGTCCGCCGTCCCGTGCAGGGACGAGGTGGCCGGCGGGTCTAGAAGGCCTTGTCGTCGCCGGTGGAGTACCACACGTCGCCGTCCCAGCTCATCTCGTCGTCCCACCCGCCGCCGATGGGGTACTCGATGTGGTCGGCCTCGCCGCAGCCGTAGCAGGTGTACCAGTCGCCGGCGGGGTCGTTCACGATCCAGTCGGTGTCGGTGTAGCCGACGATCACCGCCACGTGGCCCGCGCTCGTCCAGTAGCCATGGACCACCACCGGGCGGCCCGCGTCGAGGTGGTCGCGGATCTCGGCGCGGGTGCCGCCGTAGGTGTAGTCCGAGTACAGTCCCTCGGACCGGTACAGCGCCGCGAGCGCGTCGGGGGACTGGCCCTGGGCCTTGCCGTACGTCCGGTAGAGCGAGTCGGGGGTGACGCTCCCGGGGTTCCAGTAGTCCACGAGCATCGCCGCCGAGGTGACGCCGCAGGTCGAGCCCGGCTCGTTGGCGTTGTCGTACTGGTAGAAGTAGGGCACGTCGAGGCTCACGCCCTCGGCCCTCACCTCGATGGTGATGCTCTCGGCGCTCGCGGCGTGCCCGCTCTCGTCGTAGCCGGTGAGCGTGATCACCCGCGGATAGCCGGTGCCCGAGAAGCTGTACTCCACGCTGCTCTTGCCCATGTCCTCCACGCGGGCGAGCTCGTAGCCGTCGGCGTCGAGCACGGCGTAGGCCACGTCGTCGACGACGACCTCGAAGGTGACGGGATTCTCCACCTCGGCGCCGTCGGCCGGGGAGCGGATGTTCACGCTGGGAGACAGCACCTCGGTGTTGCCCGAGTCGCCGGGGGCGGCGCTGTCCTCGGGGTCCTCGGCGGTGTCGGCCTCCTCGCCCTCGGTGCCGCCGCTGTCGCGGCCTTCGCCCGGCGTCGCGTCCTTGGATGCGTCGTCGGGGGGGCGGGTGAAGCAGGCGAAGAAGGCCAGGATCAGCATGGTTGACTCCGGGGCTGCATGGCGGGGGAGGGGACGCCGCAGATCGCGCGCACCTGGGCGGTGACGGCGGCCACGCGGCGCTCGACGCTGGCGGGGTCGTAGGGGTTCGCCCCCGCCACCAGGCTGGTGACGGTGGGCACGGCGAACCACACCAGGTGCACGCCGACCACCGACATCGAGATCTGGGCCGGGTCGCGGCGCGGGATCTCGCCCGTGTCCATCGCGGACTGGAGGAAGGCGGAAGAGGCCCGCAGGAGGTTGACGGCGGCCTCTGCTCCCGGCGGGCCCACGCGGGGGCCGCCGAGCTCCCGCAGCAGCAGCGCGGCTGCCTCGGGGTGGGCGGCGAGGTAGCGCGTGAGCGCCTCGCTCAGCGCGTCGAGGCGCTCGGCGAAGGGACCGGGAGCCAGCGCGGTGGCGAACACCGTCGCGAGCTCCTCGAGCAGGGTGGCCACCGCCTCGGCGTAGAGCGCATCCTTCGAGGGGAAGTGGTGCAGGAGCGAGGGCTTCCGGATGCCCAGGCGCCCGGCGATCGCGTCGAGCGTGGCACCGGCGAAGCCCTCGGTGGCAAACACCTCGCGCGCCGCCATCACCAGCGCGCGCCGGCTCAGCGGGCTGCTCGGCCGGCCGGGGCGACGGGGGTGTTCATTCATCGGCGGTCACGTTGCCGATGTATCTACCGTGAGGTAGGTTTCTCGTCAACCGGATGAATCGATGGTTCTTCTCGCTGCCTTGTTCGCGTGTACTGCCCCTGTCGACGGCGCCGGAGGCACAGGCGACAGCGGCGTCCCCGGCGATACCAGCGCCCCCCCCGGCGACACGAGCGCGCCCGCCGACACCGCCGATCCCGAGGACACCAGCGACCCCGAGGATAGCGGCGAGCCACCCTTGACCTACGACGAGGGCGATGGCCCCTACGACGTCACCACCGAGGACGGCAAGGTGAGCGGGCAGGGGGTGACGTGGTTCTCGCCGCGCGGGCTTTCCGCCGCGCCGGTGGTGATGTGGGCCCACGGCTTCGCCCGGTCGCGGGCCTTCCACCACGACTCGGCGCGCCATGCCGCGACCTGGGGGCTTGTCGTCGTCACCGTCGACCTCCCCGAGCCCTACGGCGGCCACGAGGCCAACGGCGCCTTCCTGGCCGACGAGCTGCTCACCGCCGCGCTGGCTCGCCCCGAGGCCGACGGCCGGTGGGCCTTCGTGGGCCACAGCGCGGGAGGTCTCGCTGCCGTGCTCGCCGCCGCGGAGGTGGGTGCCGACGCGGTGGTTGGACTCGACGCCGTGGACTACGACGATCTCGGTCGCGACGCCGCCCGCCAGGTGACGGCACCCACCTTGCGACTGGTCGGCGAGCCCAGCGCCTGCAACGCCTCGGGCAACGGGCGCGACTGGTCACTCGGCGGCACGGACTGGATGGTGGAGGTGCCCCGGGCCTCGCACTGCGACTTCGAGAGCCCCACCGACACGCTGTGCAGCGCGGTGTGCGGTTCGGCCGACTCGGCGCGGCAGGAGGTCGTGGGCGAGTACGCCGCGGCGTGGCTGGTGTACACGCTGCTCGGCGGCGCCGAGGCGTGGGTCGAGGGCGCCGAGGCCCAGGCCGACCGGCAGGACGGGCGCATCGACTACGACTAGTGCTATTTTCTGATCATGCTCGCGCTGCTCGCCCTAGCCCCGGTCATGGCCGCGCCAGCGGTGCCCCCGCCCCACGTGCTCGGAGAGTGGAGCGCACCGCTGGAGACCAGCGGCGCCTGCTCCCGGGTGACGATGATCGTCGAGTCGACCGGGCCCGCGCGGGTCGACGTGCTCGACGGCGACCAGTGGCGCGAGGCGCCGGCCACGTGGACCGGGCCGGGGGTGTCGGTGCACGCGCTCGACCTCGCGGCGCCGCGGGCCGCGATCGCCTACCGCGAGCGCGAGGGACGGGTGAGCCGGCTGGAGTGGGATTGCTTCGTGCCCAGCGGGGGCGAGGCGCGGCGATCGTCGTCGGCGCCGCCCCCGGCGCCCGGGGTGCTCCCCGCCGAGTTGGTGGCCATCGGGGTGGTGTCGCGCGCGTCGTGGGGCGCCGACGCCACCCAGTGCTCCACCACCGAGGACGACTGGTACCGGATGGCCATCCACCACACCGCCGGCAGCCAGACCTACGGCGGCACGGTGCAGGGCGCGGTGCAGGCCTTGCAGGCCTACTCCTTCTCCACGGGCGAGTACTGCGACATCCCCTACCAGTTCCTCGTCGGCTACGACGGGTCGCTCTGGGAGGGCCGCCCCTACGACTACTACAGCGGCGCCACCGGCGGGGGGAACAACGACGGCAACATCGCCGTGTGTTTCCTCGGCTGCTACCACCCTTCGGGTTGCTCCACCTCGCACAGCGTCACCGAGGAGATGATCGACGGCGGCCAGCTCCTGGTGCAGACGCTGGCGGGTCTGCACGCCATCCCGAGCGACGACGACAGCATCCGCGGGCACCGCGACTGGCCCGACAACGCCACCGCCTGCCCCGGCGACTGGCTCTACGATCGCCTCGACGACCTGAGGGAGCCCCTGGGACCGACCTGGGCGGCGGAGTTGGTGTCGATCGCCTGCACGCCGGGCGACGAGGCGCAGGTGTCGCTCACCACGGGGGAGACATCGAGCTGCGTGATGGCCTTCCAGAACGCGGGCAGCGCCACCTGGACGCCCGGGAGCACCAAGCTGGCGCCCATCCCGCGCGACGAGGCCTCGCCGCTCGCCGCGTCGACCTGGCTCGACGCCGCCCGCATGGCCACCGTCTCCGAGTCGACCGCCCCGGGCGGGACCGGGTACTTCGCCTTCGACGTCTACGCGGCCGCGGCCGGCGAGTACGAGCTCGACGTGGGGCTGCTCGAGGAGTGGGTGGCATGGTTTGCCGACGACGGCGGCCCGCCCGACGGGCAGGTGGAGGTGTTTGTACACGTGACGGACCCAGGCGATGGCGGGAGGGCGGGGGACGACTCTGCCGCCGGGGAGCCGAACCCGGGCAACGCCGTGGCCCTCGACGAGATCGAGGGCGGGTGCGGCTGCAGCGGCGCGGCGGGCCGCGCCGGGTGGG
>VGRE01000275.1 GCA_016875435.1 Deltaproteobacteria bacterium | reverse complement strand
GCGACCAGGGCCCGCCGGGCGAGGTGCCCCCGGCCGTCGAGGCCGCCGCCGAGGCCGACGCGGCGCGGCTGCGCGACGAGCTGTCGCGACAAGGCGTGGGGGCCGACGAGCCCGTCGGCAAGCTTGTGCTCGACGTGATCACCGCCCCCGGCGAGCGGCCGGTGGTGGGCTGGCATGTGCACGAGGCCGGCGCGCCGGGGCCGGGGGGTCGATGGGACTACCCTGTCCCCGGCGAGGCCCCGTCGCGGGCCTACCGGAAGGTGGTCGAGAGCCTGCTGTTCACGGGAGCGCCGGTGTCGGCCGGCGACCTCGTCCTCGAGATCGGCGCTGCACCCGGCGGCGGCACGCTGGCGTTCCTCGAGCGCGGCGCCCGGGTGCTCGCGATCGACCCGCGCCCGCTCGACGCGGCGGTGCTGGCGCGGCCCGGCGTTGCCCAGCGGCAGGCGACCATCGGCAGCGTCGAGGAACTCCCGACCGGCGTGCGCTGGGTGGCCTGCGACGCTGGCATCCCCCCGGCCGACGTGCTCGCCGCGCTGGCGCGCCTTCGCGCCCAGCTCGACGGCGTCGCCGGCCTGTTCTGGACGCTCAAGCTGGTCCACGACAGCGACGCGACCCACCTGCAACGCACCCTCGCGAGACTCTCGGCCCTGGGCTTTCGTGCCCCCGTCGCGGCGCAGCTCCCGGCGCACCGGCGCGATCTCCTCGTGTACGCACGCGGTGCGCGGGTCGGCTGACGAGGGCGGCGACAGCCCGCCGAAAGCCAGGTGTTGTTCCAGACTGATGGCGAGGACGGCAGCGTGACTCAGCGGCGCGAGGCCCGGGTGTTCGACGTCCGCAAGGCCCCCTGGCGCGACCAAGCTGGCCGCGTGCTCGGCGTGGTCACCGTTGCCTCCCCGCGCTCGACTCCAGCGGGGGACGGAACGTGGTGGTGTCACGAGTCAGTGCGGCCGTACCGCCGGGCGTCTAGCGACACGGGCTTGACACCGGGGAGCGAGTGCCGTTGTATGGCCGGATGCTCACCACCCTGTTCGCTCTCGCCCTCGGTCAGGAATCGCCGGAAACCGTTGCCGAGGCCGAGCCCGACGGGGTGACCGCCGAGGACGTCGCGCCCGCCGAGCCGACCGGGCCCACCACCGTGAAGGTGGGCGTTCACATCAACGACATCATGGCCATCGACCTGCGCTCGCACAGCTTCATGGCCGACGGCTACATCTGGTTCCGCTGGTCGGGCGACAAGGACCCGGCGAGTTCCATGGAGTTCATCAACCCCTTCGAGCTGTGGGGTCACATGGAGGAAGTGAGCTTCGAGGAGCCGCAGGAGCTCGACGACGGCTCCCTCTACCAGGTGATGCGCTTCCAGGGGGGCTTCTCGCAGAAGCTCCCGCTGTACGACTACCCCTTGGACCAGCAGGTGCTCGGCATCGTCTTCGAGGACTCCGTCGACCCGGTGCAGGGCGTGATCTACGAGTCCGACGGCATCACCATCAACCCCATGCTCACCCTCCCGGGCTTCGAGATCGGCAAGCCCGCGCTGGTGATCGAGGCCCACCGCTACGAGACGCAGTTCGGCGACCCGCGCCAGTCGGAGCCCGAGACCTACTCCCGGGCGCGCATCGAGGTGCCGATCGCCCGGCCGATCCTCGCCTACGCGGTGAAGCTCCTGCTCCCCATCCTCTGCGCCGCCGTGAGCGGGGTGCTGATGTTCATGTTCCGCCCGAGCCTCGTCGACACCCGCACCGGCATCGGCATCACCTCGCTCCTCACCATCGTGGCCCTGCAGATCACCAGCAACGAGGACCTGCCTGAGATCGGCTACCTCACCTTGCTCGACAAGCTCTATGTGTGCGCCTACCTCCTCGTCATCTCGGGCCTACTTGCCGTCGTGCGCAGCACCATGCTCACCGAGGATGGCAAGGAAGACGCCGCACGCCGCTTTGACCGCCGGGCACTGCTGGGGCTCACGCTGTCGTTCGCGGCCGCCGCGGGCTACCTCATCAACCAGGCCGCACGTTAGCGGGGCCCGTGCCTCGCCTACTCGTTCGATTCTCGGCCACCAAGAGCCTCGTCTACTCGCTCGCGACGGGCGACACGACGATCGGCCGCAACGACGACTGCACGCTGGTGTTGCCCAACCTCAGCGTGTCGAGAGACCACGCGCGCATCACCGTCACCCCGGAAGGGGCGGTGATCCAGGACCTCCAGTCGCAGAACGGCATCCTCGTCAACGGCAAGAAGGTGGTGGAGCACCCCCTCAAGAGCGGCGACGAGGTCCAGATCGGCAAGTTCTCGCTCGCCTTCCTCGACGACCGGGAAACCTTCTACAACGGCCGGGTCATCAAGTACATGCTGCCCTACGCGCCCGACGTGCTGCCGCCCCACATGGCCGACAGCCGGGCCGAGGGCACGATGGCCTTCAACCTCTCGACCCTCAAGAAGATGCAGGAGTCCACCCACGCGCAAGACAACGCGCGGATCATCCTGATGAGCGACCCCAACAACTTCTGGTATCCACAGGTGAAAGGCATCACCTTCGGCAACGGTGGCATGGTGCGGGTCGAGGCCTGGTTTGCGTTCGGCGTGGTGGCCGCTGTCACGTGGGAGGGGGGCAAGCACATCCTGAGTCAGAAGGCCTTCTGGGTGCCGCTGTCCTGCAATGGCAAGGTCGGAACGCGTATTCCACTGGTGCACGGGTCAAAGTTCAGCATCGGCAGCACCCGCTTCCGCTACGAGATCCCGGCGCTGAGCCACGACCTCGGCTAGGGCCGCATGCGCCTGCTCCACCCGAGTGACCCTCACCTCGGCATGGAGCGCCACTACGCCGGGCCGCGGCCGCCAAGTGTCGCCTGATCGCGGAACACCTCTTCGGGCAGGTACAGCCACACTCCCGCCGAGGCGCCTACCCCAGCATCCCGTCCACGAACGCGGCGGGATCGAAGTCGCGAAGGTCGCCCACCTTCTCGCCCACGCCCACCAGCTTCACCGGCAGGTCGAACTCCTCGGCAATGGCGATGACCACGCCGCCCTTGGCGGTGCCGTCGAGCTTGGTGAGCACCACGCCGGTGACACCGGCCACGTCCTTGAACAGGCGGGCCTGGGAGAGCGCGTTCTGTCCCATGGTGGCGTCGAGGACGAGCAACACCTCGTGCGGCGCGCCGGGGACGAGCTTGCCGATCACGCGGCGGATCTTGCCCAGCTCGTCCATCAGCGCCTTCTGGGCCTGGAGGCGACCGGCGGTGTCACAGATGACCACGTCGGCGCCACGGGCCTTGCCGGCCTCCACCGCCGCGTGCGACACCGCGGCGGGATCGGCGCCCTCTTGCTGCGCGATGACGTCGACCCCGGCGCGCTCGCCCCAGGCCTTGAGCTGCTCGATGGCGCCGGCCCGGAAGGTGTCGCCGGCGCCGAGCAGCACCGACTTCCCCTCCCCCTTCCACCGCGCCGCCAGCTTGCCGATTGTCGTGGTCTTGCCGCTGCCGTTGACCCCGACCACCAGCACCACGTGGGGTTTCTGGGCCAGGGGAATGCGGTGGTCGTGCTTCGACAGTCGCGACAGCATCGCCGCCTTCAACGCCGCGCGCATGTCCTTCTCGCCGGCCACCTCGGCCACCAGCGCCGCCGAGGTGCGAGCGCCCACGTCGGCGCGTACGAGCGCCTCTTCCAGAGCCTCGCGCTCCACGGCGGCCTTGTCGGCGAAGAGCCCTGCGAAGAGCTCGCGGGTGCGGGAGAGCGCGGCGAGCAGGGGCGAGGGCGTGACGGTCGCGACCGGCTCGGGCTCGGGCTCCGATGCGAGCGGGCCCGGCAGGCTCGGCGGCACCATGCTCCGGCGCACCACCCACGCGGCCACGCCCACGAGCAGGGCGATGATGACCAGCCAGATCGTCGTGCTCACGCGCCCTCCATCTTGACACTCACCAGTCGCGACGCGCCCGGCTCGGGCATGGTGATGCCATAGAGCACGTCGGCCGCCTCCATCGTCTTCTTGTTGTGGGTGATGACGATGAACTGGGAGTTCGCCGCCATCGTCTTGAGCATGTCGTTGAAGCGGGTGCCGTTGCCCTCGTCGAGCGGGGCGTCCACCTCGTCGAGCAGGCAGAAGGGCGAGGGCTTCACGCGGAAGAGCGCGAAGATGAGCCCGATCGCCGCCATCGCCTTCTCGCCGCCGGAGAGCAGCGCGAGATTCTGAACCTTCTTCCCGGGTGGTTGCACCATCATCTCCACGCCGCAGTCGAGGAGATCCTCGTCGTCGGTGAGCTCGAGGTCGGCGGAGCCGCCGCCCACCAGCCGCGGGTAGATCTCGGCGAATTGCACGTTGACGAGGTCGAAGGTCTCCCGGAAGCGCTCGCGGCAGGTCTGGTTGATCTTGGCGATCGCCGACTCGATCACCTCCATCGCCGACTCGAGGTCGACCCGCTGCCGGTCGATGTCGTCGAACTGGGTCTTGGCCGCGTAGAACTCGGTGATCGCCTCGGGGTTGGTTTCGCCGATCTTGAAGCGATCCTGGCGCAGGGCCTCGGCTTCCCTGGCGCGCGCCGCCAGCGCGAGGTCGTCGAGGTCGAGCGCGCGGGCATCGACGCGCGCGGTAGGGACCGCCTCGGCGCCGAGCGCCCGCTCGTCGTCGCGCGGTTCCCAGCCGTTGACCAGCAGGGCGCCGTCGCGGTCGATGCGGTCGAGCAGCGCCGGGAGCGAGATGCCGTGGGCCTCCTCGGCGTTGCCGAGCAGCGCCTCGATCTCGGCGCGCACCCGGGACAGCGCCCCCTCGGCCTCCACGTGACGGTCTTTCGCACCGTCGCGGCGCTCGCGCGCCGAGCGCGTGGCGGCCTCCTCGGCCCGCACCTTGTCTTTCTCTACCCGCGCCCGTTCTCGCGCCGCCTCCAGCTCCGCCGCCACCTTGCCCAGCGACTCGCCCAGCACCTGGATCTTCTGCGCGGTGGCCTCGGCCTCGAGCGCCAGCGCCGCCTTGCGACGTTCCAGGTCGCTGGTCTCGGCGGCCACCTGCCCCACCCGGCGCGACGCCCGCTCGGCCCGCGCGCGCGCCTCGTCGGCGGCGCTGGCCTGCGCGAGCGTGTCTTTCTGCAACGCCTCGGCCCGGTAGCGCAGCGACGAGGACGCACCTTGTGCCGCCTCTAGCTCCGGCTCCACCGCCTCGAGCTTCACCTGCTCGGCGCGCACCGCCAGCTCCACCTCGTGCTGTCGCGACTCGGCCGCGACCGACTCCGCCTCGATACGCTGGTGATCGGCCGCGAGCGCCGCCTCGGCCTGCGCGATCAGCTCCGCCTCGCGGACCAGCGCCTCGGCGGCCCGCTGGGCGCGCAGGGCGTCGGCCTCGGCCTCGCGCACCCGGTGACGGGCCTCGCCCACCTGGTTCTCCACGCCGC
>VGRE01000274.1 GCA_016875435.1 Deltaproteobacteria bacterium | reverse complement strand
CAGCGGCGCGGAGGGCGGGCGCTCGCCCGGTTTCTCGAAGAGATCGTCGCGCGCGACCACGTGGGCCACGCGCAAGGCGACGTTGCGGACGAGACGAGGCAGCGGCATCGCGCGCGGACCTAGCTCATTCCGAGACCGACTGCCCTTCCACCACCTTCTCGGTGGTGTCGCGCAGCACGTGGGGCTTCTCGCGCACGCTCAGGGCCTCGGCCAGCCGCTGCGTGGTGGCGCGCGCCCGGGTGGCGAGGACCTTCGCCATCTCGTACACCAGCTTGTAGGCGGCAAGATTGTCGGCGGCGAGCAGGTCTTCGAAGTCGGAACGCGGGAAGCGAAACACCGTCGTCTCGCCGCGAGCGGTGACCGTGGCCGAGCGAGGCGAGTGATCGAGGATCGCCATCTCCCCGAAGCAGGCGCGAGGCCCGAGCGTGAGGATCGCCTTCGGCGGGCCCGTCTCGTCGTTCTTGGTGACGTCGGCGGCGCCGTCGAAGATCACGTACCAGGCGTCGCCCGGGTCGCCCTCCTTGAAGATGACCTGCCCGTCGCGAACGCGACGAACCTGCATGATGTGGACGACCTCCGAGAGCTGGGCGGGATCGAGGTCGCCGAACATCGGCGCCTCCAGGAGGAAGGTGATGATCTGCTCGAGCGTGATGGTGTTCATGGCGCGCCGCGTTCTACCACGCGCTTGTGCCCGTGCGCGCGCGGCGCTAGCTTCGCAGCATGGGACTGCGCGACACCCTCAAGAAAAAGGTCCAGGGCCTGGTCAACCGGATGAGCGGCGAGTACTCCGCCGTGGCGCCGGAGGAGATCAAGCCGATGGATCGGCCGGGCGTCGCCGACCCGAACGCGAAGGTCATCCGGGCGCGGCTCAACCGTCCCAAGGAAGGCGCGGGCGGCGGCAGCGAGGACTAGTCAGCGTCCCGCGTAGAACGCGCGTAGTTGCTCGATCACCAGCCGCGATGGTCCCACCACGCGCCGCGCGGGCGGGAGCGCCGAGAGGAAGAGCCTGCCGTACCACATCTCGTGGACCCGGCGGTCGAGGATGAGCACCGCGCCGCGGTCGGTCTGGGTGCGCACCAGGCGGCCAAAGCCCTGGCGCAGGCGGATCACCGCCTCGGGCAGCGCCCAGGCCCGGAAGGGGTCGAGGCCCGCCTGGGCGAGGCGCTCGTGGCGCGCCTCGGCCACGGGCTCGGTGGGCACGCGGAAGGGGAGCCTCGGGATGATCACGAGGCGGAGCGCGTCGCCCTTGACCGAGATGCCCTCCCAGAAGGAGTCGGTGCCGAAGAGCACGCTGCCCGCGTCGGCGCGGAAGCGCTCGAGCAGCCTCTCGCGCGAGCCCTTGCCCTGCCGGAGGATGGCGTGGCGGCTCCCGAGCGCCGCCTCGGCCCGCGCTCCCAGCTCGTCGACGGCGGCGTAGCTGGTACACAGCACGAACGCGCCTCCGCGGGAGGCCTCTACCGCTGCGATGACCTGTCGCGACACCTCGTCGAGGAAGCCGGGCTCGTCGGGGCGCGGCAAGTCGCGCGGCAACGCGAGGATCGCCTGCCGCGCGTAGTCGAAGGGCGAGGAGAACTGGCGGAAGGCGGAGCCCTCCAGCCCCACGCGACGGAGGAAGGCGCCAGGGTCGTCCCGCACCGCGAGCGTGGCGCTGGTGAGCACGGTGGCGTGCTGCTTGTCACGCAGGTGAGCACGGACGAATGGGGCGATGTCGACGGGCGCCGCCACCGCCGCCACGCCGCGCTTGCCGGGGTCGAGGAAACGGACACGCTCGGGTGACTCGACCAGGAACTGGCTCGCCGCGCTGGCTTGCTCCTCCAGTCGCTGCCGCGCGCGCTCCACGTCGAGCAAGGGCTGCGCCCTGTCCGGGGGGACAGGATCGTCACCGAGCGCGGCGGGGACGGCGCCGAGCGCGGCCGCGGCCTGCTGCAGGCTCTCCACGAGCTCGGCGAAGAACTCGGGGTCGGGTGGCGCGGCGCGCACCCGCGTCGGTACGCGAACGTGGTCGGCAAGGCCTTCGAAGCCGATGCTGGCAGTGTCGCGCAGCTCCACGGCGAGCACCGACGCGGCCTGCGCGGCAGGGCGCGTCACGGGGAAAGCCTCGCCCACGCGCTCGAGGGCACCGGGACGCCGGCGGCGAGGAAGCAGCGGGGCCACGGCCCGACTGATGGCGAGCGCGCTGAGGCGGCAGGCGCCCGCCGAGGTGGCCGCGTCTTCCAGGTGGTGCGCCTCGTCGAGGATCACCCTGTCGAAGTCGGGCAGGATGCCGCGGCTGATCTCCGCCTTGAGCGCCAGGTCGCGCAGCAGCAGCGCGTGGTTGGCAACCACGAGGTGCGCTGCCGCCGCCTTGCGACGGGCCTCGTAGTAGAAACACTGGTTGAAGTGCGGGCAGCGAGCACGCAAGGTCTGGGACCCGTCGCTCTCCACCCGGTCGGCCAGCTCGTCGTCCATCACGAAGCCGGCGGTGGACAGGTCGCCTGTCTCCGAGGTGGACGCCCACGCGGCCACCGGGCCGACGCCCTCGGCGTTGTCGTCGATGGCGATCTGGAGACGACGCCGGCAGAGGTAGTTGCTGCGTCCCTTGAGCAGCGCGTAGCGGTGCGGCAGCACCCGGGCGAGCGCGGGAAGGTCGTCCTCCACGAGCTGCCCCTGGAGCGTGCGGGTGAAGGTGGCCACCACCACCCGCCGGTCGTTGGCCACCGCCCACAGCACCGAGGGCACGAGGTAGGCGAGCGACTTGCCGGTGCCGGTCCCGGCCTCGAGCGCCACCACGCCGCCGTCGTCGAGCGCGTCGGCCACGGCGAGGGCCATGTCCACCTGGCCGGGCCGGGGCTCCCAGCCCGGGTAGGCCCCCGGCAGGCTCTCGGTGAAGACGGCCACCAGCGCCTCGCGGTCGATGGCCACCACCTTGCGCGCGTGCGGCTCGACCACCCACTGCGCGCGACTCACGGCGTTGTCGACGATGACGAAGCCCACGCCATCCTCGCCGAACTGCCCGGCGAGGAGCATGTCCGGCGGCGAGGGGCGCACGTCGCCTGAGGGGTGGTTGTGGATGACCACCTGCCCGGCGCGGGCTCGCCCGGAAGGGGCGTTTACCTCGCTGGCCGTGCCGCGCGCGTGTACCTCGATGCTCGCGACGAGCCCCTGCTCGTCGAGCGTGCCCACCGCGAAGATCTCGATGCCGCCGGCGCTGCGTATGGCGAGGCGCATCGCCTCGGCGGCGGCGGCGGAGAAGCGGGTGCCGGGCCGAGGTCCCATCGCCATCGCGCTAGCCAAGCGCCGGCGGGTGCTCGGGCTGGCGCACGGGACGGAGCACGCGCGAACGCAGCCGGCTCCACCACCCGCGCGCCACCTCGGGGTGGAGCAGCGCCGGGTAGGCCGAGAGCGCCACGGCCGAGAAAGCCCCCACGTTCATCAGCGCGAGCACGCCGAGGTGGAAGGCCGCGCCGCCCAGCAGCACCCAGGGGTTGCTGCGCCGCCACATCACCAGGACGGGGAAGGACATCTCGAAGGCCACGGTGAACCAGCCGAGCACTCGGCACGCGAGCGCCTGCTCGCTGAGCCACAGCGCCAGCGGGCCTCCGGCATGGAACCGGTGGAGCAGGGCGTACTGCATCGCGCTCCCATCGCGCCAGCCTGGCTCCTCGAGCAGCTTCAGCGAGCCCGTGGACCAGTACAGCCAGCCAAAAACGATCAGCAGGAAGTGCCTCGCCACCGGGGAGCGCCACTTCTCGCCGAGGCCCCGCTCGTGGGCCGGCGACAACAACAGGCCCAGCGCCACCCAGAGGGACAGGCGATCGTGCGCCTTGACGTTGATGGCCTCCTCGGCGAGGAGCGCCCACGCGCCGAGCAGGTAGAGGATCATGCCCGGCCGGAAGAACCGCCCGCCCACGAAGAGGCCCAGGATCCCGGCGAGGCCGACGAACCACAGCGCGTAGGCGGTGGTGGGCGTCCACACCACGTAGTTCGCGAGCTGCCAGGGCCCGGTGGTGAACAGCATGTCGGTGCAGGCGTAGGCGTCTTCCACCCGGGCGAAGCGAGGCCAGTGGCCCCAGAGCGCCGCGCACGCGAAAAGCAGGCGGGTGGCGGTCCAGCCGCCCGCCCAGTTCGGCTCGAACAGGCGCCTCACAGCCGCCGACCAGCCGGGAGGGGGTACTCCTCGTCGCAGTCGAAGTCTACCAGCACACGTTGCTCCACGACGGGGCGGTCGCTGGCCGGCACCCCGATCCTCGCGCGCCAGCGCACGTCGCCCGCCACCACGCGGTCGGGCTTCGGTTCGGCGCGCCTGCAAATCGCCTGGGCGAGCGTGGTCATTCGCCGCGGGTTGTTTCGGAAGGGACCGCGAACGTAGCGCGGGCCGCTGTCCCACCGGGAAGGGAAGAGCGCCTCCAGGTCGACCGTGGACACCACACCGTCCACCGACCCCTGGGCGCCCACGTCGTGATGCCACGTTTCTTTCTCGGTGAACATCGACCACTGCGCCGGGTAGCTCCACGCGGGCATGTCGGGGCTCAGGGCGTAGCGGTAGCAGGCGCCGAAGTAGGCAAAGGTGAGTACCAGCAGGCCAAGCGCCGGCCAGCGCAAGGCATCGGGCGTGGTACGGCGGTCGTCGGGCCCTGTCACCGTCCCGGCGGCTAACCGGACCGGATACCGGGCGCGGCATGGCGGACGTGCTGATCCTGGCTGGCGGGGGCACCGGAGGACACGTGTACCCTGCGCTCGCGATGGGTGACGCGATGCGCGCCCGGGGGGCCGAGGTCCACTACTACGGCGACGGCGCGCGGCTGGAGGGACGGGTGGCCCCCGAGCGCGGCTACGCCTTCCGCGCCGTGGAGGCGGTGCAGTATCCGCGCTCCGGACTGCTGGCGCGGCTCCGATTCGCATGGCAGTTGCTCGTCGCGACGTGGCGGGCGCGGGGGCTCCTCCGGGAGGACCGCGCCACCATGGTGCTCGGCGTGGGCGGCTACGTGATGGCCCCCACCGTGCTGGCGGCCTGGACCCTCGGGATCCCTGCCGCGATCCACGAGTCCAACGTGGCGCCCGGCCTCGCCAACCGGCTCTGTGCGCGCGTGGCGCGCCTGGTGTTGCTCACCTACGACGACACGCGGAAACACCTGCGCGGGCGCGGCGAGATGCACACCGTGGGCTGCCCGGTGAACCCCCGGGTGCTCGAGGGCGACGGCGGCAAGTACGGCCTCGACACGTCGCGACCCGTCTTGCTGGTCGTGGGCGGATCGCTGGGCGCGGCGACGATCAACGACATCGCGCTCGCCTGCGCCGCCGCGCCAGGCCGGAGCTACTCGATCCTCCACCTCACCGGCCCGCGCTACTTCGACGAGATCGCGGCCCGCTACCGCGACCTTCCCGGCGGCGCGCCGGTACACCTGGTCGT
>VGRE01000273.1 GCA_016875435.1 Deltaproteobacteria bacterium | reverse complement strand
CACCAGTGACTCCTTTTCCTTCTTCGGCAGGCTGTCGCCGAGGGCCGCCATCAGCGGCAACATCACCTCGCTCGGCGCCTGCCCGGCCTTGACGAGGTCGTGAAGCTCCTCGCGGTCGACGCGCAGGTCGTAGAGTTCCCACTTGCCCTCGCCGTTGCGCGGGCTGTAGATGAGCTTCCAGTCGGCCGTCCGCACCCCGCGCACCTTGCCTTTCACACCCTTGATGTACCGGCGGGTGTTCTCCTTGAAATAGGAGATATCCGTCTCGAGGATGGCCAGCGGCGGCGCGTCCTTGAGCGCGTCCTTGCCGTCCATGCCCTTCTGCTTGACGCCAATCAAGCCGAGCACGGTGGGCATGATGTCGATGCTCCGCACCTGGTAGTCGACAGTGCTTCCCGCCTCCACGTGGCCGGGCCAACGCATCACCAGCGGGATGCGCATGCCCGGCTCGTAGAGAAACTCGCCGTGATGGTAGTAATACCCGTGGTCGCCGAGGTGGTGGCCGTGGTCGGCGGTGAAGACCACCAGCGTGTCATTCGCCTTGCCGCTCTCGTCGAGCCAATCGAAGAGGCGCTGGACCTGTCGCTCGGTGTAGCCCACTTCTTCCCGGTACAGGGCCCGCGCCTTCTCGTTCTCCGCCTCCGGGAGCTTGTTCTGGAACATCATCGCGCCGCGGGTGGTGCCCGTCTCGGCGATGTTGTTGACCATGCAGTCGCTGTCGACCCCCGGCGGCGCGTAGGGCCAGTGCGGATCGAAGTAGTGGACATAGGCGTAGAAAGGACCGTCCTGCTTCTCCATCCAGTCGATGGCGGCGCTGGTCGATACCGCCGCGTCCGGGTTGCCGTCGAAGGGCTTGATGGCGCGGAAGGTGGCCGCGTCGAGCGCGGTGACCAGCCCATTGTAGCGGAAGGGCCCGTAGGGCCGCTCGATCTCGAACCAGCTCCAGAACTGCTGGAAACCCTGCTCGAAGCCGCGCCCGCGCATGATCCAGCCGTTGTGGACGAAGGCCCCGGTGGCGTAGCCCTTCTTGGCGAGCACCTCGGCGAGGGTGGTGTGCTTGCCGCCGAGGCGATCCTTGAGCACCCGGACGCCGTTACTCGTGGGGTACTTGCCCGTCTGCTGCGCAGCCACCGACTGCGTCGTCTTGGGGATGACCGTCACCGCGTCGTCGAAGCGCAGGCCTTGCTTCGACAGCTTCTCGATGGTGTCGGCCATGGGCGCGTCGGTGTAGCCGCTGGTGGTGTCGCGACGCAGCGTGTCGACGAGCACGTAGAGCACGTTGGGACCGCTCGCCGGCTCCACCTTCCGAAACATCGGGACGAAGGCCACCGCCAGCGCACCGGCCATGGCCAGCGCCGGGTAGATCCACCGAGACGCCGCCGACACCCCGCCCACCACGGCCACCGCGGCGGCGAGCGGCCACAGCCAGTCGATCCGCTCGGGGACGGTGAGCGTGTAGTTCGGCACCCGTCCCCAGAGCGACGGGGTGGCGATGCACACCGCGAGGAAGCCGTAGAACACCCGCCAGCGGGCGGAGAGGGCCGCGAAGAAGAGCGCAGGCACGCCGAGCCACAGCACGTCTTTCTCGAAGCGGTCGGCCACCTGCCACCGCGCCGCCGAGGAGGCGAGGAACCAGATCGTCGCCGCGAGCCACGCCCGCCCGCCGGTGGCAAGGCCAAGGAGGAAGAACAGGCCGCCGTCGAGGGCCACGAAGCCGGTGGCCGCGCCCAGGGCGTGGGCCAGCGTGCGCGCGGAGGCATCGTCCATCAGCACGTCCCAGCGCGCCACCGCGAGGCCCTCGTAGAGGCCCACCGCGAGGCCCAGCTCGGCCACCGGGCGGGCGCGCTGCACCCACGAAGGAGATGAGGAGTTCTCGGCCACGTCGCTCCCGGCCCGGGCGGGCGATAAAGGCGCGGCCTAGCATGAGCGCCCGGATCACGTCACCCGACCCGGGCCGGCTCCTCGCCCTCGTGGCCACGCCGGGGCGCGTGCTGGCGCTCGCGGCGGTGCTGGTGTTCAGCTTCCTCGCCGCGGTGCACGTGTACCTGTCGCCCGCCCAGGCCACGACCACGCCGGGCATCGTGGTTCCCGAGGGAGGAAGCGGCAAGAAGTTGCTCGCCGTGTTCATCGACGGCCTCGCGCCCGAGAACGTGGAGCGTGGTGCCCTGCCCACCCTGAAGGCGCTCAAGGGCGAGGGCTTCTACGCGGAGGTGGAGCCCTGCTACGACCGGCTCACCGTCCCCTGCCTGCACGAGGCCTTCACCGGCACGGTCAACAGCGGCCTGCTCGGCGCCTGGCGCAACCTCGTGTCCAATGAGGCCACCAGCGACAGCAACCTCTTCGCCGACCTCGCCGCGCAGCAGAAGACCATCGGCGTGATTCATCACGGCGAACTAGGCGCCTTCAAGCCATGGTTTACCGAGGAGTACCGAGGGCGCGACCGCAAGGGTGCGCTCAAGAAGCAGGTGTCGAAGAAGCTCGACCTGATCGTCTACCACTACGTGGCCTTCGACGAGGCCTTCCACAAGAGCAAGCCAGGGACGAGCGGGTACAACCGCGCGCTCGTCGCGCTGGAGGCGGAGATGGCGGCGCTCTTCGCCTACATTCCCCAGGAGTACACCTGGGTGATCTTCGGCGACCACGGCCACAACGAGGGCGGGCGCCACATCCTCGGCCTCGACGTGCCCACGGTGTTCATCGCGCCCGAGAGCGCGTGGGGCAAGCGGCACTGGGAGGGGCGCATGCCCATCGCCTCGCTGCGCTACTTGCTGGGGACGAACTTCGGCATCTTGCCGCCTCCCCAGTACGAGGGGGCCGACCTCGCGCCCTTGCTCCAGCCCGGCAGCAAGCTTGCCGAGGCAGCCGCGAGCTCGCACTACGACGGCGAGCGCAAGCGGGGCTGGTTCCCGTGGTGGGGGCTCCTCGCGGCGGCGGGGCTGCTCGCCCTGGCGCTCCGCCCGCTGCCGCCCCGGTGGCGACTGGCCGGCGCGCTGGGCGGGGTGCTCGCCGGGGTGTCGGGGGCGGCCTACCCCTACTGGGTGCCCCTCGTCCATGCCACGCGGCACGCGAAATGGTTCGAGGAGCGCGTGCTCTACTCTCTCATCGCCGTGGTGGTCCTCGGATTTGTCTTACGACGCGGCAGCGCCGTCGCCGCGCTCGCCTTTGGCCTCTGCTTCCTCGCCCTTCCGGGCACGCTCTACGAGTACGGGCTGTTCCAGAACGTCCCGGTGATGATGGGCCTGGCCACCGCCACCGTGCTGGCGCTCGCGCCGCGCCCGCGCTGGGCCGAGCGCCTCGTGCTCGCCGGTGCCGTGGCCTACGCCGCCTACCTGCTGAGCGACGTGACGCTCGGGAACTTCGTCTTCAACCGCTTCCGGCGCGCCGACGAGCTGCTGGCCGACCTGCGACCGGTGCTCTGGGGCGCAGCCGCCGCGCTGCTGGCGCCCACCCCCCGCCGCGCGGTGGACGCCTTCGCGATCGCCGCGCTGGGCGCCGCCCACCTGTGGAAGCTGCCCGACGCGGTGGTGGCCACGCTCACGCTGCTGGCGCTGTGGTCCTGGGTGGGCTGGCCCGCGAACCGCCTGTCGCGCGCCCCCGAGGCCCTGCCCATCTGCCTCGCGTGGCTGTGCAAGGACATCTACGAGAGCGACGCCGAGGTGGGCATCCCGCTGCTGGTGCTGCTCGCCGGGGTGCTGGCGCGGGCCTCGAGCCTCACGCCGGCGCGCTGGTTCCGCCCGGCGGCACTGGCGCTGCTGCTCTACGTGTCGCTCGCCATGACCGCCGGCCTGCGCACCAACGGCCTCGACTTCGGCTTCGCGCTCAAGTGGTTCCCCGGTGCCTGGCACGAGCGCCTGTGGCCGCTGGTGGGCGCCGCGATGGTGGTGAAGGCGCTGTCGCCCGCCACGCTCATCCTCCGCGCCGATGCCCGCGTGGCAGGGGCGAGCATCGATCTTGCGCCGCCGATCCTGCTCCGCGCCGCCGCCGGCGCGATCTTCTGCTTCGCGATGTTCACCGGCGGGGGCGACGTGGGCCGCGCGCGGGTGATCGAGCTGGTGGAGGACGAGATCGCCTGGCTCGTCCTGCTCGCGATCGCCTACGGGCAGATCCCCGGCAACATCCGCGCCCTCACCGCGGGATCGCCGAGCGCGAGCGCCTCGGCGCAGGCTGCCGCGCCGGGGTGACCGCTCGCGAAGCGTTGCGCGGCGTGGCCCACGCAGTCGTCGCCGTAGCGGCCGGTGTAACGGCGACACCCTCCACCTCGGCGGGGAGCTGCCCCACCGGCTGCGAGTCCAAGACGCGGAACGCGCAATCTTGGTCGCGACCACCCATGTCGAGGAGCTGCTGGCGAGGCGCGTGCAGGTCGGCGTCAGCGTGCTGCTCGGCCCACTGGGCGCGGCAGGGCTCCCGCGCTACGCCCACCGCGGCGCAGGCCTGCTCGGCGAGGTCGATGTTCGTCGTGGTGGGCACGTGTCGCGATGCACACTCGTCGACGATCGCCTGTTCCGCCGCCTAGCGATCACACGGCGGAGGGTCGGAGCACCCGATGGCTAGCGACGCAAGTGCGGCGAGTTGGCAGCGCGTTCGCACTTGGGCCTCGCAATCTCGCTGCTGAGTCGGCAAAGGGACGTCACCTCACCGAGGTCGAGGGACGCCGAGCGGCGGCTCACAAGCGCGAGCACCGCCGCGTCGCGAACCACCGGGTCCTCGATCTTCTCCACCTCGGCGGCGGCGCCCGGGGCGCTGCTGGCCACGAGCGCCCGTCGATAGGCCTCGATGTCGGCGCTCGCGCCCGGCTGGTGGAAAAACGCTCAGGCCACGACCACGCCCACCGCGCCGATGAGCGCGTAGGGGACGAGTTTCCCGAGGGCGTCGGCAGCCGTCACTTCCACGTGGCGACAGTGCCAGAGACGTCGCCGCGGGATGCCAACATACTGTCAAGGCGCGTGCTCGCACCGGCCCCCCCTGGCAAGCCCGTGACCTCGGCGCCCCGCGCGCACCGATTAGGAAACGCGCCGCCATGGACGTCGACCGCTTCCACGAGCTCCGCCAGCCCTTCGAGGAGATGGACGCCGCAGTGGTGCGCATGGCGCTGGACCGGCCCGGCGAGCTGCACCAGAGCCGCGTGGAGGCCCTGCGCTACGTGCTCTCCTTCGCGCGCTTGCAGACCGTCCAGAATGTCGAGGGCATCGATGTCGAGCTCGGCGACGCGCTCGCGCCCCACGCGTGGAAAGTCAAGGAGGCGCTCGGCCCCTGGATCCTCAAGGAGGGCTCCCTCGCTCGGGCCGCGCAGGAGCTCCCCCAGCTCGTCGACGACATGCGCGAGCGACGCCGTCGCCTGCTGGAGCACTTCCCGCTCGACCCGCAGTCGCTGGAGGTCGAGGTCTGCACTCGCCCGCTGGTGGTGGTGTGC
>VGRE01000272.1 GCA_016875435.1 Deltaproteobacteria bacterium | reverse complement strand
AGCGTCGCTATCGGCTGCTCCGGCCGGTGCGCAGCTCGGGCGGCTTTCGCCTGTACGGCCCAGGGGACGAGTCGCGCGTCCTGCGGATGAAAGAGCTCATCCGCGATGGGGTCGGTGCGGCCCAGGCGGCCCGGATCGCCGCGGGCACGTCGAGGGATCCCCTGCCCCTTTCCTCGAGCGCGCTGGACGCCGCCGCGCGCCGGTTCGACAGGGCCCTGCGTTCGTACGAGGAGCGCGCGATCCATGCGGAGATCGACGGGCTCATCGCCTCGCTCGGGCTCGAGCGCGCTCTGGAGGTCGCGATCTTCCCGGCCCTCTCGCGAGTCGGTGAAGGCTGGGCGCAAGGCGAGATCACCGTGGCGCAGGAGCACGTCGCCGCGAACGCGATCCGCGCGCGGCTTCTGGCCGAAGCCAGAGGCTGGGAGCGCGGGCCGGGGCCGCGCGCTCTCCTGGCCTGCGCGCCGGGCGAGCAGCACGAGCTCGGGCTGATCGCCTTCGGGGCGGTCCTGCACCGCCGCGGCTGGCGGATCGCGTATCTCGGCCAGGACACGCCGATCGAGGACGTCGAGGCGGCAGCCCAGGCGGTCGACCCGGCGCTGGTGGTCGTCTTCGCGATCGACTCGCGACTCCTCGACAAGGTGCGACGCAAGATCACACGTGCCGCGAAGGCGTTCCCCCTCGCCGTCGCCGGCGCCGGCGCGACATCCTCGTTCGCTCACCGGGTCGGGGCGCGGATCCTTTCGGGCGGCCCCGTTCGGGCGGCGCTCGAGATCGCGGCCGGCCGGCGGCAGCCCGGAGATCCTGCGCGACGGTGAGGCGAAGGATCGCCGCGATCGCGGGGATCGCGCTCGCGCTCGGAGCGAGCGGCCTTCTCGGCTGGGCGCTCCTGGCATCAGGCCCGACCGCCGCGGGGCTGGAGGCCCTGCGCTCAGACGAGCACGTGCGCGTGGAGACCGGGCGCTGGATCACTTTCACGCCCGCGTCGGGCGGATCACCGGCGTCCGGCTTGGTGGTGTACCCCGGCGGCCGCGTTGATGCCCGCGGCTACGCGCCGCTGGCGCGCCGCATCTCGGAGCGCGGCCATCTGGTCGTGATCGTCCCGGTGCGCCTGAACCTCGCGATCCTCGAGTCCGACGCGGCGAACGCCGTGATGAGGGCCCACCCCGAGATCCGACACTGGGCGGTCGGCGGGCACTCCCTCGGCGGGGTCGCCGCTTCGCTCTACGCCGCCGCCCACCCGGGCGAGGTCGAGGGGCTTGTCCTGTGGGCGTCGTACCCGCCCAACGACGCGCTGCGCACGAGCAGCGTGCGGGTGCTCTCGGTGTGCGGCTCCCGCGACGCGGCTCTCGACGGCGTTCGGCAGGCCCGCCCGCTGCTCCCCGACGACACGCGCTACGTGGTCATCGAGGGAGGGGACCATCCGCAGTTCGGAGCCTACGACGCGCCGCCCGAGCTGCGGACGGCGCTGATCGGCGCCGAGTCCCAGTGGGATCTCGCCGCACGGGCCACGGCGGAGCTGCTCGCATCGCTCGCATCGCGCAGCCGCGCGCCCTGACGGCGCAGGCCACGCCCGCGTCCAGCCTGACTGCGAGCGTCCCCGCCGATCGGACGTCAGTGCACGTGGGAGCGCGCGTTGCGCAGGTGCTCGATCGCGAGAGCGAGGAGCTGCGAGAGCGCGGTGGGCGACGAGGCCGCGCGCTCGTCGCCGGCCGCCGGGCCGGCGCGGGGGGCGGCCAGGCTCTCCCGGAGAAAGTCGACCATTTCGCTCCACGCCTGGGCCTGGGCGCCGCCCGCCTGGACCCCCGCCGCGTCGACCACGAACCCGTGCGGCTGACCGTCGTACACGGTCACCCGGCCCGGGACCCCGGCGGCCTGGAGTCCAGCCCGGAAGGCATCGACCCGATCCACGGGTATCGAGGCGTCGGCGCCGCCGAAGATGCCGAGGACAGGGCCCCTGATCACCCTCAACTTCTCCGCGTCGGTCTCGGGGTTGCCGTAGAAGACCACCGTCGCCGCGACGGAGGGGTCGTGCAGCGTGTAGAGAAGAGCGGTTCGGCCGCCGTAGCAGAATCCAACGATGGCCACGCGGGACGGGTCCGCGCCCGGCTGGGCCTTCGCCCATCGCACCACCGCATCGATGTCGCGGTTCACGACCTCCGGCTTCGCCATGACCGTCTGGTAGATCGCGCGCGGGATCCATGAAGTGGTCGATCCGCGGAACGTGTCCGGCGCCACCACGAGATACCCCTCGCGCGCCAGCAGGTCCGCCTTGCCGGTGATCGAGCCGTTCAGGCCGTAGAACTCGTGGATCATCACCACGAGCGGGCGCGGACCGGTCTGGGTCGGCCGCGCGACGTACGCGCGCAGGGTCGGGCCGTCCTGCGACCCGGGCACCTCCACGTTGGTGACGTCCAGGATCCGGTTTGCCCCTATCGCGTAGTCGACCGCCACGGAGAGGCCGACCACGAGCGCGAGGCCAAGAACGACGGCGCCGACCCAGATCGCGGCCGATCGAACGAGTCGCACGGAACCCCTCCGCATTTCGTTTGCGAGCACGCGCTGCAGCTAGTCTCGCCGCTTCCTGTGGCGCGGCGCTGGCGGCTCCCTCGGCGCGGGCTTGCTGGAGGTTCCCGCACTCGAAACTGATGAAGTGGCGTGGCCGCCGTTCCGGCCAACGAGGACGCGCGCGTCGCGGCCGCCCGGACTGGAGCGGTCGTGTTCGGCTTCGTGATCGTCGGCCTCGTGACCACTCCCCCACTCCCATTCCCGTCGGCGATGCGGGCTCTTGGAGCGGCGCCCCGATCGTGCCTAGCGAAAGGTTTGCCCTGCGACAACCTTCGGTTTGGTGTTCAGCCAGGCGCGGTCCTTCGTCATCCCGCCGGACATCGCCGGCCCCGCGGTGGTGCTCTCGGCCGCCAGCTTGGGCTCCGCCATGCTCGGCCTCGCTCCGCTGTCCTTTCTTGGACTCGGCGTGCAGACCCCGGATCCCGAATGGGGCACCATGGTCAGCGAGGCGCGTGGCCAGCTCCAGACCCATCCAGGCCGATGGTGGTCCCGGGTGCTGGGAGCGCCCTCACGGTGTTCGCCGCCAATCTCCTCGGCGACGCCGCTCGGGACGCGTCGATGATCTGCGGAGCGCCGCCGCGATGCTCCGGACCTTGGGCAATTCGACCCGCCTTGCGATCCTCAGCCGTCTCGCGAAGCGGGACAGCTCAGTCCATGGGGTGGTCAGCGGCACCTGCTCCTCTTCGCCGATCTCGCGCAACTGAGCGACCGCGTCCTCGTACCACTGGATCGCGGCTTCCTTGTCGGCGTCGGAGAGGTTCGTCCACGCCTCGATGGCCGCGTCCAACTGGTCAGCGAGAGGCGCGTTGACCAGACGGAGACGCTCGCCGTCGATGGGCTGGAAGACGCTACCGGGGAAGCGCCATTGCGAGCCATTGCCCTCGCCGACGCTGTACCCAGTGGACATCGCGCCTGCGTTGGCAGAGAACGGCCCGACCGTGCGCTCGGGCGCGCTGCGGTCGTGCTGATCGAGCGTCCCCGCGGCGCCGGCACCGGGATCTATGTCGGCAACGACCGCGTGCTGACGGCCGAGCACGTCGTCGCCGGCACGACCTCGCTCCGCGTCAGCTTTGCGGGTTCGGTGGTCGGCTCAGGCCAGGTGGTGAAGCGCGATGTGCCAGCGGATCTGGCCCTCCTGCTTGTCCCAGGGCTCGACCGGGCCGGCGCTCGCGCGCTGCGCTGGGGTGATTCGTCCGCACTCCAGCCAGGCGATCCGCTCGTCGTCGTCGGCTACCCACTTGGCGTTGGCCTCACGGTCACGACCGGAATCGTCAGCGGCCTCAAGCGGCTCGCTGCGGTCGCGCTGGTCCAGACGGACGCGGCAGTGAATCCGGGCAATTCCGGAGGGCCGCTCCTCATCTCGGGGTCCCACGGGAACGCGGTTCTGCCCGAGGTCTTCGGATCCGGCCCCACCGGGCGTACGGCTACCAGAACGGTGCGCCTTCCCTCCAGGGCAAGGTCTGGATCGAGATGTTCCTGTTCTCGGACTCGCCGGCCCTAGCGAGTCCCTGTCCACCCGATGCCGCGCCGGTCGAGTAATGGCGTGGATGCGTCGAGTCAGGGCGAACTTGCCGAGCTCCCGGTCGACACGCGCCGCGGCCTTCGTGTTCGATCGGATTTTGAACGGCCTGGGGTCCTGGCCCACGGGGGCGGAGGAAGACGTCTGGCTGACCTGACCCAAACATTAGCGACTCTGAAGGGACGGCATGGTGGCTGAGGAGTTCCTCGCGAAGGGCGACAACGGTCAGCTGCTCGTCAAGGAGCACACCGTCGTCATCTCTCGCAAGGGGGTGATGGCGCTCCTGACGCAAGGACCGAAGGGCGACAAGGAGATTCCCATCGAGAACATCACCTCGATCCAGATGAAGGGCGCAGGTCTGACGGCGGGGTACATCCAGTTCACGCTGCATGGCGGTGCGGAAGCGAAGGGTGGCGTGCTCCAGGCAGGGCAGGGCAGGACGAGAACTCGATCAGCTTCTATAAGGGCTCTCAGAAGGACTTCGAGAGGGCCGAGCAGTTGATCGAGGAGCGCCGCCTCCGTGCGCGCACACCCGTCATCGCGCCTGCGTCACCCGCTGATGAGATCGCGAAGCTCGCGGATCTCAAGGCGAAGGGCATCCTTGCGGAGGACGAGTTTGTCGCGAAGAAGAAGCAGCTGTTCGGCATCTGACCAGCCTGGCGGCGAACTCTAGGCGCGACTGATATCTCTGATCGTCATCTGGATTTCCCGAGGAAGGGAAAGGTGCGGGGGCATGTTGATCGGTATTGGCGTGCAGTCCCGCTCGCACGTCAGGTCGCCCGGAAGCTGCTGGACGTCGAGTGGCGATTTCGGCAGCGCGTCCTAGGCCTCGAGCGCATTCCAGCGCTCGACGTCTAGGCCGACCCGGCCCTGGTGGTGGTCAAGGTGGCGGTCAGCGGCGTCGCCGCCGTGACCGTTGCGCTCGCGAACATGTCCTTTTCTGCGGAGGGGGTGGGATTCGAACCCACGGACGGCTTGCGCCGTCAGCGGTTTTCAAGACCGCCGCGATCGACCGCTCTGCCACCCCTCCGGTGCAGTAATGATGCGGATTTTCGCACGCGCCGAATAGCGACCCCCGGTCGATTGTGCCCATCCTTGTGCCCGATCACCCTCGCAGGACCGCATCGAGGGTCGCCGCGGCCTCCCGCTGCATCGTCGGCGTGACGTGGCTGTAGACGCTCAGCGTGATGGCCGGCGTGCTATGACCCAGGCGCTCCGCGACAACACGCGGATGCGTGCCCGCGGCCAGCAGCAGCGTAGCGGCTGTGTGTCGGAGATCGTGGAACCGCAGCCGCGGGAGCTGCGCCTTGGCCAACACGCGTCGGAACCGGTCGATGATGTGGCTGCCGTCGAGCGGCTGTCCGACCTCATCGCAGAACAC
>VGRE01000271.1 GCA_016875435.1 Deltaproteobacteria bacterium | reverse complement strand
CTCAGGGTGCGCGAGGCGCTGGCCGAGGCGGCGCGCGTCCACCGGCCCGGCGACCGGGACGCCGTCGCCCGCGCCCTCGACTGGGTGGGCCTCGAACACCGGGCCCGCGCCTACCCGGCGGAGCTCAGTGGCGGCGAGCGGCGCCGGGTGACGATCGCCTGCCTCTGGCTTGCCGATCCCCTCGTCACCCTGCTCGACGAGCCCACCGCCGGGCTCGACGCGCCGCGGCGCGCCGAGTTCCTCGACCTGCTGCTGTCGCGACACGACGAGTCACGCGCCGTCGTCATGGTCACCCACGACCTCGTGGCTGCGCTCCACGCCTGCACCCGGGTGGTGTTCATGCACGCCGGGCGGGTGGTGGCCGACCACCCGGCCGCCGAGGTGGCGGCCGCCGCCCACCCCGCCGCGCGACGCCTGCTAGAGACGCTCTGATGCTGATCCTCGCCTCATTCGCCGCTGCCACCGAGAGCGCCGACTACCACGCCGCTCAGGCGCGGATCTTCGTTCGGAGGGGCTGGTATGACGACGCCGAGGCCGAGGTGGCGCTGGGGCTCGCGCTCGATCCCGAAAACGTCGATCTTTGCGGTCTCTGCGTCGACCTCGGGCGGCGCGAGGCCGACATCGACCGTGTCCTTGCCTGTGCCGCGCGTGGCGCGGCCTCGAGCCAGGGCAGCACCGACGCCCGGGCCGCGTTGTCGCAGGTAGAGAGCTTCGTGCGGCAAAACTATGGATGGATCGAGATGCGAGGACCGGACGGGCTGCGCCGGGCCCGGGTGACGATGGAGTCGCCCCGGATCCTGCTGGACGCCGAGCTCAAGCGCTCCGCCACGCTGGCGACGGCGCGCGCTGCAGAGGGCGTCGAGTTCCCCGCGCGCCTTGGCCTGCCCACCGGCGACTGGACCGTGGCCGGGCAGCCGGTGCGCGTCGAGGCCGGACAGATCGCCAGCGTGACACTCCCCGCCGAGGCCTTCGCCGCGAGCGCCGGACGCGGCCCTCGTTTCGAGCTGGCCATCGGCGGCGTGGGCTACGCCGGCGAGGCGCTCGGCAACCTGCATCCCGGCGCGGCGATGGAGCTCGGCGCCCGCGTGCCGGCAGGCCCCCTGCGTCTCGGCGCCGCTTTCTCCTGGGAGGCTCGCGACTACTCGGTGGAGAACGGTCCCGACCGGGCGTCGCCCTACACCTTCGGCGGCGCCCTGCGAGTGGGCGCCGACATCGACCTCGGCGGCGCGCTCGTGCTCTCCACCGACCTGGCCGCCTACGCGGTGATGATGCCCGGCCTCGAACTGGGGTGCGAGGGTGAGCCCCTTGCCTGCCGCGTTGCGAGCCCCGCGGCAACGGAGGAACCGGTCTACGCGACCGGCGCCGCCCTGGCTCCCGCCGTCGACCTCGGCCTACACTACCGGACCGGCCGGTGGCTTCTCGGCATGCGCGGCACCGGCGCGTGGCTAATCGGGCAGGCACCCACCCCCGGCAAGGTGATCGGCCGCGAGGGTACCGAGGACTTCACCGTGGCCGAGCCGGCGTTCGGCGGCGCGCGGGTGGTCGTGGCAGGCGTGGTGGGAATCGGGGTGTAGGTCAGCGGCCGGTCACCGAGCGGTACACGTCCTCGATCCCGCCGATGACCGCGTCCCAGTCGTAGTCCTGCGCCTTGGCCCGAGCCGCCGCCGACCACTCGGCGAGGTCGAGGTCGCGCGCGCGGAGGATGTCGCCCGCGGCCCGTGCCGGGTCGGCGTAGTCGGTGAGGACACCCGACCTCCCCTGCACGAAGTAGCGAAAGGCCCGATTGTCCTGGAGCACCGGCAGCAGCCCCGCACCCATCGTCTCCACCACCGAGATGCCGAAGCTCTCGTACTCGGCCGGCCAGAGTCCAAGCTGGGCCACGCGCACCGCCTCGTGCATGACCTCGATGTCCACCTTGCCCTCGAAGCTGACACGCTCGCCGAGGCCCAGCTCGTCGCGCTCGGCGAGGAGCGACTCGGTGAGCCCAGGCACCACGCTCGGGCCGATCACGCGGGCACGAAAGGGGCGCGGGTCGCGATCGCGCACCACCGCCAGCGCTCGCAATAGTCGCGACAGCCCCTTGTGAACGTCGACGCGCCCGAGGGTGACCCACTCCCCGTCGCTCGGCGCGCGGGACAGGGCGCCCCATGGCGCGAGGTCCACCGCGTTGCGCAGGGTCACCCCCTTGCTCGTGAGCGCAGAGAACAACTCGCGGTCCTGGTCGGACGTGTAGATGAGCGCGTCGACGCCGGCGAGCATCGCCCGCGTGGCGGTGTGGAACCACGCTCGCTTGGCCCGCGGCGCGAAGTTCGTGTGGAAGAACCCGCCGTGCGTGGACAATACGATCGGCTTACGGTGGACTGGCCTCGTGGCCACCAGCCAGTCGGCGAGGAAATCGACAGCGTGTACGTGTACGACGTCGTAGCCGCGAAGGTGCGCGAGCACCGTCGGAGCCACGGGATAGCGCGTGCTGCCGACGAAGGGAATGCGCGTGACCTCGATGTCGCCGAGCTGGTCGCGAGGCGGGAGCGAGCGGCCGTCCTCGAACGCTCGGTCGAGCGTGAGCACGTTGGCCTCGTGGCCGCGGCGGCGCAAGGCCTCGGCCAGCCACTGCACGTGGCGCTCGATGCCGCCGATGTTGGGCCAGAACACCCTGGCAACGAGGAGCACGCGCATCGGCGGTTGGCGCGGTGTCATCTTCGTGAACCGAGGCTAGCCCGTCCCACGCGGCGCCGCCCGCGGGGCTATGCTGGCGCGCGGTGAGAGCCCCCTCCGCCTTCTCCGACTTCGGCGGCGACCCGATCCGGCACCTGGTGGTCCCCGCCCTCGTGGCGCTGCCCCTGGCGCTTGCCCTTGGCTTGGGCGGCACCCAGTACATGGCGGCGCTAGCGATCATCGCCATCGGCGGCGGCACCTTCCTCGCGAATCCACGCGCGTTCATCCTTGGCTTTCTCGTCCTCATCGCCCTGCGTAACTTCGTGGCGGGCGGCGAGCGTATCGGCGGCGACGCCTTCTCCTTCGACCTGGGCGGGCTGGTCAACGTGCTGGCAACCGGCATCGGCTTCGTGTACTTCCTCGTGCTCTGGAAAAACCCCTTCAAGGGCCGCTCGCTCACGTTGCCCTACGGGGCTTTCCTGGGGCTCTTCGCCCTGTCGATGTACTGGGCGCCGGAGATGCGTTGGTCCACGCGCTTCGTCACCCGCCTGGCCGCGCCATTTTTCACGTACCTCATCATCTCCGACATGCTCGACCGGCGCATGGTGCGGCAGGTGATCACCGCGCTCTACGCGTCGAGCGCGATCCCGATTGTTTACGGCTTCTACCAGTGGTTTACGGGGCAGGGCAACGAGGTCACCGAGGGCTACGTGCGGGTGAACAGCAGCTTCTTCCACCCCGCGCACTTCTCGATGTACCTCACGTTCTTGTTCTGCCTCGCCTACGCCGAGTTCCTCGACCCGGCGAGGACCAACCGGGGCCTCCGCCTCGCGTACATCGTGCTCCTCGTGGCTCTGGAGATCAGCACTTACACGCGGATCAGTTGGGTGGCGATGGGCGTGTGTTGGGTGTACCTCAGCTGGGTATACAACAAGCGAGGCTACCTCCTCGCCGGCGCCATCATCGGCGGCTTCGTGCTGATGGCCTTCGGCGGCGGCATCGTAGGGCGCGTGCTCGACGTCGGCGCGGTGTTCCAGTCCGGTAACGACGTGTACGACCTCAACAGCTCCATCGGCTGGCGCCTCTACTTCTGGGACACCATCACCCAGCGTTTCTGGGACCATCCCTGGCTAGGACACGGCGCCGGTAGCTCGGTGATGCTCGGCGTGGAACTCTTCGGGATCGAGGCGGCCCCGCACAACGGCTACCTGCGCGTGGCCTACGAGACCGGCTTCGTGGGCGTGGTCTGCTTCGCGTGGGTGCTGGGGACGATGATGTGGCAGGGCTTCAGGCTCATCCGACGCCAGCAGAGCGGCCAACTCTCGCTCGTTTCACACGTGTACGTCACCATGACGCTCACCTACGTGCTGCTCAACGCCACCGACAACATCCTCGAGTACTACGAGGTGGCAATCTACCAGTGGGCCATCCTGTCACTGGTAGAATACAACAACCTTTGCGCGGCGCGGGCCGGTCTCATCAAGCAGTCGCGCTTCGAAGAGCAGCTCGCCGTCGACGCCGACGCGGTCGAGGAAGTGATGGAGCTCGCCCGGAACGAGGACGAGCCTCTCAATCTCCCGGCACGGTCGTGATGCCGAACCAGGGCGTACGCGCGTCGATGTCGACGCGCCACCAGCTTCCCGGAAGCCGGCGCGCGCGTAACCGCTCCCGGGGCGAGCCGTCGGGGTTCAAGGCGTAGACCCGAGCCCGACCGGGCACGCGGACGTCGATGAACCCGGACAATCGTTCGAGCCGGGCCGGGCCGTTGCCGAGAGCGAGCAGGCCCGGCACGCCTGGTGACGCCCAGCTGCCTTCGCGGTCGGTCCGCCCCGCCACGGTGAGCAACCATCTCCCCGGCGACGAGGCTGCCATCACCAGGCTGATCGCGGGGTGACCGGCCACCGACGCGCGGAGGATCGCGGGGTCGGGGGCCTCGACAGTGGGCGTGGTGTTGCCGACGATCGCCGCCGCGCGCGGCGTGTCGATCACCAGGCTGATCGCGGGGTGACCGGCCACCGACGCGCGGAGGATCGCGGGGTCGGGGGCCTCGACAGTGGGCGTGGTGTTGCCGACGATCGCCGCCGCGCGCGGCGTGTCGACCACCAGGCGCCCTCGCGACCAGCGCACCGGCGAGTCATCGGCTCCGCCACGCGGCATCGCCCCGTCGAAGCTGCTGCGCACGCGGCGCGCGAGGTAGCTCGGGACGCCCACCATCTCCGGCAGGAACAGGCTCGAGGGCTCGGCGAGGTCGCGGTCCAGTGCCCCCGCGGTCCACGAGCGGGTGAAGCGGGCCGTGGCCGCGCCGACCTGGCGAAAGATGGCGCTCGCGGCTGGCATCTGCACGTCGCTGCTGAAGCGCCCCTCCAGGTCGAGCGCACCCGCCGGGCCGTCCGGCAGGTCACGGATCTCGGCGTGACTCCACGCGAACCAGGCCAGGGCCGACCAGCCCTGCCGTCCCCCGAGGGCGGCCCAGGTGAGCGGCGCCTCCTGCCCGAAGCGGTTGGGCCAGGTGTGGTTCAGCTCCGACACCGTGCAGGGCCTGCCGGCCTGGCAGGAGGCGAGTCGCTCCAGCCAGCGCGCCGAGGGATCGAGGATCGAGAGATCGTAGTACGCGGTGGACTCGGCGATGGGATCCCAGTAGGCGTGCACGTCCACCACGTCGCAGGCCCCGAGCTGCGCGTCGGCGTGGGCGATGCCGAGGGAGTTGGAGCACACGATGGGGGCGGTGAAGCCCTCGGCCCGCACGAAGGCCGACAGCTCGGCGAAGTAGTCCCGCTCGAGCGCGGCGTAGAAGGCCACGAGGTCCGCGGCGCGCC
>VGRE01000270.1 GCA_016875435.1 Deltaproteobacteria bacterium | reverse complement strand
CAAGTGACGCCTGCCACGGAAGACGCGGTTCGGCGTGCCGCGTCGCGACAGGTTGACGACCGCGTCTACACGGTGACCATCGGCGGCTGACGAGTGGGCGCGAGGCTCAGCGCTTCAGCCGCTGGGTCAGCCCGCGAAGCTCCACCACGCCAGCGGCGCTGTTGATGCCGTAGTCGAGGGTGTGGTGCTCGTCTTCCACCTGCTTGATGAACCAGTTGCTGTCGACGACGTTGAGGCGAACGGTGCGCTCGACCAGCGTCTTGTCACCCTCGTCGGTGAGCTTCCATGCCCAGGATGAGCCCGCCATCGCGCCGGACACGTGCCGGGCGACGATCGTCCCGGCGGCGCGGTCGGCCACCAGCGACTGGCGCATCTGGATGTCGGGACCCACCACGCCTACCGTCCAGTCGACGGTCGCCGTCTTGCCCTCGGTGCTCACCACCGTGCTGTCGCGCACCTGCGGCATCCAGGTCTCGTAGGCTCCATAGTCGGTGAGCACTGACCACACCGTGTCGAGCGGGGCCGGGAGACGGGCGATCGCCGTCACCTGCTTCAGACGCCCGTCGGGGTAGGTTTCCAGGAGCGACAGCTCGCCCCGCGCGAGGAGCCCGTCGAGCGACGCGGCGGCGGCCAGGCTCAGCAGCCCAATCATTGCCGACCGCGCTTGAAGGCAGGCCTCGCCACGCAACGCCCGGCGTAGGCGTGGATGGCGGGGAACCTCTCGCACATTCCCATGCGATCCGCCCAGGTGAGCACGCCCCCGACCACGCAGTCAGCGGCGCTGAACTCGGCGCCGAGGATCCAGTCGTGGCGCGCGAGCACCGCCTCGACCGGGGCCGCCACCTTGTCGAACTCGGCCTGGGCCTTCGCGAGCCGGGCCGTGTCTTTCTGCTCGTCGGGCACGCGCCCAGCGAGGAAGAACTCCGCGACCGGCCCCTCCAGCTCGGACACGCCGTACACCACCCACTGGTAGTAGCGACCGCGCGCCGAGCTGCCCGGCGCGGGCGCGAGGCCGGGGTACCTGTCGGCCAGGTGCAAGACGAGGGCCGAGGACTCGAATAGGTGAGTGCCGTCGTCGTCGGTGAGCGCGGGCAGCTTCCCGAGCGGGTGGACCGCGAGGTGCGCCTGCGAGCGGGTGCCGTCGGCACCGAAGGCCACCTCGTTGATGTCGTAGGTGGCGCCCAGTTCCTCGAGCAGCCAGCGTACGCGGGTGGCACGGGAGAACTTGTTGTAGTGAAGGCGCAAGCCACGCTCCGGGGGGCCGCCCTGATAAGGCCGCGCCGTGACCGCCGCCACCGCCCTCGCCCACCCCAACATCGCCCTCTGCAAGTACTGGGGCAAGCGCGATCGCGCGCTGAACCTTCCCTCCGTCCCCTCCATCTCGCTCACGCTCTCCCCGTTCTCCACCACCACCACCGTGGAGTGGGGTGTCGCGACAGACGAGGTGATCCTGAACGGCGAGCCTGCCGGGGCCGACGAGGCGCGCAAGGTGTTCGCGGTGCTCGACCTCGTCGATAGCTGGCGCCCGCGGGCGCGGGTCGTCACCCAGAACGACTTTCCCACCGCCGCCGGGCTCGCCTCCTCGTCGTCCGGCTTCGCGGCGCTCGTGCTCGCCGCCACGGCCGCCGCCGGGCAAAAACCCACGGCAGAGCAACTCTCGACCCTCGCGCGCCGCGGGTCGGGCAGCGCCGCGCGCTCGATCTTCGGCGGCTGGGTGGAGTGGCGCGCCGGGGATCGTCCCGACGGGATGGACAGCCACGCCTGGGAGATCCAGGCCGCCGACTGGTGGGACGTGCGCATGGTGGTGGCGATCTTCGACGGCGGGCCGAAGGCCATCTCGTCGCGCGACGGCATGCGACGCACGCAGGAATCGTCGCCCTACTACCCGGCGTGGGTGGCGAGCGCGCCGCTCGACGTGGCCGAGGCGCGGAGTGCGATTCGAAGTCGCGACATTGAAAAGTTAGGTGCGATCATGGAGCGCTCGGCGCTGCGCATGCACGCCAGCATGATGGCCGCGGATCCCCCCGTGATGTACTGGAAGTCGGGGAGCGTGTGGGCGCAGGAGGCGGTGGCGTCGCTGCGCAAGAAGGGCGTGCCCTGCGCGTGGACGATGGACGCGGGGCCCAACGTGAAGGTGCTCTGCGAGGCGGGCAACGCCGCCGAGGTGGCGGCGCGCCTCGGCGCGGTGGCCAACCGGGTACACGTGCTCGCTCCCGGGGGCCCCGCGCGCCTGCTGGGCGGCCCTGCGTGACGATGCGGGTCGTCGCCCCGGGGAAGCTGGTGGTGGCCGGGGAGTACGCGGTGCTCGACGGCGCGCCCGCGCTCGTGGCCGCCGTCGACCGAGGCGTGGCCTGCGTGGTCGAGCCGGCCGATCAGATCGAGATCACGACGCCCGGCGACGATCGGTTCGTGCGCGCCGCGCTCGATGGGGCCCCGCCCGCGCGCTACACGTTCGCCGACGACAACCCCGTGCGTGGCCTGGGCGGCAAGCCCGGCTTCGGCGGCTCGGCAGCGGCCACGGTCGCGGCCACGGCCGCCGCTGGGTTCCCCGCCGAGCGAGCCTACGCAGTCCACGAGCGGGTGCAGGGGGGCGGATCCGGCATCGACGTGTACGCCTCGATCCACGGTGGTTTCCGGCAGTTCGAGCTCAACCGCCCGCCCTCGCCGCCGCTGGCGCCCGTGGCGATCGGCGCGGCGTGGCCGGGACAGTCCGCATCGACCGGTCCCCGGGTGCAGCAGTACCGGGCATGGCGGGGGCGCGAGGCCTTCGTGCAGGCCAGCCGGGAGATCGTGCTCGGCTTCGCCGGCGAACCGGTGCGCGCGCTCCGCGAGAACTACGCCCTCCTGCGGGCGATGGCTCGCGAGGCGGGTATTGTCTACGACCTCGACGCCTTCGCGCAGATCGACAGGCTCGCCGCGACCTTCGGGGGGGCCGCGAAGCCCAGCGGGGCCGGCGGGGGCGACATCGCGGTGGTGCTTTTCCCCACCGACGAGGAGCTACGCGCCTTTGGCCGGGCTTGCCCCGAGTTCATCCCGCTGCGGATCGCGCCGGGCGCCTACCCCCTGCCACAGTCGTAGACTTCCCAGCAGTCGTCGTGGTCGCCGTCGTAGAAGTCGCCGCAGCTCTCCGAGCGGAGGTCCTCGAGGCAGTCGGCCGCCTTGTCCTCGTCGAAGTCGCAATCGTCCCAGTCCTCGACGTCGTCGGTGACGTCGTCGATACACTCGTCCATCTCGCCGTCGTACTCTTCCTCGTAGGCCCCCCGATAGCACTCGTTCAACCTAGAGCAATAGACGGTGGCGAATGACTCGGGGTAGGTGTCGTCGTCGCCGCTCCAGAAGCAGGCGAAGAGGGCGAGGACCATGGGGAAGCTCCGCCGCGAGAGCTAACCGAATAGGCCGGGCTCGCATGCCCGCAGCCCTCGACATCGCCGCCCGCAAGGCCGACCACCTCGCCCTCTGCGCCGACGGCGACGTGGGCTTCGTACGCAAGCGCAACGGCTTCGAGGCCATCGACCTCGTCCACGACGCGCTCCCCGAGCTCCACGCCGACGAGCTCGATCTCTCCTGCGCTTGGCTCGGCCACCGGCTGCGCGCGCCGATCGTGATCGCGGCGATGACCGGGGGCACGCCGCGCGCCGAGGTGGTCAACCGCGACCTCGCCCGCGCCGCCGAGGGCCTGGGCCTCGGCTTCTGCTTCGGCTCGATGCGCCCCCTGCTCGTGCGCGGCATCGAGGCCGGCTACTCGGTGCGCGACGTGGCCCCAACCGCCTTGCTCGTGGCCAATATCGGCGTGGTGCAGGCACGGGAAACGCCCACGGCGGCGCTGCGCGCGCTGCTCGATCGCACCGGCAGCAACGCGCTCGCCATCCACCTCAACCCGGCGCAGGAGATGGCCCAGCCCGGGGGCGACCGCGACTTCCGCGGCGGCCTCGACACCATCCGCCGCATCGTCGCGGAGCTCGGCGCCCCGGTGGTCGTCAAAGAGACGGGCGCGGGGCTGTCGCGACGGGTGATTGAGCGCCTGCTCTCGGTGGGCGTGGGCTGGGTGGACGTGGGCGGCGCCGGCGGCACCAGCTGGGTGGCGGTGGAGATGCACCGCGCCGAGGGACAGCAACAAGCGGCCGCGCGCACCTTCCGCGACTGGGGGATCCCCACGGCACGCTGCGTGGAGGCCGCCCGCGATCTCCCCGTGGAGATGTGCGCCACCGGCGGCGTGGCCACTGGCCTCGACGTGGCCAAGGCCATCGCCCTCGGCGCCCGCTGCGCCGGCATCGCGCGCCCGCTGCTGCAGGCCCAGGCCCTCGGCTACGATCACCTTCTCGGCGCGCTGGAGACGATCGTCGCCGAGCTGCGCATGGCGATGGTGCTCACTGGCTGTCGCGACCTCGCAGCACTCGCACGGGCGGAGATCGCGCGCGGGTGACGTGGACACGGCCCCACCTGGCCCAGTGTCGCGACACGAGGACCCCCCGCATCCAGGCGATCCGCCGCCCGGCAGTCCTCTACCGGCCTGCGGACCCCTGCGAAGGAATGAGGGGGTGACGCGACCGACCCGAGTCGGAGTCTAGACCCGCGCGAACAGCGCCCGCGCGTCGTTGAACGCCGCCAGCGGCCCGCAGTCGAGGTCGATCCAGACGAGCCAATCGCTCTTGTCGGTCACCACGTGGGCCACGGCAAGCTGCCCGGGCGCCACGCTGCCCAGCGCGCGCAACACGGTGGAGCACGCCGCCGCCGCCGCGATGTCGGCCTGGTTGGCGAAGCGGGCGCGGTGGGCCTTCCACAGGGCGGTGAGCACCGCGCGATCGTCGACCACGACGGCGTTGGCGATGTAGACAGCGCCGACCTCGGGTACCACCGCCGCGATCTGGGCACTCACGACGTCGGTGAGCTGGTCGGCGGTGAGGGCGGCCCGCCTCGGCGCAGGCGCGGCAGCGGAGGCGGCCGCAGGCCTCGGCGCGGCCGCCACCTTGGCGCGAGCCCCCTCCTCGGCGCGCGCGGCGGCGAGCGCCTCGTCGGCGCTAATCGCCTTGCGTGGCGGCGGCGCCGCCCCGATGCGACTCGACAGGGTGGGCATCTCCGCCGCTGGGGCGGCCTTCGGGGGCGGGGCCGCGGCGAGGGCACCCTTCCCGGCGGGCACGGCCGGCTTCTGCGCGGAGGCCCTCGCCACAGCCGCCCTGGCCAGGATCTTCGCCAGCTCGGCGGGATCAGGGCCGACCGGCGCCGAGGCCGCCGGGGCGGCGGCGTGGGTGGCAAGCGCCGCTGGCACGTCGGGTGCCGGCGGGAACGCGGCCGTCGTCTGGAGATGCGCGGGCACCGGCACGTCCTCGCCCTGGGCGGGAGGGAGGGCGGGCGGCACCTTCAGCTCCACGCGGCGTTCCTCGTCGGGTTCCGGCCTGTCGAAGAGGCTGGCGAGCGGATCGAAACCTTTCTTCTGGGTGCTCATGGCGATAGGGGCTAAGTGGGCGCCTATCGTACCCCCGCGCCGTACGCACCGCGCCGAG
>VGRE01000269.1 GCA_016875435.1 Deltaproteobacteria bacterium | reverse complement strand
CCTGCGTGGCTCGGCGCACAACGACCCCTTCGTCCCCGGCGAGCGGGGGCCGGTCACCACCACCAACCACTCGGGCGGCGTGCAGGGCGGGATCACCAACGGCATGCCGGTCACCTGGAGCGTGGCGTTCAAGCCCGTTGCGACCATTTTCCAGGAACAGGACACCGTCAACCGCGCGGGGCAGGCGGTGAAGCTCAGGCCGCGCGGCCGTCACGACCCCTGCGTGTTGCCTCGCGCCGTGGCGATCGTCGAGGCGATGGCCTGCCTCGTGCTGGTCGATCACTGGCTGGAGCGCCTCCGGTAGGCGGGAATCCCGTCGTCGACCGAGATCTCGGGCTAGCTTCCGCGCCCGGAGTCAAGGTGACCCATTTCAGCCAGTTCGGCATCGACGCCGCCCTCTGCCAGCGTGTCCTGCAGGCCGCGCTCTCCCGCGGCGCCGACGACGCCGACCTCTTCTTCGAGCACTCGGGGTCGACCTCCGTGGCGCTGTCCGACAACAAGGTCAACCGAGCCAGCACCCACGTCGACCTGGGCGTGGGGGTGCGCGTCGTGGTGGGCGACCAGGTGGGCTACGCGTACACCGAGGACCTCACCGATACATCGATGATACAGGCGGCGCGTATCGCCGCCGAGATCGCAGCGGGAAACCGGCAACACGCACCCGTATCAATCAGCGAGAAGCGCCTGGCCGACCGCTACCGCGCCAGCGTGCCCTGGGAAGACGTGAGCCTCGAGACCCGGGTGCGCATGGTGCGCGACTGGGAGGCGCGCGCCTTCGCGGCCGATCCCCGCGTGTTGAAGGTCGAGACCTCGCTGGGCGACAGCTACAAGCACGTGCTGGTCGTGCGCCCCGACGGGCGTGCCGTGTACGACTACCAGCCGATGACGCGGGGCTGGGTGGTGGTCACCGCGAAAGATGGCGAGCGTCGCGAGTCCAGCGCCGCCAACCTCGCCCAGCGGGCGGGGCTCGAGTTCTACACCGAGGAGCGCGTGGCGAGGCTCTGTCAGAAGGCCGTCGCCGACACGGTGGCCCTCTTCGAGGCCACCAAGGCGCCCGCGGGCGAGATGACGGTGGTGCTGGGCGCCGGCTCCTCCGGCATCCTCTTGCACGAGGCCATCGGGCACGGGCTCGAGGCCGACTTCAATCGCAAGGGCATCAGCATCTTCGCCGACCGCGTGGGCACGCGCATCGCGCCCGAGGGTGTGACGGTGGTCGACGACGGCACCTTGCCCTTCGCCCGCGGCACCATCAACACCGACGACGAGGGCAACCCCGCCGAGCGCACCGTGCTGGTGGAGAACGGCATCCTCAGGGGCTTCCTGCACGACGAGATCAGCGCCCGGCACTACGGCGTGGCGCCCACCGGCAGCGGCCGCCGCGAGAGCTTCCGCCACGTGGTGCTCCCGCGCATGCGCAGCACCTACATGGACCCTGGGCCCCACGCGCCCGAGGAGATCATCGCCAGCGTCGACCGCGGCATCTACTGTGCCGACTTCGCCAACGGCCAGGTGCAGATCGGCGCGGGCGACTTCGCCTTCTACGTGCGCCGCGGCTACCTCATCGAGGGTGGCAAGCTCACGCGCCCCATCAAGGACGTGAACCTCATCGGCAACGGCCCCGACGTGCTCGCCTCCATCGAGATGGTAGGCAACGACCTGCACATCGACGAGGGCGGCTGGACCTGCGGGAAAGACGGGCAGTCGGTGCCGGTGAGCCAGGGCATGCCCACGGTGAAGGTCTCCAAGCTCTCGGTGGGCGGGGTGTCTCAATGAGCCAGCTGTTCGAGCTCGCGCGGAGCACGGTGGCCCGGGCCCAGGCGCTCGGCGCGCACGAGGTGAGCGTGTCGGTGTCGCGCAGCACCGAGATCTCGATGATGCGCCGGGCGGGCAAGCTCGAGCAGGCCACGCAGGCGACCAGCCTCGGCCTGTCGCTGTCGTTGCTCGTCGACGACCGCTACTCTGGGCACGCGACGTCGGATCTACGGCCGGAGGCGCTCGAGGCCTTCCTGCGCCGGGCAATCGACGCCACGCGCGTGCTCGAACCGGAGCCCGAGCGACGACAACCCGACGTGGCGGATTGTGGCCGCGGCGCGAGCGAGGAGCTTCTCGACAGTTTCGACGCCTCCCGCGGGGCCTTGCCCGTGGAAACGCGCCGGGAGGCGGCCGAGCGCCTCGAGGCGGCGGTCGATGCCCTGCCCCACCGCGAGCAAGTCCTCTCCGCGACCATCTACGCGGGCGACTCTGAGGAGGAGTCGGTGCGGGTGATGTCCAACGGCTTCGAGGGTGCTCGGCGCGGCACGGGCTTCGGGGCTGGCGTGGAGATGACACTGGAGGAGCCGGGCGGCCGTCGTCCCGAGGCGATGGCGTGGTACGGTGCCAACCACCGGGGCGATCTCCCGGGCGCGGAGGCGATCGCCGCCGAGGCATGGAAACGAGCAGCCGAGCGGCTCGGGGCCAAGCCCATCGCCTCCGGTCGTTACCCGATGTTGCTCCAGAATCACGCCGCCGGGCGCATCCTCGGGGTGATTGGCGGGCCGCTCTCCGGCTCGGAGCTACACCAGCAGCGCAGCTTCCTCTCGGGCCGCAAGGACACCCCCATCGCCAGCGACCGGCTCACCCTCACCGACGTGCCCGACATCCCGCGCGCGCCCGGCTCCCGGCCCTGGGACGGCGATGGCCTCGTGGCCCGCCGCATGCCGCTGATCGAGAGCGGCATCCTGCGCAACTACTACATCAACACCTACTACGGCCGGAAGCTCGGCACGCCCCCGACCACGGGCGGCCGGTCAAACTGGGTTGTGTCACCAGGTTCAAGGTCTCCCGCCGAGATCTTGCGAGATGTATCACGATGTATCGTGGTGACTGGCTTCCTCGGCGGCAACAGCAACGGCCTCACCGGTGACTTCAGCTTCGGCGTGCAGGGACTGCTCGTCGAGCGCGGCGAGGTGGTGGGCCACATCGGCGAGATGAACGTGTCGGGCAACATCGAGGAGGTGCTCAAGGCCCTCGTCGAGCCCTCCACCGACGTGTGGACCTGGTCGAGCCTGCGCGCGCCGTCGTTGTTCTTCGACGGCATCCAGTTCTCCGGAACCTAGGCCACCCGGGGACCGGTGCTGCGGTAGGCCTCGGGGAGTTCAACCTGGAGGCGCCTGTGCGCCTCCTCGAGGGCGCCCGTCTTGCCGCCGACCTCGCCGGGACGGAAGGGCTGCCCGAAGGCCACCCGCACGGGGCCGCGGAACATCCGCGGCGCGTCGACCGGGAACAGCTTGTCGCCCCCGGTCTGGGCGAGCGGCAACACGCTCAACCCCTCAAGATGCAGGTATCGCGCGGCCGCCCGCAGGAATGGTTGCAATCTCGTGTCGCGACTTCGCGTACCCTCCGGGTACAGCAGGACGATGTAGCCCTGGTCCATGAGGCGCGCGCACTCGGCCAGCGTCTCGATTGCCACCGCGGCAAGCTCGCGCGGGGTCATCGAGTCTTGCTCGCTCGCGACGGCGGAGGACTGGGCGGTCTTGCGCGTGTTCAGTGCGATCGACGCCATCCGGCGCCAGGTCTCGGTGTAGACCTTGGGGCCTGCCACCGCCACCAGCCGGTCGGCGATGCTGGAGAGGCCCGCGCGGGCCAGCACGCCGTCGGTGATCTGGGTGTCGGTGTAGCTGAGGTGGTTGCACACGATCAGCCGCCGACCGCCGCGCTCGTCGAAGCTCAGCAGCCGCTCCACCCCGCGCAGCTCGCGCGGCTCCATCAGGGCCGACATGTACGCCCTGGTGATGCGGCGGGCGAGAGGGTCGGCGCGGAAGAACTTCCAGCCCTCTCCGGCGGCGGCAAAGCTACTCCGCATCGCGAGAATCTCGGCGTCGCTGGCGGTCAGGACGAGCCTCGCGAGGTCGCGACGCAACCGGTCGCACACGTATTCCTCGGCATCAAGGTGGCTCGCTACCCAGGCGGGTAGGCCGAGCCTGACCTGCTCCGGCGAGAGCGCCGCGAGCGCTTCGATGGACAGCTCCATGGCCGGCGGAGTTAGCCCGTCAACGGTGCGCAGGCTCCCCCTCCCGGTGCTCGAAGCAGACGCGGCCTTGTGCGCGCTGCAACGTCGCGTCGCGACGTCGCGCTACCTCAATCCCACCAACGAGCCCGAGCTGCGCGCAGCTTTCGCCGCCAGGAAGCCGCTTCGACCCAACTACCTGCCCGCGAGCTGGGCCGACGAGCACCTGCGCGCGCTCGACCGCATCCGCGCGCCGGCCGACCACCCGCTCGGCGCGGTGCTGCGCCGGGCCGTGGTGGAGACGCGCCTGTGGACCCTCGCGTTGCGCGACCGCACGCCGGCCGCCTTCGACGCCTGGGGCGACGCGGAAGGCCTGAGGGGAGCGGTCGACGCCCCCGAGCCCCCCGCCTTTCCCGTCCGCGCCGTCGACTCCGGACGGGTGGGCGCCGCCGAGCTGGCCCGCCACCTCGGCGAGGCGCTGGGTCGCCGTGGTTACCGCCGCTGGCGCGTGGAACTCGACCCGGTGATGACCGCGCGGGTGCTGGTGGACGCGCCCTCGACGGTGGTGCGGGTGAACACGCGCGCCACCTGCACGCCCACCGAGCTCCGGGCGCTCGAGGCGCACGAGATCGACGTTCACGTGGCTCGGGCCGAGGCGGGCGCGCGGCAACCCCTCAAGCTCTTCGCCCACGGGCTCCCCGGCTGCCTCGCCACCGAGGAGGGGCTGGCGCTGCACGCCGAGGCCGAGGTGGCCGGCCTGCCCGAGGGAGTGGGCACGAGGCTCCGGCTCGTCGCGCTCGCCGCCGAGCGAGCCCGCGACCTCGGGTTCACCGATCTGGTGCGCGAGCTGGCCCCGGCTGCGGGAACCTCGGCGGCCTTCGGCATGGCCCTGCGGGTGAAGCGTGGGCTCGCCCAGCCCGAGGCGCCCGGTGCCTATGGCAAGGACCGCGCTTACTGGCTCGGCCTCTGCCGGGTGAGCGCCTACCTGCGCGGCGGTGGCCGGCGCGAGCGCCTGATGGTGGGGAAGGTGGGTCTCGACACCCCGGTGGACGACTGGGTGCGCGAGGGCTGGATCAGTCTACCTGGATGAGGTTGCCGAAGTCCGGGAGTTCCTCGCGGAGCAAGGCTTCGACGCCCATCTTCATCGTTGCCGTGCTCGAGGGGCAGCTCTGGCAGGAGCCCACCAGGCGCACGTAGATGTCGTTGCGCTCGATCTTCACCAGCTTGATATCGCCGCCGTCGCCCTGGAGGGCCGGGCGAACCATCTCGTCGAAGAGTTCCTGGACCTGCTCGAGCGAGTAGGCCGGGGCGCCCACGCTGTCTTCCTGGGGGGCGGCGGCGACCTCCCCCTCGCCCGTCCCCTGGGCACCCTCTTCCCGCGTGGGAGCGACGGACGCTTCCGGCAGAGCCGCCTTCTTCTTGGAGGATTTCTTCTTCCGAGGAGCGGCCTCGACCACGGGGGCGGCTTCCACCACCGGGGGCGCCTCGACGGCGGGCGCCTCGACCACCGCCAGGGGCGCCTCGACGG
>VGRE01000268.1 GCA_016875435.1 Deltaproteobacteria bacterium | reverse complement strand
CGACGACAACGGCCGACTGCACGACATCTACGTGGAGGGCTCCTGGTCGGGCACGCTCGACAAGGCCCAGCCCGAGTTCGAGCGCGGCAAGGCCGACGTCCAGGTCGACGTGTACGGCGGCATCGAAGGCAACTTCGAGCACTGGCTGTCCACCAGCACGTTTGAGCCCGACAACCACGAGCCGGAAACGCGCGCCCGCTACACGCTCGTCAAGGAGTAGCTACCCATGGGCATTTTCCCCGCCGAGCTGTCGGCTACGCTCAACGTGCGCCCACAGATCGTCGAAGCCGCCGAGGCCCACCTCGCTCGCTGGCTTGGCGACGACGAGTTCCTTGCCTACCGCCCGCTCCTGTCGGCGCTGGTGAGCGCGGGACGGTGGAGCTTGCTCGTTGATAGCTTTTACCAGGTGATGCCCTTCGGCACCGGCGGGCGCCGCGGCACCGTGGGCGTGGGCCCGAACCGCTTCAACCCGTGGACGCTGGCGGCGAGCGTGCAGGGGCACGTGGCCTACCTGCGCCAGCGCCGGGGACAGGGGCCGCTCCACGTCGTGATCGCGTATGACGTTCGTTGCTTCCGCGACGCTGGCGGGAACTTGCCGCCCGGGGTCGACAACCCCCTGCTCGGCCTGTCCAGTCGCGACTTCGCCGAGATCGCTGCGGGCGTGTACGCGGCGAACGGCGTGCACACCACGCTGATCCCCCCGGGCTCGCCTGACTTCATGTCCACCCCGGAGCTGAGCTTCGCCATCCGCCAGCTCGGCGCCGACGCGGGGCTCAACGTCTCGGCCTCGCACAACCCGCCCGACGACAACGGCGGCAAGTTCTACAACCACCTCGGCGGCCAGGAGGTGCCCCCCGGCGACGAGGACATGGGCAAGCATGTCGACGCGGTGCGGGCGGTGCGCATGATGGCCTACGCGGAGGCGCGGGCCGCGGCCTGGGCGCGTGACTACCCGCGTGCCTGCCACGACGCGTACATCGCGGTGAACGTGGGTACCTCGCTGGTGCGGTCGCGGTCGGCACACATCGTGTTCACCGGGCTGCATGGCACCGGCGACACCAGCGCCGCCGAGGCGCTGCGTGCCTGCGGCTTCCGGGTCGACATAGAGCCCACGCAGGCCCCGCACGACGGCGCCTTCCCCGAGGTGCCCTTCCGCACGCCGAACCCCGAGGTGCCCCAGTCGATGGACCGGGCGGTGGCGCTGGCGAAGTCGCTGGGTGCCGACCTCGTGATGGCCTGCGACCCCGACGCCGACCGAATCGGTCTGGTGGCCCGCGCAAACGACGGCGCCTGGCGATTCTTCACCGGCAACGAGATCGCGGCGCTGCTGGCCGAGCACCGGTTGGTGCACGGGCGCTGGTCGCGACCCATCGTGATGAAAACCGAGGTGACGAGCGAGCTGGTCACGCGCATCGCGCGGCGTCACGCGGCGCAGGTGGTGGGCGACCTGATGGTGGGCTTCAAGTACATCGGCGACGGGCTGCGCCAGCTCGAAGACACGGGCCGCTTCGCGGGAGTGGAGGGAGCGCCGGCCGACCTCGTCATCGGGGTGGAGGAGTCGCACGGCGTGCTCGTCACCGCGCAACTGCGCGACAAGGACGCTGCCGGCGCCGCCGTCGGGCTGGCCGAGATGGCCTCGCGGGCGAAGGAGGATGGGCAGACGCTGGTCGACGCGCTCGAGGCGCTCTGGGCGCGCGAGGGCTACGTGGTCAACCGCCTCGTGTCCACGGTGATGCGCGGCGCCACCGGAAAGGCCCGCATCGAGCGCATCCAGGCCTCGCTCCGCGCCGAACCGCCGCGCGAGGTGGCGGGCCTCGCCGTGACCGACTTCGCCGACCGCGCCGACCCCTCGGGTCCCCTGGGACCGATCAAGAGCGGCACCGACGCGGCCAGTCGCGACGTGCTGGTGTTTCGCCTCGGCGAGGGCGCGCGCTTGCTCCTGCGCCCGAGCGGCACCGAGCCCAAGAACAAGGTGTACGTCGAGGTGATCGGCGCGCCGGGCGAGCCCAAGGCCGAGGTGGATGCCCGCGCCGATCGCATCGCCTATGGCTTCGCGGCGGTGATGCTGGCCCGCGGCGAGATCGTGCTGCCCGGGTGGGCGCTCCGGGTGAGCGACCTCGTGGCGGTGGAGCAGAAGCAGCACTTCGCCGAGGTGTTCGTCCCGGGCCTGCTGTCGCGAGAGGGCGATCCGGGCGTGCAGGCATGGATCGACGCCGAGCTGCGGCCCTACGGTAAAGATCCTCGGGGACTGGTCGTACCGGCTCTGCGTTCCTGGGCTGCGGAGAATCCGGGCAACGAGTGGGTGGTCGCGGCCGTGGGCGGCTAGCGCCGCAAGAGCCGCTTTCGATTGACGTAGATCGCCGCCGCAGCCGCGCCGATCACCAGGTCGCCGCGCTCGCCGCCGGTGCACCCGCAGCCGGATGTACCCCCGCCGCCGCCCCCGCCGCCGCCGCCGCTGGAGCCCTCCTCGGCCACCACGCGCACCTTGTCGGGCGAGGAGTCGGCGCTGCCGTCGTTGACGGTGAGCGTGGCCTCGTAGACCCCGTCCTGGTCGGCGCGGAAGGTGGGACGCGAGCTGGTGGACGAGCCGAGCGTGGCCGCCGAACCGGCGGGCCGGGTGGACAGGGTCCAGGCGTAGCTCAGCCGGTCGCCGTCGGGGTCGGAGGAGCCCGACGCGTCGAGGGTGACCGTGTCGCCGACGTCGACGGTCTGGTCGGCGCCGGCGTCGGCCACGGGCTCGCCGTTGTTCTCGGCGAGCACGATCTCCACCTCGTCGGCCTCGCTGTCCAGCGCGCCATCGTTCACGACGAGCGACAGGATGTAGACACCGGGCGTGTCGGCCTCGAACTGCGGGTCGACGTCGGCCTTGTCGCTCATCGTGACGGCGGCGCCGCCAGGCTTGCTGTCCACCCTCCAGGCGTACTCCAGGTCGTCGCCGTCGGGATCGTAGCTGCCCCCGCCGTCGAGCCGTACCACCACGTCGACGAAGCTCTCGACGTCGTCGCCGGCGTCGGCGAGTGGCTCGTTGTTGCCGTCGCCTGCGCTGTCGAGGGCGTGACCGCTGTCGCGACCGCCCTCGGGATCGGTGCCGGGCGCGTCTTTCTCGCTGCCAGGAACGCTTTGCAGGCCGACGCAGCCGAGGAGGACGATCAACACGGGCTCAACGATAGCGGGGCCCGAGCCGGGCGGCCAGTTCGGCGCGCAGCGCGACGCACGTCGTGACCCGAGCGTCGGCTCCCACCGGCGCGTGGATGCCCCAGTCTACGCCCACCACCGGCAGCCCGGCGTTGCGCGCGGCCGCCACGTCTTGCGGGCCGTCGCCCACCATGAGGCCGCGCGTCGCGCCGAGCTGTCGCAGGGCGTGGCGCAGGGGCTCGGCGTCGGGCTTGCGCACCGGCAGCGTGTCGCCCCCCACCACCGCGCCGAAGAAGTGATCGATCTCGAGCGCGGCGAGGAGCGCGCGCGACACGTCCTCTGGCTTGTTGGTCACGACGGCCTGGGGGACGGGCACCCACTCCAGCACCTCGCGGATGCCGGGAAACAGCGCCGCCGTCACCCGGGGATAAGCGCGGTAGGCGTCGCGGAAGGTGCCGAGGTGCGCGTGGGTGGGCTCGCCCCCCGCGGCGCGAACGCAGCGGTCGACCAGGCGCGGCGCGCCGTCGCCGATGAAGGGACGGACACGTTCCGCGCCCAGCGGTGGCAGCCCGTGCGCGGCGAGCGTGAGGCCGATGGCATGGGCGATGTCGTCCACGGTGTCGGCCAGCGTGCCGTCGAGGTCCCAGAGGATCGCGTCAATCACTGCGCGGGTCTTCGGGCGCGGCGTAGGGCGGGATGGGCCGGGCCTCGAAGCGAGGCAGCTCGCCCCCGGCGTCGGGCAGCGGCGACGTGGACCACGGATCGGTCGCGAGTGCAGCGAGCCGAGGGCCCTGCTCGACCGGCGCGAGGACCGCCACGCCGAGCGCTGGCCAGTTCACGTAGTCGCGCAGGTGCTCCATGTACCAGCCGAGCCGGTCGTCGCGCACGACTTGCTTGCCCATGCGCGTGGCGTGGCGCATGCGCAGCTCGCCGCCCGGCTCCGCCGGCGGCACCACCAGCGACACGTGGGTGGTGACGACCGGCGACCAGGCCCGCTCGGCGCGCAGCGTGACGACGACGCTCCCGGCGGGGATGCGTGGCGCCGCGGCGGACGCCTCGGCGAGGTCGAGGTAGCGGATGGTCCAGCTCCCGAGCGGCAAGTCAGCCGCGGCTAGCGACGCGAAGCGCCAGCGGCCGCGCCAGTTTTGCCACACTTCCGGCGTCACCAGCTTGGTGAGGGTTCGGGCGTGGCCCACGCGATCGGTGACGTCGACGAGCAGGCCGGCCTCGATGGCGCCGGGGATCCACTGCGCCTCCATGAAGTGGTTGCGTGCCGCGTAGGCAGGCGGGCCGTGGTAGCGAAGTTGATCGCGGATCTCCGGCGCGTCGACAGGGTCGGCGGCGAGCACCATCGCGAGCGCCTCCTCCACGAAGGTGAGGCAGTCGAAGCGGTCGTAGCGGGCGGGCGGGTCGAGGTCGGGCGCGCGCCCCTCGCCGACGGCGTCGTTCTGGTAGGGGAGTCCGAGAAAGGATTGGGTCGCGACATCAATACGCTCGCCCACGGGTCGTTCCGCGGCCGCGCGCACCGCGTCGGCCACCGCCGACGGGACGGTCCACGCGGTCCCGCCCGCGAAGGCCGCGCCGAGCGCCCAGGAGGCCCATCCCAACGGCACCTAGAGCCCGAGGCGCTGCTGGTAGCCGGCGATCTTCTCGAGCATCGCGTCGAGGGGCTTGTCGTCGAGCTCCTCGCTGGCCAGCGACAGCGCTCGCTCGAAAAGATCGTTGAGGCCGCGGTTGAGCAGGCGCCGGTGCTCGCTTGCGGGGCGGCGGCGCAGGTTCTTCAGCACGCCCTCTACCGGTACCAGGCCGTGGCTATCAACCTCGACGCCCTTGAAGAGCGCGGCGAAGGCGCCCGGCGTGCACTCCACGAGCAGTTGGGCGCGCGACTGGCCGTGCCCCGCGCCGTGCTGCGCGTCGAGCGTCGCCACCAGCGCGTCGAGCACCTCGTTGAGCACCGCGATCTTGGCGCGGGCCTCCTCGTCGTCGAGCTTCGGCCCCGCGAAGTTCAGCGAGACCGCGGCGACCAGATCGGCCTTGCTCGCGTTCTCTGCGTCTTCCATCTCGATGAAGATCTCTCTCGCCGGCGGCGACGGCGGGGCGGGAGGGGCGCTGGGCTCCCGCGTGGGCGCGTCGATGAAGCCCACGGGGAACAGCTCCACGCGGTCGAGCAGGTGCGTGTCGGAGATGAAATCCCCGCCGGCGCGGCTGGTGTCGTAGTCGGCGAAGGCCGCCAGATCGTCGACGGCTTCCTCGATGGGCTCGTCGGAGGCAGCGGGCGGCAGCGGTGCCGTGGAGGGCGCGGGTTTGACGCCCCGACCCACCTTCGCCACGGCCGCCGACACGGCGCTGGCGAGGGCGGTCGCGGCGGCGTCGCCGCGAGGAGGCTCGGCCTTCGACGCCGCGGGACTAGGCGC
>VGRE01000267.1 GCA_016875435.1 Deltaproteobacteria bacterium | reverse complement strand
CGGCGACCTGCGCGTGCGCTTCGGCAGGCAGGTGCGCGTGGTGGCCAGCGGCGACATCCGGGCGCATGGACCCACCGACATCGAGGCCCTCGAGGACAGCGGGGAGGTCGAGATCCTCCGCCCCTTTTCGCTGAAGCTACACGAGGCCTCGGTGGGGCTCGACGGCGTGGGCGCGCCCTGGTTCGACCTGGTGATGGGGGTGCATCGCGAGCGGTGGGGCACCGCCGACGGGCTCTCCCTTGTCGACAATCTCAACCCCTACGACCTCGAAGACCCCACCCGGCTCGACCAGCGCCTCGCCGTCCCGATGCTGCTCGCCACGGCGCACCCGGGGAATGCCTCGTTCCAGCTCGGCCTCGTCCCCTTCTTCGTGCCGGCCGCCTTGCCCACCGACCACGTCGACGTGCTCGCCGGTGCGCGCGATCTCTTCGATGTCCCCGGGCAGAACGCCACCGACGTGCGCGAGGTGGAGAGCCGGGTGACCATGCCGGGCGACACCGTGCTCGACCTCGCCGTGGGCGGGCGCGTGGCGCTGGCGACGGGCCCGGTCGACCTCGCCGCGAGCTGGTACCACGGTCGCGACAGCCTCCCGCAGGTGGGCGGCGAGCTGCTGTTGACGGGCTTCTCCACCGACAACGACCGCGTCGACGTGGGCATCCCGGTGATGTACCCGCGGATCGAGGTGGCGGGCCTGGAGGCGCGCGGGGAGCTGCCCTGGGAGCTGGGGGGCTGGGCGGAGGTGGTGCTGGTGATGCCCGAGCGCACGGTGGCCACGATGTCGGCGGCCCAGCTCAGCGCGCTCGCCACCCTCGGTGCCATCGACGAGGTGCCCGACCCCGTCCCCTCGAGTGTCACGCAGGACGGCGAGCCCTTCCCCCGGGCGGTGGTGGGCGTGGAACGCAGCTTCGGGCGAGTGTACGCCAACGCGCAGTGGCTCTACGGTTTCCCCACCGAGCGCCAGTGGAGCGAGCTGAGCCACTACGGGCTGCTCACGCTCCGGTTCACCCTGTCCGACCGGTGGATCCTCGGCCTGCGCGGCGTGAGCGATGGCGGTGGCTACCTCGCCGGGGTCGAGCTTCGATACCTGCACGGCGACGCCGCCGAGTGGTGGCTCGGATCGACCTACATCGGGGGGAGCGAGGACAGCGCGCTCCATGGCTTCCGGGGCGTGTCACACGCGGGGACGGGGGTCGAAGTCCGCTTCTAGGGCGCGCCCGCCGCCGCCTCTGCCTTCTCCCGCTCCAGGCGCTTCCACAACGACTCGTGCTTGGGCTTTGGCTGCCCGTTCTCGTCGAGCTCCTCGGCCTCCGGCGGCGGGTGCGAGATCGGACAGCTCCCCTTCGGCAGGGTGCCCTCCAGGTAGGGCGCCACGATGCCGGGACAGCTCCCGTTCATGTACTTGCCGCTCACCTTGCAGATGGAACGCTTGAGGATCTTCGGGTCGTCGGGCCACGTGGGGTAAATCGGCATCCCGGCGGCGTCTTTCTCGGTCACGTCGACCTTCGTCACCCGGTTCATCCACCAGCCCCACAGCGGCGCGGCGAGGTCGCTGGCGGCCACGCCGAGCGGGGCGGGCTGGTCGAAACCGATCCACACCACCATCGCGATGCGCGGCGTCGCGCCCACGAACCACAGGTCCTTCTCGCCATCGGTGGTGCCGGTCTTGCCCATCGCCGGGCCCTGGTAGCCGCCCTCGCCGCCCGCGCCCCGGCTCGCGCCGCCGGTGCCCACGTCGATCACCGCGCGCATCAGCTCGCGGGTGAGCGCGGCGGCGCCGACATCGATCACCACGTCCCCGGCCGCAGGGGGCGCGATCACCTCGGCGCCGCCTGCGTTCACCGCGCGGTACACCGGCGTGGCCTCGATCATCTTGCCGCCGTTACTCACCACGCCCACAAACTGCGCCATGTCGAGGGGCGTCACCTCGGCCTGCCCCAGGGCGAGGCCCATCTCCTCGGGAAAACTCTCGGTGTCGAAGCCAACTTTCTTGGCGAAGGCGATGAGCGCCCTGGGGCCGCCGGCCTCCTCCAGCAACGACGCGGTGGCGATGTTCTGGCTCCAGGCCAGGGCGTGCGCCAGCGAGGCCGTTTGCGTGTACTCGCCGCCCACGTTGCGGGGGCGCCACTTGCCCTGCGGCGTGTTGAAGTCGCGGGGACTGTTGGGCTCGGCGCTCGACGAGGTGAACTTCGGCGTGCCATCGGCGTTCTTCTGCTCGAAGGCCATGGCGTAGACCAGCGGCTTGAAGGCGCTGCCCGGCTGTCGCTTGGCTTGCGTGGCGCGATTGAAGCTGATGCTGGTGGCGTCGGTGCCGCCATAGATGGCGCGCACGAGGCCCGTGTCGACGTCGAGCACCACCCCGGCGGCTTGCAGGGGTTCGTCGCGACGGCGCCCCACCAGACCCTCGAAGTAGCGGGTCTTGGCGGGGAACATCGCCTCGGCCTCTTCCTGCGCGTGCACGTCGAGGCCCACCTCGATGGTGAGCCCGGCGCCGTAGAGCACGCTGGGCGACAGGGTGCTCTCCAGGTGGGCGCGCGTGGCGCTGAGGAAGGCGGGGTAACGCTCGCGGAAGGGCTCGGGCTCGGCCACGGCCACCGGCGCGGCCCTGGCGGCGGCCACGTCGTAGCCGAACACGTCGGCCATGCCGTCGAGCACGCGGTCGCGACGCTCCTTGGCCTTGTCGGGGAAACGGTCGGGGGCGAAGCGACCGGGCGCGGGGAGGATGCCAGCCAGGGTGGCGGCCTCTCCCAGTGACAGTTCGCGCGCCGAGTGTCCGAAGTAGTGGAGCGACGCCGCCTCGAAGCCACAGATCGACAGGTTTCCCCGCTGCCCGAGGTAGGGGGTGTCGAGGTAGGCCTGGAGCACGCCGTCCTTGCCAAGGTGCTCGTCGATCGCCCAGGCGGCCACCATCTCCTGGAGCTTCCGCTCGACGGTCTTCTCCTTGCGCTGGTTGAGGTTGCGCACCACCTGCATGGTGAGCGTGCTGCCGCCTTGCGAGTAGTTGCCGTCCTGCGCGTTGGCGAGCGCGGCGCGCGCCATCGAGCGGAGGTTCACCCCGTGGTGCTCGCGGAACTCGCGGTCTTCCGCGGCGATGATCGCGTCGAGCAGTAGCTTCGGCGCCTCGCTGATGGGCAGGTGGTAGCGCACCTCGGCGTCGGGCCCGATGAGCCAGCCGAGCTCGATGGGCTCGAGCGCCTCGCCCGATTTCGGGACGACCGACTGGTTCTTGCCGCAGAACTGTCCCGGGCCGGGCTCGGGACAGCGTTCCTCGTAGCCGCGCGCCTTGGCCTCGCTCAGGAGCCGCCGCGGCGCCGCCGTGAGCGGCGTGGCGCGGGTGACCACGCGGGCGGGGAAACTCCAGCCGGGGTGGGCCACCTCGTAGCGCACGTGGGCGTCGGCGAGCGCTACCGCCTCCGCGGCCCACTGCCGCGCCACCAGCCCCGCCGGGATGGCGGCGAGCACGAGCGCGATGACGACGAGACCGAGCGCGAGCAGCAGCGCGCGCAAGAGGCGACGGAAAATCGAGGGCCTCGGCATCGGCTCGCGGGCCTAACCCACGCGCCGACACCGCCTGTCCACGGTTAGGCCGGGCCGCATGCGCCCCTCGTTCCTGCAGGCCTTCCTCGACCATCCGCCCGAGCGCGCGGCGCTGTCCTGGGAGGGCGTCGACTACAGCTTTGGCGCCCTGCGCGAGATGGGCGAGCGCGCCGCCGGCTGGCTGCGCATTCGCAACGTGCAGCCGGGCGATCGAGTGTGCATCCAGCTGGAGAACAGCGTGGAACTCCTGGCCGCGCACCTCGGTTGCATGGCGCTCGGCGCCATTCGCGTGCCGCTCAACGCCCACTACAAGGCGGCCGAGGTGGCCCCCATCATCGAGGACAGCGCGCCCCGGCTGGTGATCACCCGGACGCCGGGGCTCTTCGAGGGCCAGGCTGTCGCCACCGAGGTGGGCTTCGCCCAGCGACAGGGTGACTGGTCGGAAGGCGGCACCACCGCGCTGTTGTTCACCTCGGGCACCACCGGCCGCCCCAAGGGCGTGCCCCAGACCTGGGACATGTGGACGAGCAACCTCCGCGCGCTGGAACGCCGCTGGCAGCTTGGTCCCGACGATCATCTCTGGCTCACTCTGCCGCTCTTCCACACCCACGGCCTGGTGCTCGGCCTGCACGGGTGTTTGCTCCGCGGCGCGCGCTGCACCCTTTCCGCCCGCTTCGACCCGGTGGATCCGCCGGCCGCCACGCACTTCTACGGGGTGCCCACCTACTACCGGCGGTGGCTGCCCCTGATGCAGGCGCGCCCGGAGCTGTTCCGGGGCTTCAAGCTGATGGTCAGCGGGTCTGACGGCCTCCCGGCCGAGCTGTCCGACGCGGTGTTTGCCGCCATCGGCCAGCGGCTGCTCGAGCGCTACGGGATGACGGAAACGGTGATGATCGCCAGCAACCCCTTCGACGGCGAGCGCCGGGCGGGCACGGTGGGCACGCCGCTCGACGGCACCGAGGTGCGCATCGTGGAGGGCGAGGTGCAGGTGCGCGGCGAGTCGGTGTTCGGCGGCTACTGGCCGCGCGGCGAAGACAAGGCTTTCACCGCCGACGGTTTCTTTCGCACCGGCGACGCCGGCGACTGGGACGAGCAGGGCTACCTGCGCATCGTCGGGCGCAAGAAAGACCTCGTCATCGTCGGCGGCGTCAACGTGTCGCCGGCCGAGGTGGAGCGCGTGCTCGGCACGGTGAAGGGCGTGGCCGAGGTGGGCTGCTGCGGCCTGCCCGACACCGACCTCAACGAGGTGGTGGCGGCGGCGGTGGTGCCCGACGGCAGCGTGCCCGAGGCGGCGCTCCGCGCGGCCCTGGAAGCTCGCGCCCAGGACCTGTCCGGCCTCAAGCGCCCGCGCCGCTACGCCTTCGTGGAGGCCCTGCCGAAGAACGCCCTCGGCAAGCTCCAGCGCGGGCGGCTGCCCCGCGAGGTGTTCAGCGGCTGAGCAGGGCCACGGCGCGGGAGTGCTCCTCCCAGGCGCCCCAGCCATCTTCCCGGAGGCTGTCGCCGGGCACGGGCTGCGCGGCGCACACCCGGCGGGGCTCCACCCTCGCCCCGGGCCAGCGTGACGCGAGCCGCTCCAGCAGCGCCTTCAGGGCCACGCGCGAGCTGCCGGGCTGCACCGTCGCCAGCTCGCAGGCCCCTTCCACCAGCCGCAGGATCCGCCCGCCGTCGTGGATGTCGAGCACGGCGAGGCGCGTTTCCCCGCCCGCGCCCTTCGCGGCCGCGTAGTGCTTGCGTTGCCAGCGGCTGTCCTCCACGTCGGCGCGCAGGCGCCGCACCTCGACTTCACCGGTGACGAGGTGGGTGGGCGAGGTCAGCACCCAGGGCTCGCCCCGGGGGAGACTCCCGGGGTCGGGGGGCGAGATCCACAGCTCGGCCTCCACCACCCGGAGCACGTCGAGGCTGTCGGCGCCGGTCACCGTCGCGGCCTGCCTCGAGGCCGTCAGCGCCTCGCGCTCGATCACCGCCGCCGCCACGCCCGCCGCCAAGAGTCGCGCGGCGCGAGCCGCGAGATCGGCGCGGTCGGC
>VGRE01000266.1 GCA_016875435.1 Deltaproteobacteria bacterium | reverse complement strand
GCGCGAGTAGTCCTGGTCCGTCAGGGCGGCTCGCGTCCCCTCGGAGCCCATTGTGCCGGCGAGGCCGCCGCCGATGATCCCGCCGATCGTGGTCCCGAGGCCCGGCCCCGCGACCAGGGTTCCCAGCGCAGCACCACCCGCCGTCCCGAGTGCGCCGGTCGGCAGGCTCCCGAGGATCGGGAGCACCAGCTCCCGCATGAGGCCGTAGCCCTCCTCCTCCGGCGCGGGCTCCGGAGTCGGCGCGGCACCGTACTCCTCGCGGAGGCTCCGCCTGGGTCGCCCGTACTGCTCGCGAAGCGAGAGCCGCGGCGCCCCGGTGTACTCCTCGCGGAGCGACATGTCAGCGCGGGGCCTCGCCGAACTCGGCGAGGAGGCGCCTGCCCGTGGCCGTGTCGATCTGCCCCGTCTCCTCGGCCTGGAAGATGGCCTCGACGGCTTCGTCGGGCTCCATGCTCATCAGCTCGGCGACGAACGCGGCATCCTTGCCGGACGTCGGCCTGAGCCCCTTCGGCTTCGCCTTGGCGAAGTCCGGATTGCCGCCGATGAGGCCGCCCAGGTAGCTCTTCGTCAGCGGCACCTCGTACCCGACCCGTTCGAGCTCGGCCTTGCGGTAGTCGTCGTCGGCCTTCGCGAATCGTCCGGCCTTGAACATGGCCTCGTTCGCGAGCCGCTCGTTATCGGACTGTTCCTTCGCGGCGCGCTCCATCTCGTTCTGCTCTTGGGTGATTCCGAACTTCCGGATCTGCCACTCGAGCGACGGGGAGATCCCGCCGGAGCCCGCGCCCTCGCCACCGCCTGCCATGTTGTGGCGCATCCAGTCCATGCCGAGTTGGCCGCGCTCGAGACCCTGCAGGCGCTCGGCCTCCGAGAATCGCGAGTCGAGGCCGAACTGCAGGCGATCCGCCATCGCTCCCGTGCTGTACTGGTCGCGGATCTCGGCGAGGGCGTCGCGCTGCTCGGCCGCGGCACTGCGTTTTTTCATGATCTCGGCTGCAAGCTCGTTCCCCTCGTCCTCGTAGGACCGGGTCATGAACTCGAAGACGCCGCCGATCTTCGAGGCGATGCCGTCGGGCGCCTTGCCGGGGAGGCCCTTCGCCTTGTCGCCACCCTGGCGGGCGCTCATGAAGTCGGTCAGGTTCTGGAACTGCGGGCGGACCCGCGCCCACTCCTCGGGGGGAAGCGTCGCCTTCAGGTGGGCCTCGAGCCGCTGGCGCTCGGCGTCCGCGCGCATGATGTCGTCGCGCGCCCCGTCGAGGGCGACGCGCCCCTGGTTGAGCCACCCGGGGTCGCCGCCGTGGATCACGCTGCCGACCGTCTTCTGGAGGGCGTTGCGAATGAACATCGGGATCTTCAGCGGAAGGGTCAGCGCCTTCAGCATGAAGTCCTCGGCCTCGGTGCCGGTCGGCTGCGCGCTGGGCACACCCTTTGCACTCGGCTCGGCGAGTGCCTCGCGACGCCGGACGCTGGTCATGTCGACCGCCGGGAGAAGCACGCCGCCCCCGCGCCTCGAGGGCGACCGCCCTGCCGGGGGCTCGGAGGGTGTCTTCGTCGGGTCGTAGCGCAGCGGTCCCGCTCGAGGCGCGGACGGGCGGGGAGCCTGACCCTGCGTCGGGTAGAGTCTCCCGAGCAAGTCAGCCATCTCCTTCGCCCGATCGCGGATCGCCTCGAAGCCCCCCTCGGCAAGCGGATTCGGGGGGAGTGGTGCCGACATGGCCTCGGCGATAGGGTCCGCCGCTCCGCCACCCAGGAGCCCCGCGCCGTAGTCCCAGGCACTCGACCACGGGTTGCCGGCGGTGCCCGCCGGACGCTCGGACATGAGACTCCCCAGGCCCGAGCCCCCGCCACCCAGGTCCGCCACGGGATTCGTGGCCCCGAGCCCGGGAGGCGGTAGGGAGAGCGGCATCGGCGGGCGGCTCACTTGCGGAAGCGCACCCGGCACCTCGGGCATCGGGGTGGCCGGGAAGTAGAAGTTCAGGGCGTCGCGCCACCCGAGATGTGGCGGCACCAGCGGTCGCTGCGGGACGGGCGTCGGCTGCGGGAATGGCATTTGCATGGTCAGTACCCGAATCCTCCGCCGCGAGTGTACATCCTGCGGAAATCAGGGAAAGGGGAATTGGCGAACGGGTCGACGAACGGCGGCTCGTAGGGCTCCGTCAGCGCCGTCCCCGTCACCCGGGAGGCGATGTCACCCCCTGCCTTGCCGAGTAGCCCCACGCCGCCCTGCGCCGCCGCCTGACCCATGGTCGGCGAGGGCGCCTTGAACGGCAGTGAGGAGGGGAACGCGGTCGGGTCGTAGCCGCCCGACGGCAGCATCGGGATCTGCGTCGGCGGTGGAGCCATGTTCACGCCGGGGATGTCGGGGACCGCGAGCGAGTGGAGGGACGACCGCATGGGCATGGAGCTACCCACCCCGCCCGCGAGGCCCCCGACCACACCGCTTGCCGCGCCTGAGAGCGCGCCCTTGAGCGGGTCTTTCGGGTTCTGGATCGCCCCGAACGCGGCGCCCTGGACGAGCCCCTTGCCCGTCGAGGCGGCAAGCTCGCCCGCCGTGCCCGCGCTCTCCAGCGCGTCCACGAAAGCCGACGGCCCGAAGGACTGGTTGAACTGCGAGAGTGTGTCGATGGCGCCCTGGCCGACCTTCACGCCAGCGTCGAGAAGCGAGCCGATCCCCGGCCCCCCGGCCTGGCTCGCGACCGAGCCTGCGCCCTCGAGGGCCGTGCCCTTCACCGCCTCGCCGGCTGCCTGAGCCGCGGGCGTTGCACCGGCCGAGAGGGTGGATCCCAGGCCGGCCGTCACGCCGCCTAGGCCGGCGCCCAGGCCAACGCTCTTCCACGCGAATGGACTGTCACTGACTGCACTCCGGATCCCTTCCGCCAGGGCACCCAGGGCTCCCCCCGCCAGAACTCCACCAGCAACAGCGGTTCCTGCCGCCGCTGCTCCGGTCAGGGTTGTGCCCGTCACCGCCCCGATGATCGCACTCAACCAGGGGCTGAGCATCGGACCCCCGTGAGATCAGACCAGCGCCTGCCAGTTCTGATCCGGCTAATAGTCGCCTGCGACACTCCGTGGAGATCCGCCAGGATATGCTGCGCGACGCCATTGGACTCGCAGATCTCGCGCATCACATCGCTTGAGAGAGCGGGCAATCTCAGCGGAGCGCGGTGGCGACCCTTGCTCATCTTGTCCGCCATGTTGTCCGCGTGCGTGCCAAGAAAGAGGTGGTCTGGGTTCACGCACGCTCGCGTGTCGCAGCGGTGGAGGACGTGCTGGCCATCGGGGATCGACCCAACGAGAATCTCAAAGGCGAGCCGATGGGCATGACGATTCCTCGGCGTCTGGCCATAGCCGTTCGTCGAGCGCGCCCCGGTCCACAGCCAACACCCCGTGTTGGGCTCCGGGATGCAGCGCTCTTCGATGTACCTCGCGTCGCGGGGGATGGGAGGCCGCCCGATGAGGCTCACAGCGTCATCTCGACTTCCAGGCCCACCACCTGCCACCCATCGCGCAGCGCCTCGCGGGCTGCGTCGTTCCCTGGCGCCACCGTGCCCCGCACGCACCGCGCCCCGCGCTCGCGCCAGTGGTCTGCCGCCGCGGCGCGAAGCTCCTTCGCGAGGCCGCGCCTGCGGTGCTCCGGGTCGACGTAGGTGCCCGCCCCGGTGATGAGCCCCTCCGGGGTGCCGGGCACCTTGACCCAGGCGCAGTACCCGACCGGGCGGCCGTCCTCGACGGCGACGAACACGGGCTGGCAGTCCATCAGCGAGCGGTGGACGAGCGCGATCAGCGCCTCGTCGTAGCGCGGCGTGCCGTAGCGCTCGAGCTCGAGACTCGCCGCGCGAATCATCTCGCAGAGACGCGGCCACTCGCCGGCTTCGAGCTCTCGGATCATCTTCCGCCGTACATCGCCGGATTGTTGCCCATCGCCCACTGCAGTGCGGACGGGGCCTGCGACTGGAAGAGGCCACCCAGCGCGCCACCGGCGACGCTGCCCACGAGGTCGGGGCCGAGGTTCGCCCAAGGGTTGGCCGTCTGCTGCGGCTGGAAGACGGGCGCGGAGGTGCCCGTCGCCAGGCGAAGCATGAGCTCCATCGGCATCATCCCGGCCTGGAGCTGGCCGGCGAGCCGCTGCTGCTGGATGGCGCGGTTCTGCTCGGCGAGCCCGAGCATCCGCTCGAGCGCACTCCCGTAGCTCTGCTCCTGCATCCCGAAGAGCCGCATGAACTGGTCCTGTGCGTCTGACTGCATCGCGCCCTGACCCTGAAGCCCCTGCAACCTCGACGTCTCCGAGCCCATGATGGCGCGGAGGTAGGCATCGGTGTCGCTCATGTAGCGCTCGTGCTCGCGCTGGAACGCCTGCCCGCCCTGCTGCTGGGCGGCGAGGATCGACTGCGCCTGGCGAGCCGCGTCGCCCTCGAGGGCGCCGAGCATCCCCTGCGCGCCGCCGAGGATCGCCTGGCCCTGGCGACCGGCCGAGCCCTCGAGGGCTGCCTGCACGGCACCGTGTCCCTGCGCGAGGGCGTTCGCCTGGATGCCCCGCCCCGTCTCCGCGAACTGGCCGAGAAGGGACTGCTTGTCGCGCATCGCCTGGCCGAGGATGTCGTTCAGCACCTGGGTCGCGGCACCGCGGCTCGCGCCGCTCCGGTCGAGCCCGGCCGCCGCCATCTGCGCCTGCACCTCGGGCAACTGGGAGGCGAGCGTCCGCTGCGACTCGGTGTCGATGTTCGACATGAGCGCCGACTCGTAGTCGTTCTGCAGGCGAGAGGTGTCGCGAGCCAGCTCGTCCGCCGTGTGCCGCGCCTTGCCGTAGGTGTTCTCGCGGTTCATCGCCGACTGCAGGAGCTTCGAGATCCCGCCGGCCGTGCCGAGGGTGTTGATGCCACCCATGTCCTGGATGTAGCGGTCGGCGGATCGGCGCTCCGCCTCCGGGTCGAGGTTCGGGTTCTGGGCGAGCGCCTGCTGGATGAACTGAAAGCCCTTGAAGGGCTGCGTCTCGAGCGCCCCCTGCTGGCCCTTGTAGCCCCAGTCTGCGGCGCCGCCGCCCATGAGCCGCTGCGTGAGCGGGCCGGTGGCGCCCCCCAGGTTCCCGATGTCGAACCAGTCGGCGAAGGTCTGCTGCTTCCCTGCCTGCTGGTCCCAGAGGGCGTTCGATGCAAACCGCCCCTTCGCGAGCTCCTGCGTCGGGTCGACGACGCCGCCGGTTCGATACCAGTCCTGCAGCGCCTTCGCCGTGGCGCCCATCGGGTCGCCGCGCCCGGTCGGGTCGAGAGCCGGGCCGATGCCCGTCCAGTCCCCCAGGTTGCCGGCGCCCGCGCGCCCGCCCATGAGCCAGCCGAGGAGGTTCGACCCGGCGGGGCCGACCGACAGGCGGGTCGGCGACCAGTATTCGCCACCCTTCCCGAGCCAGTCGTACCCGGGCTCGTTCTCCGAGCCGCCGGGGATGAAGCCGAACTTCCCGGGGCCGGCGCCGGGGAACGGGTCGCCGATAGGCTTCTGCCCCGGCTTGAATCCGCCCCCGATGCCGCCACGGCCTCCTCCACCGCCACCCCCACCGCCATCTGCCGGCGGGCGTCCCGCGGGCCGGCGCCCCTGCGCGCTCGCGGGCGGCGTCTGCCTGTTC
>VGRE01000265.1 GCA_016875435.1 Deltaproteobacteria bacterium | reverse complement strand
TCGGCGCAGAGGTTGAAGGTGTCGATGGCCCTCCCCACCTCGGCGCGGGCCAGCGTGATCGGCTTGCCGCCCTCGTGGCAGATGAGCCCGGCGATCTCCTCGCTGCGGTCGGCGAGTCCGCGAGCCGCGGCGCGGAGCACCTCGGCGCGGCGGTGGGCGGGCCAGCGTCCCACCTCGTGCGCGCTGGCGGCGGCGTGCGCGCAGGCCGCGTCGAGGTCGGCGGCGCTGGCCTGGGCCACGTCGTCGAGCTTGCGGGCGTCGAAGGGCGCGGTGATGGCGATCGGCGGGCGTTCGACGGGCCTTCCGGCCAGGAGCAGCGGGCGGTACATCGGCGCAGTCTAGCGCGCTGCCTAGCCGGTCCGGCCCACCTTCCCCGGGTTCGGCGGCTTGGCGAGGGTGCGCTCCAGCGCCTTGTGCTGGGGGCCGCCGGGGAAGTCGGCGCGGAGTCGCTCGAGCGCGGCGGCGGCGCTCTCGGTCTCGCCCATCTGGTGGCGGGCGGTGCCGAGCAGCAAGAGCGCCTTGGCACGGTCGGGGCTCTCGGGCCAGTTGCGCAGCAACGGCTCCACGCGCCCGGCCACCGCCGACCACGCGTTGCGACGCTCGTAGAACTCGGCGATGCGTAGTTCCTTGCGTGCGAGGCGTGCCCGCGCCTTGCCGAGGCGCTTCTCCACCTCCTCGCGGTGCAGCGACTCGGGGAAGCGCCCGCCGAAGCCGGCCCAGGTGGTCACCACCGATCGCGTCCAGGTCTGGTCGCGATCGGGGATCACGGGCGCCTTCTTGTAGAGCGTCATGCCGAGCCGGTACACGACCAGATCGAGCTCGGGGTAGCGCGGGTGGGCGCGCATGAAGTCCTCGTAGGCCACGCGGGCCTGGTCCCACTCGTTCTTGCGGTAGTGGATGTCGGCGATCGCCAACTCGGCCTTCAGCGAGTAGGGATCATCGCGGTAGAAGGAGCGCAGGCGGTTGAACTGTTCGAGCGCCTTGGTGTAGTAGCCGCGATTGAGGTAGCGCTGGCCGAGCGCGTAGATCTCCTCGGCCGTCACGGCCTTGGGCGCGGCCTGGGCCACGATCGGGCTCGCGACGGCGAGCATCACGGCACAGGCGAGGGCAAGGCGCCGGAACATGGCGGCGCCGCCTTACCGCACCGGATAGGCGGGCGCCATGCCTGCCGCCGAGCCCCCGGTCACGTTCAGCACCTTCATCGTCTCGCTCGCGAGCAGCGCGCTGGCCCACCTCGGCCGCGCCGAGGGCGTCAACGTTCCCGAGGATCGAGGCTTGGCGGTGCAGACGCTCGAGGTGCTCGACCTGCTGGCCACCAAGACGAAGGGGAACCTCGACCCGGAAGAGGCGCGCCTGCTGGATGCTCTCTGCGCGGAGCTGCGCGGGGCGATCGCCGGCCGCTAGGGCCCGGGGCCAGGGGCGACCGCCCCGGGTTCGTCGCGGAATCCACGCGTAGTTTGCATCAGCGTCGATTGACGCGCCCAGGGCGCGCCGGCTAGGCTGCGCCGCCTTCGCACACAGGAGCACGCCATGACCCGGAATCTCTCTCTGCTCGCCCTCGTACTCTCCGCCGGCTGCGCCGAGGGGGGGGACAAGGAGCCGGACCTCTCCGAAGCCGCCGAAGCCGCCTGCGAGAACATCGTGGAGAGCTTCCCCACCGACGGATCGGTGGCCGCGTACTACCGCGGCGCCGTCGAGTTCGAGCTCGTGGATCCCGACCAGTCGGGCACCATCACCAGCTCCACCATCACCGGCACGATGGGCCACAACGACGAGTACACCAAGTTCTGGCTCACCCCCGACGCCGCGCTCAGCCCCAGCACCACCTACGACGCCACCTTCACCTACTGCGACGGCGAGGAGAGCGTGCCCATCAGCTTCACCACCTCGGAGCTCGGCACCTCGATGAGCGACCCGACCGTGCTCGTGGGCGCGGTCTACGAGCTGGCGCTCGGAGAGGCGCGCATCGTCGAGCCGAGCGGCATCGGCGACCTGCTGAAGCAGTACCTCGACGTGGTCATTCTCGTGGGCATCGACGGTTACGACGAGGGCAACGCCAAGCTCACCATGCTTGGCGCGCTCGGCAAGGAAGGCGCCGACCCCGCCTCGCAGGACTTCTGCAACCCGTCGATCGACTTCCCGGTGGCCGACTTTGCCGACCAGCCCCACTTCGTCATCGGGGCCTCGGGCAAGACCACCATCAGCGTTGCGGGCTTGTCGGTCGACATCGAAAACCTCGAGATCAGTGGCGACTTCGCGCCCGACGGCAGCTACTTCGGCGGCGGCGTCCTCTCTGGCACCATCGACACCCGCCCGCTGGTGGGCCTCGTGGGCGACGACGCCGAGGAAGACGAGATCTGCACCCTCGCGGCCGGCCTCGGCATCGCGTGCGAGGCCTGCGCCGACGGCGGCGAGTTCTGTCTCAGCCTCCTCGCCGACAGCATCGACGCCCTAAAGGTCGACGGCCCGGCGCTGGCGGAGATCTCCGGCAACAACTGCACCACCACCGGCGACACCGACGGTGTCCTGGACTGCGAGACCTGGACCGGCGACACCCTGCCCGACGCCTCGATGATGACCTGCGAGGACGTGGCCGAGTAGCGCGGGCGTCGCGCCGAGCCGCGGGCCGGGCACTTCGCTCGGCTCGTCGTTTTTTCACCTTCGCCGGTGGCGGTCGGGCGTCCCGCCGGCCATAGTCGCCGCGTTAGCACCCGCAACCTCCAGAGGATCGAATGTTTCTTGCTCTCCTGCTCGCCTGTCCCACGCAGGTCATCGGCGGTGACGACGACACTGACAAGGGCATCGACGACGCCGACACCGACACCGACACCGACACCGACACCGACACCGACACCGACGCCGACAGCGACACGGATACCGATGGCGACGCCGACGCGGACGCGGACGCCGACGCGGACGCGGACGCGGACGCGGACGCCGACGCGGACGCCGACGCCGACGCGGATGCCGACCCGGTGACCGACACCACGTTGATCGGGCGCGTGTACCAGATCTCCATCGCCAGCGCGACGATCGAGGAGCCAGCGGGCGTGGGCGCGCTGCTCAGCGGCTACATCGAGCAAGACCTGCTCGTCGAGGTGACCGCCGCCGATGCGACCACCATCAGCTTCCTCGGCGCGCTCTCCGATCCCGACTCGCGTAGCCTCGCGCAGGACACGTGCGTGCCGACGATTGACATCTCGGGCGGCGACTTCACCGGCAACCCCGAGTTCGACGTCGGCCCGACCGACATCTCCTTCCCCGTGTCCGACGCCGCCGTGACCATCGCCGGTGCGGTGATCTCCGGCACCTTCGTCGATGGCGGCGACGCCATCGAGGACGGCGTGATGGAGGGCCTCGTCGACGTGCGCCCGCTCGAGAGCTTGGTAGGCAGGGACGCCGACCAGATCTGCTCGCTCGTGAGCAGCTTCGGCGCCTCGTGCGAGCCCTGCCCCGACGGCGAGGAGTACTGCCTCGGCTTCCGGGCCGTCGACATCGAGGCCCCGTGGATCGACGGTCTCGACCTAGTCGAGGTGACCGAGGCCTGCCCCTAGGCGATCGCCGGGATCGCGAGGCCTGCGATCTCGCAGGTGTCCACGAAGTCAGGAGGCGGCGGCGCGAGGAAGCGAAGCCGGCCCTTCTGCCTGTCGGGGTGATCGAAGGCGAGGCAGTAGGCGTGCAGGAGCGGGTGCGTGAGCGCCTCGACGGTGGCGCGGAGCGGTCCCGGCGCCACGCAGTCGCGCCGCCCGTAGGTCCGGTCGCCCAGGATGGGGTGGCCGGCCTCGCTGAGGTGGACGCGCACCTGGTGGGTGCGTCCCGTCTCGAGCCGGCATTCCACCAGCGCCACCCGGTCGCCCCGGGCGCGCACCGCCCAGTGGGTGATGGCCTCGCGGCCGCCGCTCTCGACGCTGGCGATGCGCAGCCGGTCGTCGGGGTCGCGCGCGAGCTGGCTGCGAAAGCTGCCGCGGTCGAGGTTGGGCACGCGGTGTACCACCGCGAGGTAGCGCCGCTCCACGCTGTGGACCGCGAACTGAGCGGTGAGCGCGCGGTGGGCCACGTCGTGCTTGGCGACCACCATCACGCCGCTCGTGCCCCCGTCGAGGCGGTGAACAATGCCGGGTCGCGACACCCCGCCGATTCCCGATAGGCCGCTCGCCTGGTGGAGCAGCGCGTTCACGAGGGTGCCGTCGCCGTGTCCAGCCGACGGGTGGACCACCATGCCGGCGGGCTTCACCACCACCATGAGGTCGTCGTCGTCGTGCAGGACGGGGACGGGGATGTCCTGGGGCGTCGGCTCCGCCGCCGCGACGTCGGGCAGCGCGAGCATCACCACCTGGCCGGGGTGTACCCGCGCCGAGGCCCGCGCCGGCTCGCCGTCGACTTGCACCGCCCCCTCGGCGATGAGGGCCTGCACCCGCGCCCGGGAGAGGTCCGGGAACGCGGCAACAAGCGCCTTGTCGAGCCGATCCGCCGGCGCAGCAGCCGTCCACTCACGACGTTCAGGCATCGAAGTCTAGCCGCGCGCCCGGTGGAAGCGGGCCATGTAGCCCTCCACCAGATCCTCCACCTCGTCGGCCGCGCACGGGGCTTCCAGCGCCCGGAGGATCATGCGGAGGTAGCCGCGGACGAAGGTGGCGCCGGGGAGGGCTCCCCAGTTCTCCGTTTCCATGGCCCCGATGAATCGGCTCGCGATGCGGGTGGCGCCTGAGAGCCCCTCGATGTCGAGCCGTCGCGCCTCGCGCAGGGCCACGAGGTAGGCGCCCGTCGGGCCGTACACGTCGAGCAGGCGGCTCATCTCGGCCACCGGGAGGCTGCGGTCGATGGGCACGGCCGGCGTCGCGGCCGCGCGGGGGCGCGGGGTGGCCGAGTGCACCGGAGCCGCGGCGGGCGGAGGCACCTCGGCGCGCTCCACGACGTCGGCCGGGCTGGTGGGCTCGAGGTCCAGCTCGGGGGTCGCCTCGAGGTCGGGCTCGCCGAGGCCCTCGCCCACGCGCAGCGTGGTGAGCGTGCGCACCACCTCGAGGGCGGCGCTGGCGGCGGGCGGCACCATCGAGGGGCCGGCCACCCGCCACAGGTCGTCGAGGTCGGTGGGGAGCTGGCCCGCGCTGAGCTCGATGAAGCGGTCGTAGAGCCGCCGGCGCGTGGGGTCGCTCAGCACGCCGAAGGCCTCGGCCACGGCGGCGCGTCGCGCCTGCAGCGGCGCCGTGTCGGACTGCCGTGCCTCGGCGGCGCGAATCTTGCGCACCACCTGCGCGACGGTTTCCTGGAAGGCAGCGCGGATCGCGGCGGAGTCGGCGCTGGGGGTCACCCCCAACAGCTCATAGAAGCCCGAGGACATGAGCCGCCACTATCGCGGCAAGGCGGCGAGGGCCTCGACCAGCGCCGCATCGTCACCGGGCAGCAGCGTGCGCGGGTCGAGCACCAGGGCATCGTCCTCCACCCGCGCGATCACCGGCACCGGCGCGCGGCGCAGGCGGGCGAGGTCGTCGCCGGGCGAGGGCCGCGACAGCCGCACGACGAAGCCCTCGAGATCCACGCCCGGTAGGGCACCGCCGCCCGCCAGGCCAGCGGCCGCCGCCACCCGCGCGTCGAGCCCGCGATCGCGGAGTTGCTCGGCGAGGGCCTCGGCCT
>VGRE01000264.1 GCA_016875435.1 Deltaproteobacteria bacterium | reverse complement strand
GGTCGCTCCACTCGCTCGCCCAGCCGTGGAAGCCGATGCCGCTGCCGAGGCGGGCGCCGCGCGGCGTGAGCCTCCGGCGCGGTTCCGGGTCAGAGCGCCGCTTCGACCACCACCTGCCGCCCCACCACCACGCGGAGGCGCGTGGCCCCGGCGGGGGGAACGAACACGACGCCCTCGCCCACGGCGAGCACGGCGCCTTCCGCGTCGTAGGCGGTCCACCGGCGGGCGGGCTCGCCCTCGTCGAAGCCGGTGGCCGGGGCGGTGAAGGCCTCCCCCGCGCTTGACAGCCGGGCGGTGTGTGCCGGGCGCGGGGCCAGGGGCGCCGGGGGACCGGCGGGGTCGACGTCGTAGAAGGCCGGGTCGAGGGGGTGGTCGCGCCAGTCGCAGTGCGTGTGGCCGGTGTCGTAGGTGGCCACGTAGTCGGCCCCGAGACCGTCGCAGATCTCGGCCAGCGCGTCGGCGCTCATGTCGCTCACGTCGATGTCACACGCGTCGCCGTACATGTGGCGCGAGTACTCGGCGCCGCCCACGCTGGCGTTGTAGCTTGGGTTGCGGTAGCCGCTGTTCACGGTCACCGACCCGCCCACCGCGTCGCGGACTTGCTGCATGAAGTCCACCACGTGCGTCTGCATCACGCCGTGCTGGCCCTTCCAGTCGTACAGGTACTCGCCGAGCACGAAGTTGGGCGCGATCTCCAGCTCGGCGCTGTAGGCGGTGATGTCGATGAAGCGCGCCGGCACCGAGTACTGCTCGGAGCCGCCGTAGGGGGCAGGGTAAGCGTAGTCGCTGCCCCAGGCCGCGTCGTAGGGCACCACGTCGAGGCACATCGAGTGGTCGCGCGCGGGCCCGAGGTAGCAAGGCCCCGCCGAGGTCGAGGCGGTGTCGCCCGCGTTGCCGCTGTCGGCCGTGTCGCCGCTGCGCCCGGAGTCGAAGGCCGTGTCGACGAGATCGTCGCTGTCGAGACCGGGCCTGGCGTGGCGCGCGCTGGTGGGGTCGATGCAGGCGACGAGGAGGAACACGGTGGGCCCCTATCCGGTTAGCAACGCGGCATGTTGTACCTCTTGCTTGCCTGTCCCGAGCCCGAGAAAGAGGCCACCACCCACGAGGCCGGGGCGGGCAACGAGGAGGACTTCCTCGGCGGCGCCGAGGCGGTGCGGGTCACCGCGCCGGCCAACGGCGAGACGGTCGCGAGCACGTTCACACTCTCCTACCGGGTGGGCGAGGCGGTCCGCGCCGTCGAGTTGCTCGCCAACGACGCGCCGGTGGCCAGCGCCACCGAGCTCGACGGCTCGCTGGTCGTCACCCTCGACGAGGGCAAGTACGAGCTGGCGCTGGTCGGCTACGACGGCGACGAGGAGTTGTCCCGCGACACCCTCTCGGTGCGGGTGAGCGACGGCGGCAGCTGGGTCACCATCACATCCCCGAGCGACGGGGCCGAGGTGGCCAACCCGGTCACCTTCACCGTCACCTCGTCGAGCGACGTGGGGGTGGTGGAACTCCTCGCCGACGGCTGGTCGATCGGCACCGTCGACACCGACGGCGACGGCGAGGGGACGCTGAGCTACACCTTCTCCGGCACCGGCTACGCGCCGAGATCCAGGCGGTGGGCGGCACCGCCACCGACGAGATCAGCGTCACCGTCACCCCGGAAGAGACGCCCAGCGAGTCGACCTTCAACGACATCGTGTGGAAATACCTGGAAACTTACCCGACCGACGGCACCAACGGGTACTACTGGCCGTCCGGTTCGGACTGGGCGGGCACCACCCGCGACATCTGGTACCTCGACACCCTGGTGGCCGAGGGCGACCCGCAGGGGCGCTGCTACTGCGTGGGCTTGACCTGGGAAGTCTACATGCGCGCCTGGGAGGAGGTGGACCAGTCCACCGGGGGCGACGGCTCGATCAACGGCATGTCGGTCGACGACCTCTACACCTTCCGCGTGGACTGGTTCGTGCGCGAGGTCGACGGCCCGGGGCCCAGCGTGGCGATGGAGGACTACGGCGTGGGCGAGGAGATCACCGACTACCGCAAGTTCCTGCCGGGCGACTTCCTCCAGTTCTGGCGTCACTCGGGCAGCGGCCACAACGTCATCTTCGTGGACTGGCTGGAGCAGGGCGGGGAGATAGTCGGCTTCGAGTACTGGTCTACCCAGTCGAGCACCGACGGCGTGGGCTACAACCACGAGTACTTCGGTAGCTCCGGGTCCTACGTCGATCCCAACCTCGTGTACGCGGCGCGCGGCTGGATGCCGGAGATCTGGGAGGCATGGCGATGAGCATGACCTACCGTCGCATGGGCCGCTCGGGGCTCAAGCTCTCCACCTTCTCGATTGGCAGCTGGGCCACCTACGGTCTCGACGTGCCCGACGACAACGCCCGCGCCTGCTTGATCGCGGCCTACGAGGCCGGGGTCAACTTCTTCGACAACGCCGAGGCCTACGGGCAGGGCAGGGCCGAGCTGGTGGTCGGGCGGGTGTTGAAAGAGCTGCCGCGCACCGACCTGGTGATCTCGTCGAAGGTGTTCTGGGGGGGCGGCGGCCCCAACGACACCGGGCTCTCGCGCAAGCACGTGACCGAGGCCTGCCACGCGGCGCTCCGGCGCCTGCAGACGGACTACCTCGACCTGTACTTCTGCCACCGCCCCGACCCGGACACGCCCGTGGAAGAGACCGTCCGGGCGATGCACGCGCTGGTGATGCAGGGCAAGGTGCTCTACTGGGGCACGAGCGAGTGGCCGCCCGAGAGCATCCGCGAGGCCCACGAGGTGGCGGCGCGCCTCGGGCTCACGCCGCCCTCGGTGGAACAACCCCAGTACAACCTCTTCTGGCGCAAGCGGGTGGAGCAGGAGTACGCGCCGCTCTACAAGGAATTCGGGATGGGTACCACCATCTGGAGCCCGCTCGCCTCGGGGGTGCTCACCGGCAAGTACAACGAGGAGATCCCCTCGGGCACGCGCCTGGCCAGCGAGGGATACTCGTGGTTGCAGAGCAGTGTCACCAAGGCGCGCATCCAGGCCGTCCGGGCGCTGGAGCCGATCGCGCGGGAGCTGGACTGCACCCTCGCGCAGCTCGCGCTGGCGTGGTGCGCCCGCAATCCCGACGTGTCCACCGTCATCACCGGGGCCACGCGCCCGCAGCAGGTGCGGGAGAACCTCGCGGCGCTGGAGATCGTCCCGAGGATGGACGAGGCCCTGGCGCGGCGCATCGAGGCAGCGACGGCCGCCGCGCAGTCCAAGACCGGCGAGGACTGACTACTTCACCCCGATCTCGATCCCGGTGTACACCCCGCTCTCGTCGCGACTGGCGGTGCCCTTGTCGAGGCGGATGCCGTAGAGCTCGGGGAGGGGGAAGGCAAAGTCGCCGAGCAGGGCGAGGATCGAGTCGATGGGTAGCGCCTCCTCGAGCACGTTGGTCATCGTCTCGTTGCTGACGTCGTGGCTGGTTTCCCGGACCATGAAGGACAGGCGCGGCTCGCCGAGCGACAACACCAGCTCGCCGTCCTCGATCTCGACTTCCAGTCCCACGAACACGTTGACACTCGCCTTGAGGTGGTCGCCGAGCTTGCTGCCCTTGGCGTCGATGGTCACCAGCAGTTCGCCGATCTGGGCCTCGAGCTGGCCGTCGTTCTCCACCACCACCGGCGGCAAGAGCGCCTCCACCTCGATGCTGCCCTCGGTCACGCCAAAGGGGACCAGCACCAGGGGCTCGAGGGAACCATCCGCCGTGGAGAGCGTCATGTCGAGCAGGCCGCCCGCCCAGGCCTCGTAGAGCACGCGGTTGAGCAGGTCGTCGGAGATGGCGCCGGCCACATCGGCCTCGGTGTCGACGTCCGGGGTGCCCATGTCGGCTCCGAGGAAGCCGGGCCCGGACTTGGTGCCGGTGGGCGGCACCGCCACGTCGAGGTCGAGCGCGAGTTGCAGGCCGTCGCGGTCGATCTCGGCCTTGGCAAAGGCGAACTCGATCTGGACGTCCAGGCCCATCAGGTCGGTGGTGTAGCTCGGGTCGAGGCCGGCCAGCGTGTCGTCGAGCAAGGCCGGCACCATGGCGTCGATCTGCTCCACCAGCGTCTCGGTGATGGTGTCGCGGATGGTTTCCACCAGCAGGTAGCTCTCCACGTCGCCGGGAAGGAGCGAGGTGTCGTAGCCGAAGTCGTTGAGCGTCACGGCGGTGTTGCTGATGTTGACGTCGAGCTTGCCGCCCCGGGTGTCGATCTCCACGTCGGCGGTGAGCACGGCGGAGGAGGCCCACAGGGCCACGTCGCTCTCGAAGTCGAAGCCGATGGCCTCGCCCCAGGCGTAGATGTCGACGTACAGGTTGGGGAGCGTGGCGGTGAGCTCGAGCACGCCGTCGCGGGGCTCGAACTCGAAGCTGGGGGTGTCGAAGTACACGCCGTCGACGTTGGCGGCGATGGTCACCGCGTCCCAGCCCCACACGCCGTAGCTGTCGGAGTAGACGGGGTTCATCCCGGCGAGCGAGTCGTTCACGAGGTCGGAGCTGAGCATCTCCTCCGCCAGGTCGCCGATGGCGCGCAGCCCGCCCTCGTTCACCCGCAGCACCACCGCGTCTTCCACCTCGTCGCTGGCGCTCCTGTAGTTGCCGGCGAGCACGCCGTTGCGCACGTAGAGGGTGGTGGCGCCCTCGGTTTCCGCCACTGCCTCCACCACGTTCACCCCGCGTTGCAGCTCGATCTTCGCGTCGAAGTGGCCGTCGTTGATCTTGGTGGCCGCGCCGTTGATGGTCAGCGCCGTGACATGCTCCGCCGTGCCCCGCGCGTGGCTCGTGTCCGCCTCGAGAAAGTCACCTTGCTCGGGCGTGTCGAGCGACAGGCTCCCGGCCCCGGGCGTGGCCTCGGCCTCCTCTTCCTTCTGGCAAGCTGCAAGGATGAAGGCGAAGAAAAGCATTGGGTCGCTCCTGGCGGGGCGGCGTATACACTGGGAAAAGCGGCGCTGTCAAGGCTCAGTCGTCTGCGTGGCGCTCACCGTCACCGGCGCCGAGGCGTGGCCGTCCTTGTCCTCCACCACGAAGGTGAAAGCGTAGGTCGCCACGTTGACACACTCCACGCTGATGTCTTGTCCCTCGCGCCAGGAGCCGAGGCAGTCGCCGTCGTTGCAGGCGAGCGTCACCTCGCCCAGGTCTACCTCGCCGGCCGTGGCGGCCAGCGTGCCGAAGGTGGCGATGGTGCTCTGCCCCTGCGGGTCGGTGGCGGCGGCCAGTGCCGACCACTGGTAGTACCTGTCGCCCGTCTCGTGGAGGTAGCAGCTCACCGACGCGCTCTCGATCACCGGGGCGTCCGGGTCGACCTCGGTCACCGCGCCGGTGTCGCCGGTGTCTGGACTCGCGGTGGGGCAGCCCAGGAGAAGGAGGATCATTCGCAAGTGGAGCAGCCGCCGAGGGTGTTGTTGGCGTAGGTCATCGCCTAGGGATAGCCCGCCTAGGGAAGGCCGGGCGGCACCGCGAAGGGCTGCCGCTGCACGGGGTCGAAGCCCGCCCGCCGGGCGGCGTCGAGGATGTGCGCGAAGTCGAGCGACACGGTGGCGCCGGCCTTCTGGGTCACCTCGTCCTCGGTGGGGAGGTCGAAGTCGTTGGCTCCAAAGCGGAGGCCCAGCATCGCGTCTTCGTTCCGCGTGAGCACGCTGGCGCGGATGTTGACGATGTTGTCGAGGAACAGGCGGCAGATCGCGAG
>VGRE01000263.1 GCA_016875435.1 Deltaproteobacteria bacterium | reverse complement strand
GTTCAATCAAACTGGGCAACCGGCGATCAGCCTGCCGCTGCACTGGTCGGCCGGTGGGATGCCCATCGGCGTGCAGCTCGCCGCCGCCTACGGCGACGAGGCCACGCTGGTGCGCGTGGCGGCACAGCTGGAGGCCGCGGCCCCCTGGACGGGCCGCAAGCCGGGGGTCGTCGCGGGATAGGCCGCGCCGATGCGCGCCCCGCCCGCTCTCGGCAACCCGCGTCGCCTCGCGCGGGTGATCGACGCGGTGTTCGCCGGCACGCGCCGACCGGCCCAGGTGGCGCGCCAGCTCGACCTGGAGGTGCGCGTCGTGCGCGCCTACCTCGCGCACGCCGCATGGATGGGAATGCTGGCGGAGCCGGCGGAGCCGCGGCTGTTGCCCCTGGGGCTCGCCTTCGCGGTAGCCGGGAACAAGCGCCCGCACGTGCTCGCGGAGGTGGTGGCAGCGCATCCGGTGCTGTCGCGACTACCCGCCGACGCCAAGGCCGCCGTCGCGACACTGGAAGCCGAGGACCTCGCTCGTCGCGACGCGCGAGCGATCTTGCGCCTCGCGGCGGCCGCGCGCCGTCCCCGGGCGAGCGTGGCGGGTCCCGAGCAGATGCACCTCGCCTTCGCGGGCCCCGTCGCTCCCCGGGCGCCGCTCCTGGACGCGGACCAGAACGACGACAGCCTCGACGTCTACGCGGTCCTGCTCCGCGCGTTGCTGGAGCACGGCGAGCTGCGGCTCAACACCATCCGGGGGCTCCTCGACGAGGCCCGCGCGCCCGAGGCCAACCTCGGCGGCTACGTGGCGCTGGCGGTGCGGCGGGGAGACGCCACCCGCCTCGGCGACGCCGTGCTCGTCACCCCAGGCGCCGCGGCACGGAGCGACCTCGCCGAGAGCGTCGTCTCCATCGCGCTGTCCGATCGCGACTTCCGCGCCTGGCTCGAAGACGGCCGCACCGAGTCGCGACGCTGCACCCGCTGGGCGCGCCGCCTGTTCGGCACCGAGGCACCGGGCATCGCGCTCCCCCGCCTCCTGTTCGGCCGCCGGCTGGAGAGCGTCCCCCTCGCGGGCGAGGCCATGGGCGATCTGCCCGCGGAGAAGGGGGCTTTCCTCGACGTGTCGGGGGAGCGGCTGGCCTTTTCCATCCCCTCGTCGATCATCACGCTCGGCGGCGGGATCCACTGGGTCCACGAGGCCTGGCGCGCGCAGGCGCTGCAGGCGGGCAACACGCGGCCACCGTCGCCGCTCGACGCCCGCGCCGTGGTTCACGGCGGGCTCTTCGCCCCCGGGGTCCCGTTGCCCAGGAACATCCCGGATCTCTTGAGCCTGCGGCTCCGTGCCGTCCGGTCGGTGCCGGCCTTCGCGCTCCTCGTCGCGGCCGGGCTCTTGCACCGGCGGCGGCTGTTGCGACTGCGTCCCCGGGGAGAACGACTGTGGGTCGACCTCCCCGGTCGCGACAGCGTCGACTTCGACACCCTCGTCCGTCGCCTCGCGCGCTCGCGCGGCTGGCTCTACTGCCGCGCCCCCGGCCGCCCGCGCTGGACCGAAATCGCCGAGACGGCCGCAAACCTCGGCCTGCTCGCCCGCGCACGCGATCTGTGGGTGCTCGACGAGGCGCTGTTCGCGCGGCTCGGGCACGATCCCGAGCACCACGAGCTGTTCGACCGCCTGTCGCCGCTCTGCGACGTGCTCGAGCGGGTGGCGGGGCCCTGATGGCGCGCCGGAAGCCCACGCCACCTGCGCTCTTCACCGAGCCCGCGCCGCCTCCCGGCACGCTGGTGTTCGTGTACGACCGCAGGCAATTCACCGGCGCCGCCGAGGGCTGGATCAACCACAACCGGGAACGTCCCGCGTTCGCGCGGGGGAAACTCTACCGGAACAGCAAGGGTCAACTCGCGCTCCGCCCGGTGGCGGGCGGTCCAGAAGTACGCGGCGCGGTGGTGGAGGTGGCGCCGGAGGCCCTCGCCGTGCTCGACTTCGTGGCCCGCGCCGGCGGCACGCTGCGTCGCGAGCGCATCGCCGTCTCGGTCAACCTCCACATGCTGGAGGCCGAGGCATGGGTGCTCGGCGAGGAGACGGGGTGGAAGGTGGTGAGGGCAGCGCGGAGGTAGGGGCGGCGGCGGGCGCGCCGTGTCGGCGACCCGCTGCAATAGGCCAGGGCGGCGCAGCGCATCTGGAGCTCGGCGAAAGTCGACCTTCCCCTCCGGGGAGAGGGACGCGCGGCCCGCCGTCGAGCCCGCGCGGGACTCAATCGACCGGGCAGCCCTCCGCCCGCGGCCCGGCGAGGTCGAGGTCGGCGCCGAGGAGCCGACCGAGCACGTCGCCGACCAGCCACCCGACCTCGGACAGGTCGTCGTAGTCCAGCCGATCCGCGGTGTCGCACGTCTGGTGGTAGCAGTCCGGGTCGTCGGTCCAGAAGAAGACCTCGGGCACGCCGGCCTCGCAGAAGTTCACCGAGTCCGACAGTTCGCCGAGGTAGCGCATGTCCACGTGGAGCGGCGAGTTGGCCGCGGCGGCGCTCACCACCTCGCGCGCCACCGTGCCCCGCGCCGCGTCGAGGGCGTAGAGCGTCCCGCGGGCCTCGTAGGCGCCCACCATGTCGAGGTTGACGTAGAAAACCGTGTCGTCGATGGGAAGGTCGGACGGTGGATTCTCGACGTACACCCGGGACCCGTCCAGGTTGACCTCCTCCGAGCCCCAGGAACCGAGCACCAGGGTGCGGTCGAGCGCCTGCCCGGCGCCGAAGGCCTCGGCCAGCCCCAGCAGCACCGCCATGCCCGAGGCGTTGTCGTTGGCGCCGGGAAAGTAGCTGCCGTCGCGGCGCTGGCCGAGGTGGTCGTGATGCGCCCCGACGATGACGATCTCGTCGCCCACTCGCGCGTCGGCCCCCCGGCGAACGCCGAGCACGTTGAGACTGTCGGTGCCCTTGCTGTCGACGAAGGGCTGCTGCCAGCCGCCCTCGGGCGCCTCGAAGCCGGCCGCCTCCAGCGCCTCCTGGACGTAGGCGACCGCGAGCGCGTCGCCCTCCGAACCCGCCTTGCGGCCGGTCAGCTCCTCGGAGGCGAGGGCCCGGACGTGCGCCTCGAGCAGATCGGCGTCGAAGGCAGCGCCATAGGCACGAGGCTCGGCCACCGAGGCGGTGTCGGCACTATTGGCGCCGGGCGAGCCCGTGCAGGCGAGGGCGAGGAGGAGCATGGAGGACTCGGGCGCAGCATACGGCAAGGGCGCGGTCGTCGCCGGGGTCGGTGCCTGTCTTGTAACCGTCCCGACCTCGGCGTGTTCGCCAGTCTGCGCCCGTAGCCCCACCCGCACGAGCGACCACCCCGCCCTCGCGACATCCACCCCGCGAGCATACACGCCCCCTCCCCGCCGGAGGCCGCCCGTGAACGAGATCCCCTGGCAACCCTGGAGCGACGCCGCCTTCGAGCGGGCGCGGAGCGAGAACCGTCCCGTGCTGCTGCACATCGGCGCCACCTGGTGCCACTGGTGCCACGTGATGGACGTGGGCACCTACCCGCACCCCGAGGTGATCCGGCTGGCGCGGGATCGCTTCGTGTGCATCCGCGTCGACACCGACCACCGCCCCGACATCAACGAGCGCTACAACCAGGGCGGCTGGCCCACGTGCTGCATCCTCGACGCCGACGGCGAGGTGCTGGTCGGGCGCCTCTACATGCCCGCCCAGGAGCTGATCCCGCTGCTGGAGAGCACCTCCACGCCCGGGCAACGCTGGGTGATCGGCAAGGCCGAGCCCGAGGCGATGCCCACGGCGCCGGTGGAGGTCGACGCGGTGTGGGCGCAGGTGAAGAAGGGCTTCGACCCCTGGCACGGCGGCTTCGGCGAGCTCGAGAAGTTCCCGCACCCCGGCACCTGCGAGTGGATCCTCGACCGCAGACAACGCGGCCTCGACGACGCGGGCATGCTCGACAAGACCCTCGACGCGATGGCGGCCCCTGGGCTCTACGATCCCGTCGATGGCGCCTTCTTCCGCTATGCCACCCGCGACGACTGGCAGGTGCCCCACTACGAGAAGCTGCTCGACGACAACGCGCGCCTCTTGCGACTCTACGCCCGCGCGGGCGTCCACGACGAGGTGGTGGCGGGCACGGTGACCTGGCTCCTCCGCCACCTGTGGACGAGCCAGGGGCTCGCCGGCAGCATGGACGCCAGCGAGGAGTTCTACTGTCGCGACGACCACGCACCCGGCCCCGGCGGCTGGGGGCGGGCCGAGGGTCACCCAAGCGTGGACCGGGCGGTGTACGCCGGCTGGAACGGGCTGGCCATCACCGCGCTCCTCCGCGCCTCGGCGCGGCTCGGTCGCCCGGGGCTGGCCGGGGTGGCCCGCATGGCGATGGCCGAGGTCGCGACCCTGGTCGACGGCGAGGGCGTGGTGTCGCGACTGGCCGGCGGGGCCCGGGGCCTGCTGGACGACCAGGCGCTGGTGGCCGAGGCGGCCGTGGCCTGTGGCGCCTGGACCGGGGACGACGCGTGGCTTGGGCTGGCCGACCGCTGCCTGCGGTGGACCGAGGCCAACTTGAGGCTTCCATCCGGCTATCGCGACGTGGTGGAGGGCGGCGTGGGGGCGATGCGGCAAGCCCGCCGTCCCTTGCTCGCCAACGCCGCGCTCGGCGAGGCGGCGTGGCGCTTGTTCGCGCTCAGCGGCGACGAGGGTCACCGCGCCATCGCCGAGCACGCCCGCGACGGGGCCCTCGCCGAGGCGGTTCGCTACGGTTTCATGGCGGCCCCGGCGGCGGCGCTCGCCGAGCGGATGGCGCGCCGTCCCGTGGTGGCCAAGTGCAACGGCGCCACCATGCGCGACGCGCTGTGGAACGCGCCCGACCCCGACCTCGTCGTCCGCCTCGTCCACGAGGGCACCCCCCCGGGCACGGCGCTGGCCTGCTCGCCGAGCGCGTGCGCCCGCCCGTCCACGAGCGTGGCCGAGGTGTTGCGGCACGCGGCCTCGCTCCGATAGGCCTTGCCGATGAAACCGGTCAAGTCCCCCTACACCAGGCGCCAGCTGCTGGTGTGCTTCAACAGCCGCGACCCCTCCACCGGCAAGCCCTCCTGCGGCATGAACGGCGCTGCCCAGCTCCGCGACTACCTCAAGAAGGCCGTGAAGGAGCGCGGGCTCAAGGGCGAGGTGATCGTCACCGGCACCGGCTGCCTCGACATCTGCCCCGCGCAAGGCTGCGCCGTGGCCTACCAGCCCGACGGGGAGTTCTTCCTGAGCGAGACGACGGAGCAGGCCGGCCAAGAGCTGATCCGGCACCTCACGCGGTAGCGTTCCTGGGTCAGGTCGAGGCCCCGGCCAGTCCCAAGAACAGCGGGGACGTGCCTCGTGATCGCCCGCCCAGACCCCGCCCGGGAGTGGCGGGTGGCGCCCCTGGCGCGCCCCATCGCGGAGCGCAGCGAAGCCGATGGGGACGCCAGGGGTGACAGGACCCGCTGCCGGAGGCAAAGTGTAGGATCTGGGTGGGCAGATCGCCTGAGGCGCAGGGGACTCCCGCGTCGTGAGCGAGGGGCTGACCGGGGCCGTCCCAGGGTCGGGGCCTACAACCTCCGGTGTCGCCCCACCGGCATCGACGCCCGGATCGCCGCCACCCGCGCCACGTCGATCTCCGCCAGCGCCAGCCCCGGCCCGTCAGCGCACTCGGCCAGCACCGTGCCCCAGGGGTCGACCACCAGCGAGTGCCCGTAGCTCTGCCGCCCGGGACCGTGCGCCCCC